>NZ_JAUSYO010000001.1:317174-634348 GCF_030816935.1 Arthrobacter sp. B3I9
TCCGCAAGCTCGGTGGCACGCAGACGTCCGTCGTAGTGGTGGGCGAGGGCGTCCTCGAGGAGCCCACGACCGTAGTCCGTATCGTCGTGAATAAGCCTCAAAAGATTGCCTAGCAACCGCCCCGTCTCCAAGGAGTTGTAGGGGAAGAGGTTAGGCTAGTAACCGGCAGCAGACGCCGAATGAGAGTGAGAGTGTCACAGTGGCAAGCAGCGAAACCTCCACGCAGCGGATCCCCCCGTTTGTGTCCCTGGGGTCAGCCCGGTCCTTTGTGGCACCCACCATCGCCCACACCAAGTCGGGAAATCAGACGGGACCGGTTGGCAAAAGCGCCGGCAAGGCCGGTGTTTCACGTGAAACTTCAAAGGCGGCGTCGGCCGCGAACGTGCTGGACGCGATAGACGATTCCAGCCCCATTGCCCGGGAGCTCGCGCACGAAAACAAGCGGCGCGAACGTCTGCTGGGCCGGGAGCTGCCAAAGCCGGAGAAGACCAGGATCTTCACGGTGTCGAACCAGAAGGGCGGCGTCGGCAAGACGACCACAACGGTCAACATAGCTGCAGCCCTGGCGGCCGCCGGGCTCAACGTCCTGGTGATTGATATCGATCCGCAGGGGAACGCGTCGACCGCCCTCGGCATCGAGCACCATGCCGACGTCGACAGCATCTACGACGTGCTGATCAACGATCTCCCGCTGGGCGACGTAGTAGCGCCTTGCCCGGACATCGCCAAGCTGATCTGCGCCCCGGCCACCATCCACCTGGCCGGCGCAGAAATCGAACTCGTCAGCCTGGTCGCACGGGAGCAGCGGCTGCGCCGCGCCATCGATGTGTATGCCAAGGAGCGCGCGAACAAGGGCGAAGAGCGGCTCGACTATATCTTCATCGATTGCCCGCCGAGCCTCGGACTGCTGACGGTCAATGCCTTCTGTGCAGCCAGCGAGGTTCTCATCCCGATTCAGTGCGAGTACTACGCGCTGGAAGGCCTGAGCCAGCTTCTGAAGAACATCGAGATGATCCAGAAGCACCTGAATGCGGACCTGGTGGTTTCGACCATCCTGCTCACCATGTATGACGGCCGCACCAATCTGGCCGCCCAGGTGGCCGCCGAAGTGCGCGAACACTTCCCGGAGCAGGTCCTCACGGCCGTGGTTCCCCGCTCCGTCCGCATCTCCGAAGCACCCAGCTACCAGCAGACGGTCATGACGTATGACCCGTCGTCCACCGGCGCGCTGTCCTACCTGGAAGCCGCAGCGGAAATCGCTGAACGTTAGAATCACTTTTCAAGAATTGCAATAACGAGAGCCCGGCGACGCCTGGCTCTTCCAATGGAGGGATGTAGCCATGAGCGATAAGCGACGCGGCCTTGGCCGTGGACTTGGGGCACTCATTCCAAGTTCTTCCTCGACGAACGGTTCCGGAAACGGTTCAACGCCGTCGCGTCCCGTGGATCTCTTCTTTCCCGAACCGCGGAAGCGGAATGCAGCCACAGAGGTTCCCCTGGCGGACGAGCTCGACGCCGGCCCCGAGGCGGAGGCCGCAGAGTCGCCGACTTCGCTGACCGGCACCGAAGCGATGTCAGAGAGTGAGTCACCGACTGCTGCCGGCGTCGCGGCCCAGACAGCAGCACGGCGTAAGACCGCGGCAAACAAGAGTGCATCCCAGCGCGCGGAAATTGAGACCGTGGCGAAGGACGAGAAGCCGGAAGTTGTTCCGGCGGAACCGGTCGCTTCAGCGGCTTCAGCAGCGGACCAGGGCGCTGGCCGTGGCCCTGACGCCGGTCCTGAACTTGTCGAGGTGCCGGGGGTCCGTTTTGCGGAAATCCCCGTCGCGGATATCCATCCGAACCGCAAACAGCCGCGCTCCGTGTTCGATGAGGACGACATGGCGGAGCTCGTCCACTCCGTGCGGGAAATCGGCGTCCTCCAGCCAATTGTGGTGCGCACGTCAACCGAAGAAGGTGGCGAACCTTATGAATTGGTCATGGGTGAGCGCCGGTGGCGGGCCGTGCAGGCTGCGGGACTTGAGACTATCCCCGCAATTGTGCGCGATACTACTGACGATGACCTGCTTCGCGACGCATTGCTGGAAAACCTCCACCGCAGCCAGCTGAACCCGCTCGAAGAAGCTGCAGCCTACCAGCAGCTCCTGGAGGACTTCGGAACGACCCATGAACAGTTGGCAGATCGCATCGGCCGGTCGCGTCCCCAGGTTTCCAACACCCTCCGGCTTCTGAAGCTGCCCCCGCTGGTCCAGCGTCGAGTGGCCGCAAGTGTCATTTCCGCCGGCCATGCACGCGCGCTCCTTGCACTCCCCGATGCGGCTGCAATGGAACGCATGGCGCAGAAGATCGTTTCCGAGGGCATGTCGGTCCGGGCCACGGAGGAGGCCGTTACTCTGTACCAGAGCCCTGCTGCGAGCCCGAAGAACAACATCCCGCGTCCTGGTGCCCGCCACGAGCGCTTGGATTACTTGGCCTCGTCCCTCTCGGATCGGCTGGACACGAACGTGAAGATCTCCTTGGGTGCGCGAAAGGGGCGCGTCAGCATCGAATTTGCCAGCGTTGAGGACCTAAACCGCATCATGGATGTCCTTGCGCCCGGTCCAACGGGCTAGATCGCCTAGTCCTGAGCCAAGGGGTCCTGTTTCACGTGAAACAGGACCCCTTCGCTGTGGCGCGCTAGCGGCATCGTTGTAGGCTGACTTTGGCGCCCTGCTTGTATTGCGTGTGCGAGTTGTCTTCCAACCCTGGCGGCTGGGTGGCCGGAATGCGACAACAGCGCGACATTCCGGTCTGGTCGGCCCCAGTAGGGGCGATGCCTGCCGTCTCCGCAAACAGGTGGCTATTTCTGTGCTTCAGCTGCTTCGTTGGCTGCCCCAACTGCCGTGTTTCACGTGAAACGTGCACGCTGCACTTCGCATTATCTGTCGGGTGCCCCTTTTTCGTGGGTGCGGCCCCTGCCTGCCTGCGGTTTCACCTGAAACACGAGCGTTCCCACGCGAACGAGCAGCCCTGCAGATCCTTGGAAAACGTTCTGGGGAGGCTTACGTCTACATATCCGGCGGCGTCACGCCCGCCCGCTGCCAGGGCGGCCCCCGCCTGTACGCACGAGTATTTCAAGACCCTGTCGCGGCATCAGCAGAAGCACCTGGGAGGTGCAGTGAGCTAAGAGCAGGACCCTGTGCCGCACCCCCTGCCTATGCGCATTGTGTCGTTTTTAGGGATGCCCTGATTCGGGGCAAGCCCGCATTTCTTGGCTCGTCGGGCGACCAATGGCGTGTCAGCTACGGCAACTGGGCGAAGGAGGCCGTCGTCGGTTGCATAACACTATGACGCGTCACTGCGGTCCCCCGTGAACCCGCTGTCGCATTTGATTCTAGGGGCGCGGCCGTATGTACTGCGTCATCGCCATGAGCTCTCCAACCTCAGTCGGTCGGCCGGGTAGCTGTTGCCCTTCCCCGCACCGGTATCAAGGCGAGGTCGCCAGGGCCCCGATAACGCGCTAGCCGGCCTTCACCCACGCATGACCGCGCTAAAGGCCGTGGAGGGGCCAGGATGGGCTCGCAGCAGCTCTGGTGTAAGTCCTGATTTGGCCGGCGCATCCGTGAGGCGACGTGCCCCCACCACCATTGGCATCCGCCCAGCGGCGCCGATGGTGCTCGTCCGCCCGTCGAGTCCACTGACCCCCTTGAACCGTCGGAAGCGTGCCAATATGGTGGTTGCGGCGGGGAAGTCTGGTAGCGGCGCAACTGCCGGGTGGGGTGCAGTCGCATTGGGCAGGGCATGCTTAGCCGGCGCGATGTACTAGGCGCCTGAGGGCGCATATGCGCTGGTTTCCCGTGGTCGATCGTCAGCCAGGACGGTTCGCTTTCGGGATGCCGATTTTCCGGGGGGTTCCCATGGAGAGCGACTCCCCCAATTGCCCATGCTCGTTTCCGACATCAGATGGTTGGCATGCAGGAGGTGCGCCGGTTGCGGTGCTGAAGGATGCAATGCGATTGTCCCCGGGGCGCGGGAAGCGACATGGATGGCGACTTTCGGCCCGCAGAATGGATGGCCAAGTCGGACCCAAGGGGCAATCAGCCAGTCCTAGTTACGGTGGCACTGGGTTGCGTGCGGAATGGGCCCCAGTGTGCAGCTTGCGCTGCCGAAAAAGCCGTGTTCGGGGCGTAGGGCGAGAACACGGCCGAAGGAGCCACAGAGGGGGCAGGGGGAGCTCCCTGGGCCTCCCCCTCCCCTCTGAATGGCGTTCGTGGTCAACTACGAAAGGATCCTAAGCGGCGGGCATGCTGACCGGGGTCGCGTCACTACACCGCAGGTGCATGTGCCTTTTGGCATCGCTTATTCCATGAGGATCGCATCGCGCGGCTGTGAACCTCGTCACCTCGTTGCCCAAATAGTGTCAGCTGGCAAGGGGGACGGAGTGTCGGCCGCCTACGTGCTGAATCAGACGAGACGACTGAATAAGCCAGTTCGGGCGGCTCCGTCGGTGGTGGAGAACCGCAGTTCAAGGGGCGGCCTCGGCGGTGGAGCAAGGTGGAAAACGCTGTGGATAACTTTGTGCATGATCGCGCCAACAGTGCGCACAAGATGTGTCCGGACACTGCGCTATTTGCGTCTACGACACGATCTCCGACGGACGCTCAGTTCCTGCGGTGCCGTTTCACGTGAAACATTTTGAAACCGTTGCTTCCCCGGCAAGGGTGCTTGCCGGCGCGTATCTTGCCTTTTTTGGTTTATAACGCAAGGCTGGCAACCCAGGCAGGCCTAGTCATCGCACCGCCCGTCCTGCTCCGGTGCGCCACAGACGTACACCATCCCAGGCGAAGTCGACAGCCCCTCCCGACCCCCAGCCTGGAAGATTCAAGAGCAGCCGCTGTGCTGTAAGGAATCACTCAGCCCTTGTGGACAACGGTGTGCATAACTTCTGTGGAGAACATCACCAACCGTGCCCCTCTCTACGCCAAGGCCTTTCCCTTTCACCCAAAGGTCGACGCTGATGGCTCCAGCCGCCCGGCCTTCACCTGCCCAGCTGTAAGCGATCTACCGCAGTCGTCGGTTTCATGTGTTCTACCAGGGTGGACCGGTTAGACACTGGTTTAGTGACAGCTCTGGTCTGGTGACGTCGCTTCGCGATTTTGTGGGGCCACTATCGGCCGGCACGAAGCAACGCTGAGCGCGCTTCGCCGGTAGCGACGTCGCCGCGGGCGATTGTCCAGTAATTCTGTCCCGCTGGCGGTGCCGTCGACGCAGGCTCGCAAGCGCGCTGCACCAGGCCCAACTGAAGAGGCTAGCTAGACGGCACTGCCGCAGGGGCTGGAACGGTACATGTGGTCAATCGCTGAAGGGACGCTTGGCTTGTTCTTAGGCTTCATGCGGTTCGTTCCCGGTCAGACGTACGAGTTCGCCCCGTACAGGCAAGCCGTGAGCTCCTGGAGGAACTAGAGCAATGCCCAATGGCGTGCAGGGTTAAGGATCCCTCCGACATTCAAACTGCGCCGACTTCATGCCCTTGCTGGGTGCGCGCAGGAGTTGTCCTGTTCCCCTGGCATCGTTTGCACGACTCCAGGGGAACCTCAGTCCCAAGCAGCAGAGCAGGAGTGACATGGGACCTTCGGTGGTGTGTGCCTTGATGCCCCGAGGGACGTGTAGCTCATCGCCAAGATGTCGAAGTCTTGGCCAATCCGCAACGGCATTCATTTCCGGGTGGTTTCTACCGGTGGCACCAGGCGGGAGGGTGACGCCGAAAGGGGGCTTTAGCACTAGGAACACGTGACTGGCGTGCCACTGTTGGCGTGCTGCGGGGTCGGGGGTGAGCTTGCGGCCATTGATAGCGGTCCTGTCGTGTTTCACGTGAAACAACCCAGGCTAAAGGCCGTTTCTCGGGGCACCCGTTGGCGCCGGACGTTCACCGCGATCTGAGGTACGTAGGCGCTATGCCCCACCTGCTCCGTCACCCACTGCACCCGCATGCCACCGTGCCGGGGGGACGGACCACGCCCAGCTCGCATGCCGACGGACCCCAGCCCTGCTCTAATGCGCTGCCCGCGCACGCAGCGCGGACGGAGCCGCATGCCCTCCAGTGTAAGGCGGCGCTCTTAACATGCTGATCCTCAAGCGTCGAAGGAAACGGGAAGGGGTTGTTACGGCCGTAGCCACATCGAGCAACGCCCCTCTCGGTGCCCGCCCAGGGGGTGCGCCGAGTGTTTCACGTGAAACTGGAGTCCAACATCGTCCGCCAAGCGTACGCCGTGACTCCGTTGGGCCGGTGAAGTTGAAAGTGGTCGAGCAGGCGCGCAATCCCCTGCTTCGTGCCTATGTTTCATGTGAAACACCCCGCCGCTAGGTGGGTCTCAAAGCGGCTCCAGACCGACCAACCCGGCACCATGCTTCGTGAGCTGCGACGTTGGTCCCCCCTCGTGTTCCTTCCTGCACGCCTGTCATTTTGGTTCAGCCCTGAAGAAGGCGCGCTAGACGGGGGGGGCTAGGGACAGTGAAGAGGTTCACGGAACTTGCTGTTTTCCCCCGTGTGGGCCTTGCCTGCGCCCGATCAGAACGTTTTTTGGCGTTGCCCGTGCAACCAACACCTGGGCATACGTTCGCCGCTTGGTGCTCCCCAGTAGGTGCATCCTTGGCCGAAAAGACGGACCTGCGGACAGCAGGCAGGCTGCCCAGGACCCCTTTTCCAAGGTGCGTTTCACGTGAAACAACGCCGCGCTTACGGCAAAGCAGATGTTCCCAATGGGCCGTAGTCCGCATGTTCGCGCCGCAAATCCGAGCTGGCTTCGTGGGTGACGAGCGTACAGAGCCGCGCTGTTTCGTCCGGCAGCGGCCAGGGGTGGACTTGCGCCGAATTGGGTGGATCAGCTCGAAAAACAAACCCTCAACAAGAAGAAGCGCGGCGGGCGTCTGCGTCGGTTGTATCTCCGCGACCGCATGCGGGCGTTTCACGTGAAACGTAATAGCAAGAGCGACCGATGGGAAGTCAGATAGCCCCGTCGGCCTGGTGATGACACAAACGGATGGGTACAGCGAGGATTCGCCTCCGTGGGTAGCCGAGAAATCGCTCGCGTATCGCTCGGCATTCCGGCTTGCTTCTGTAGACGGAGCCTCCGTGGGCCGTGTCCCTACTCGCAGAGACTCCGGACTGCATCTGACGTGATCGCCGGTGCTTCTGGGAGCGGACGACCTGAAGAGCCGGCGGGAGAAGCTCACGCCAGAGGAGCAGCGAAAGCGCTAGCACCATGGCAAAAAGAAAGGCCCCACTTCCATGAAGTAGGGCCTTCACGCCCGCCAGTCAGTCTGGACGGCCCTAAAAGATTGGGCGCTACGCGAGAGACGCCAGGAATTGCCAAGTGGCTCGCAGAACCTGTTGCCTCTCCCACGTAGGCCTTGCCTGCGCCCCAACAGAACGCTTTTAGCGATCCCCCGGAACCAGCACTTGGGCGTAGGCCCGCCGCTAGACGCGCACGAGCTGTTTGCTCCCTGGCGGAAAAATCGGGCGTGCAGACAGCATGCACGGTGCGCCCAGGCATATCTGTGACGAGCGTTTCACGTGAAACAAGCCGTGTCTACAGCAAAGCGGGTGTTCCCAACGGGCCGGGGTCCGGGTGTTCACCCCGCAAATGCGAGCTGGTTTCGTGGGGTCGCTACCATACAGCGCCGTGTGGTTGCCTCCAGCAGCGACCTGTGGTGGAACATGGCCAAGATTGGTGGAGCTGCTCCAAGCACCAACCCTTCATCGAGAAGCAGCGCGGGCCCGGGTCTTTCGGTTGTTCCTCCCACCAGCGCATGCGGGCGTTTCACGTGAAACGTGTCGAGCAAGAGGGATCCGATAAGCGGTCAGATCGCACCGTGTGTCTAGTGAGAACACAAACGGATGGGACGGCGAGGATTCGCCTCCCTAGCTGCGGCAAAATGACCAATGCACAGCATCGGCTCGGCGCCCGGCTTCCTTCTGCCGACTGATTCTCCGTGGGCGGTCCCCCTACCCGCCAGAAAGTCCGGACGGCATCAGGAAGTGATTGCCGGGTGCCCACGTGGAGCGAGGGCTGCAAAGAGCCCGGAGGGAGAGCGTACGCTTGAGGCGCAGAGAAGCGCTGGCACCATGGCAAAAAGAAAGGCCCCACTTCCATGAAGTAGGGCCTCCCGTACCGCGTTTTATACGGCGCAATCTCTGTTGGGCTAGGACAGTACGTCCGCAAATTCCTTTTCAAAGAACTGCTTGGGCCGCGCGCCAATTACGGTGCCCTTAACCTCTCCGCCCTGGAACAGATAAACGGCAGGGATGGAGGTGATGCCATACTCAGCAGCGATGGCCGGGTTGTCGTCGACGTTGACCTTGACGACGTTAACCTTCTCGCTGTACTCCACGGAGATTTCGTCGAGGATCGGTCCGAGCTTACGGCAGGGCCCGCACCACTCCGCCCAGAAATCCACAATTACGGGCTTGTCTGCGGACAAAACGTCGCTGCTGAAACTTGCGTCGGTTACTTCTTTTGCGTTGCTCATAATTTTGTCTTTCTCTTCGATGGGTCGATGCGCCGTTTAGGCGCTGAAGTCGGCGAGGTAGTGCTCGACGTCGAGGGCGGCCACACAGCCGGACCCGGACGCCGTGATGGCCTGGCGGTAGGTCGGGTCGATGACGTCGCCGGCGGCAAACACACCCTTGAGGCTGGTTTTAGAAGTACGCCCTTCAACGGCGATGGTTCCTTCGGGGGTGAGATCCAGTTTGCCCTTGACGAGGTCGGTGCGGGGATCGTTGCCGATCGCCACGAAAACGCCTGTCACTGCCAGCTCGGTCTCGGTCCCGTCCACGAGGTTCTTCAACTTCAGGCCAGTGACTTTGTCCTGGCCGAGGACATCCTCCACGCCGCTGTTCCAGACGAACTTGATCTTGTCGTGGGCCAGGGCGCGGTCAGCCATGATTTTCGAGGCCCGCAGCGTATCCCGGCGGTGGACCACGGTGACCGTCTTTGCGAACTTGGTCAGGAAGAGGGCTTCCTCCATGGCGGAGTCGCCGCCGCCGATGACCGCAATGTCCTGATCTTTGAAGAAGAAACCATCGCAGGTTGCACACCAGCTGACGCCGTGGCCGGAGAGGCGCTTTTCGTTCGGCAAACCCAGCTCACGGTAGGCCGAGCCGGTAGAGAGAATGATGGAGCGCGCCCGGAAGTTCTCGCCCGTGCCGATGGTTACGGTCTTGATGTCGCCGTCGAGGTTCAGATCGGTCACGTCCTCGAATTGGATTTCAGTGCCGAAACGGGCGGCCTGCTTCTCGAAGTTCTCCATGAGGTCCGGGCCCATGATGCCGTCCGGGAAGCCCGGGTAGTTCTCCACATCGGTGGTGTTCATCAGCTCGCCGCCGGCGGTGACGGATCCTGCCAGGAGCAGCGGCTTCAGGTTTGCCCGTGCCGTGTAGACCGCGGCGGTGTAGCCCGCGGGTCCTGAGCCGACGATGATGACATCACGTACTTCGGACGCGGTGTTTTCTGCGTTGCTCACTGAACGGTGAACCTCTTCCTTTGTCGATGCGCCCGCCTGCGTGGCTGGCCACATGGCACAACTATTAGTGGGTGCTGAATATTCCGGTGAAACCGGGCATCACAGAATGACGCTACGGTTCAGGCTACCGCTTAGGACTGGCAGTCGGCCGTGTGGAGGAAGCCGGATGACGCGCGGAGTTACTGGACCTTGATCTCGGCCAGACGCAGTCCAAAGCTGTAGCGCGTCTTCGGCGCTGCGAGCTTGGGAAGTGTCTTGATGGAGACGATCACGTACTGCGCGGTGACCGGCTCCTGCAGGGAGATGGTCAGATCAGGCGACGTGAAGCTGTTGCTTCCGACTGGCTTGGCACCGTCCAGCGAAGGCCGGTCATTGGTGAGGACGTTGATGTTTCCACCGGATGCCCCGAGCTGGCTCAGCGTTACCGAGGAGACCGCTGATGGACTCTTCAGTTTCACCACCAACGGCACTTCAGTGGCGAGGCCGCCCCAGTTGTCTGTGGCGAACTCCATGTCCGACCAGTAGCTGGCTCCGTTCCCGTCAACGGTCTTGCTCAGGTCATCGTCATACGTTCCGGCGAAATCGAAGTTGCCGGTTCGGGTAACGCTCTCGATCGCTGGCGGTCCGGCCGCCGGGGCCGAACTGGCCGTCGTCGTCGGCTTCCCGGAACCGGCGGCCGGAGTGTCCGCGGAAGAAGTACCGGCCGCGGGCGGTGGTGAGCTCTTGAAGAGGCTCCCAAGGTTGGTCACGGCGAAGATCAGACCCGCAACCAGGACGGCTGCGAGCAATCCTCCGACAAGCCAGCGCTTGGACCGCGGTTCACGGGGCTCTTGGTCGTCCTTGTATTCGTCCTCATCCGCTTCGGCATCCCGTGCAGCGGCGGGGAAGCTGCGCGGCGTGCGGTCCTGTTCCGGAGACAGCAGTCCTCCAGCGGCGGCGCCGGCGGCTACGGGGCGCTCCTGGCGGGGCGAGTGGTTCTGTTCAGCCGGAGCGTCATGGGCGTAATCAGCTTCGGACCACAGGGAAACCTTCGGCTTCTCAGCGGGCGCCGGCTTGGCGGGTGCCGGCTCTGCGGGCGCCGACGACCTGGGCACACCGGGCTGCATCGCCGTCGGCTGAGATGCGGCCGCATCCTGCACGGGCTGGGGCGCGGTCTGGTGGGGCGTCGCCTTCTGGGGCGCAGTTTTCGGCGACTTCCCACTCCGGACGGCCTTGGCGGCCTTGCCTCCTGCGAGCCCTCCTGCAGCGGCTGCGGTTGCACCTGTTGACGGTGTCGACGCCGGACGGGAAGGTTCGGGCGACGGCGCAACCGGCAAATTAGACTGCTCAGCGGCCGCGCGCGGCTGCTGGCTGTAGTCGATGTAGCCGGCTTCGACTTCCTCGTCGTCGTAGAGGCCGTCGTAGGTTTCAGGTTCCTTGGAGCGGGGCTGTCCGAAGATCTCACTGCCCAGCGTGTCCGTGAAGAAAGGTTCAATGTACGGCGGGTTGGAGGAGACCACGAGGTCCAGCAGGTCCGCTGCCGAGGTGTGGTTTGTAATCAGGTACGTGGTGAGGTCACTGACGCCGAGGTCGAGGATCTGCACGTGCCCGGGCCGCTCTCCCGTTGCTACCTCACGGGCACTCTGGGCCACCTGGTCGCCGTTTTCCGGGCCGGCCACGAGGATGCTTACGGCACGGTTGAGCACCTGGTCAACACCGTCCAGCACCAGATCCTGGTCATGCGAAGTCAGTACGGTGGCGGTCACCTTGTAGCGGCCGCCCAGTACTGATCCGACATCGATCGGGTGGGACACGGGTTCCTCCTAGACTGTCCGGGAACTGCCGGCCTGGCCACTTCATCAGTGACCTCGGGCCCACCGTTAAAGCCGGTGGCCCATGGTCTGCAACTCCCCTTGTTAGTCTCCGATCCTAGCCGATTCAGTGTCCGGGCCGCGGAAGCACGGCGTCGGAACACCGCAGGGGCGCTATTTTTTCTTCTTCGGACCGAACGGGAAATACGGATTGTGTCCGGGGGCGCCCTGGTACGTCCGACGGCCCGGCAACGGGACATCACCTCGGCCCAGACCGCCCTCGGCCGAACTGGGTACGTCTTCGGCGGGCAGGTAACCGCCCTCGGGCCCGGCACGCCAGCCGGCGCGTTCCTCGGGTTCACGGATGTCCGGCCCGGCTCGGAAGGACGATGCATCGAACTCCCCGGAGATTCTCGGAATCAGGCCTGTGTCCACCGAGACGGTGGCCCGTTCCGGCCGGGTGGGGCCCCCTCCCGTCCCCGGAGCAGGACGCGGGGCGGCACCGGCGGGGCCTGCGGGAACGGGGCCTGTGGGAACGGGGCCTGCGGGAACAGGGCCTGTGGGGGCGGAATCTGTGGGGGCGGAATCGTCGTCGGCGTTCGAGCCGCGGCGCAGGCGGCCCAGCAAGGGCTGGAGCAGGTCGCGCAGTTCGGTGACGCGGAAGAGCTTCAGCAGGACGAGATAGGCAGCCAGCATGATGGGGCCGACGACGACGATCGTCACCAGGGCGGCAACGGGGGTGCTCCAGGCGAACCCGTCGGGGCTGTAGCTGCCCAGCAGCCACAGGGCCAGGGTTCCGGCGAGAGCGGAGCCGAGCGCCGCGTAGCCCATTCTGATGTAGGAGCTGGCAATCCGGGGGCCGTCCAGGTGGCCCAGGAACCGGCGCAGGAAGGTGGCACTGACGATCACGGAGAGGATGTTCCCGCAGGTATAGAGGATGGCGATCGCGAAGATGATCTGGTCAAACGGCAGGAACTGGATCAGGAAGGCAGCCACCACGTTGACCAGAGCCAGAACCAGCTGGATGAAGAATGGCGTACGGGCGTCCTCGTTGGCATAGAACACCCGGGACATCATGAAATTGGCGCTCATGAAGGGAGTGCTGAGGGCCAGGATGGTGAGCGTCTGGGCCAGCATGACACCGTCCTGGCGGTCCCCGCCTGAGAAGAACATGCCCAGCGGTCCGGCGAGGGCAAACAGCGCCAGCGCGCCGAAGACCGTCGCCACGGCCATGGTCCTCAGTCCGTGTGAGAGAGCATTGCGCAGCTCGGTGTGGTTGCCGTCCTGGGAGGCCCGGGTCATCCGGTTGAAGAGCACGGTGGCAAGGGAAAGCGCGATGATCGAGTGCGGCAGCAAGTACAGCTGGCTGGCCACCTCCAGCACGGCGTTGCCGGGCAGCGTGTTCGCCGCCGGGTCGCCGGCCCGTTCCAGGCGGAGGCGTTCGGCACCCGGGATAGTGGCGATGCGCATGACGTAAAGGAAGGCCAGCTGCCCGACGGCGGCAGTCGCCAGAGTCCAGACGCTCAGTTTGGCGGCCTGTCCCAGGCCCACGCCGCGCCAGCCGAAGCGCGGCCGGAGCCCCAGCTTAAGCCGGAACACCGGGACCAGCAGGATGGCGGTCTGGGACACTACGCCGATCGTCGAGAACCCGGCCACCAGAATGGTCTGGAAGGAGTCCCAGTTGTCGATGGTGTGGGGGTTGGCGGCGTTCGTCCCCATGATGCCGATGAACATGCCCAGTCCGGCGATCGCAACGATATTGTTCAGGATCGGCGCCCACATGGCCGGCCCGAAGGCGCCGTTGGCGTTGAGGACCTGGGTGAGCAGGGCGTACAGGCCGTAGAAGAAGATCTGCGGGAGGCACCAGAAGGCAAAGGTAACGGCGAGAGCCTTCTGCTGCGGCGAATAGTCCTGGGTGGTCAGATCGATGACCCAGGGCGCCAGCAGGGTGACGAGCAGCGTGAGGGAGAGCAGCACCAGCACGGCCAGGGTCAGCAGCCGGCTCACGTAGTCGGCTCCGCGGTCGGGCGCCTTGCTGGCCTTGATGATCTGCGGCACCAGGACGGCATTGAACACCCCGCCTGCCACCAGCAGGAAGATCAGGTTCGGCAGGTTGTTCGCGTTGATGAAGGTGTCATTCACCGTGGACCCGAGGCCCAGGGCGGCAGCCAGCATCCAGGTTTTACCGAACCCAAGGACGCGCGAGACCAGGGTGCCCGCGGCCATGACGGCGCTGGAACGGGCTTCTCGGGCGTGGACGGCTGTGGAATCGGCGGGACCGGACGGCGAGGGTGTGGATTTGGCGGGTGACATCGTCTTCATCGTCTCACCCGCTCATGGCTTTGTGCGCCATCGACGGCCTGTCCCGGCCGTCTACCGCTGTTCCGGCAGGACTTCCTTGGCGAGATCTGCGATGCGCCGCTCGTTCGGAAAGGAGAGCCTGCGGGCCAGCTCCTGGATGGGCACCCAGGCGACGTCCACGGCTTCCTTATCCGGATCGTTTTCGATCGTGAGCTCCCCGCCGGTGGCCTGCAGCAGGTAGTGGTGGACCGTTTTGTGCACGCGGTGCCCGCTGACGGTGAACCAGTAGTCGATGCTGCCCAGCGGTGCGAGGATCTTGCCCTCTATCCCGGTTTCCTCGGCGATCTCGCGGACGGCGGCTTCCTCGTTGCTCTCCTGGCCTTCGGGATGGCCCTTCGGCAGGCACCATTCCAGCCGGCCGCCCCGGTTAAGGCGGGCGATGATGGCCACGCGCAGTGCGGCGTCGGACGTGTCCACAACGACGCCACCGGCGGAAATCTCCTCCACGGTCGGCAGGGAAGCCTGTCCCGAATGCTGGACCGGCGCGACGTTGGCCCCGATTGCCGATGGCAACGGGGCGTTTGTCCTCCTGCCGGGAGCACTGGGTACGGGATGGGCCATGAGGTCCACTCTAACGACTCTTGTCCGATGTTGATGACCTCAACATGACAGGAAAGTGGATGGCTGGATAAGTGGTCGCTGGCGGCCCCATACCTACACCCCGCGCGGGCATTGGGGACGGTACCGGGATCGTGTACGGCGGTTTTCTGGCAGGCCCGAGAAACTATGCTTAAGAAACTATGGCGCATGCACATCACAAGACCAGCTCACAGACTGTCGACTTCCAGGTGGACCCTGTGGTTCTGGAGCTGGGACAGCGTTTCGTTGACGCTGGCCACGAACTCTCCCTCGTCGGCGGTCCCGTACGTGACCTGTTCCTGGGACGTGTCTCCCCCGACCTGGATTTCACCACCGACGCCACGCCGGACCAGACCGTTGCGCTGATCAAGAAGTGGGCCGATAACTACTGGGAGATCGGCCGGGCTTTCGGCACGATCGGAATGCGCAAGGCAGGCTTCCAGATCGAGATCACCACCTACCGCGCCGAGGCCTACGATCCGGACTCCCGCAAACCGGTGGTGGCCTTCGGACATTCACTCACCGACGACCTGCTGCGGCGGGACTTCACGATCAACGCCATGGCACTGCGGCTGCCCGAGCTGGAGCTGGTGGACCCTTTCGGCGGTGTCCGTGACCTGCACGGTTCCGTCCTCGCGACGCCCGGAACCCCGGAAACCTCATTCTCCGATGACCCGCTGCGCATGATGCGCGCGGCCCGGTTTGCGGCCCAGCTCGGCGTGGCCGTCCATGACGACGTCCGCCAGGCCATGACGCGGATGGCTGAACGAATCACCATGATTTCCGCCGAACGGGTGCGGGAGGAACTGGTCAAGCTCATCTGCGCTGCCCATCCCAGGGCCGGCGTTGACCTGCTGGTCGATACCGGGCTGGCCGAGTTTGTGCTGCCCGAGGTCGCCGCTCTCCGTTTGGAGGCCGATGAACACCACCGCCACAAGGACGTCTACCAGCATTCGCTTCAGGTCCTCGAACAAGCCGCCGGCCTGGAGACCGGTGCCGACGGCGCCGTTCCCGGCCCCGACTTCGTACTCCGGTTCGCCGCGCTGATGCACGACGTCGGAAAGCCGGCCACCCGCCGCTTCGAGCCGGGCGGCGCGGTGAGCTTCCGGCACCACGACATGGTGGGCTCCAAGCTGACGGCGAAGCGCATGAAGGCGCTCCGCTTCGACAACGACACAATCAAGGCTGTGGCCCGTCTGGTCGAGTTGCACATGAGGTTTTACGGTTACGGAGACGCCGGCTGGACCGACTCGGCCGTCCGCCGCTACGTCACCGACGCCGGGCCCCTCCTGGAACGCCTGCACCGGCTCACCCGCTCGGACGTGACCACCCGCAACCAGCGCAAGGCGGAGCGGCTGTCCTTTGCCTATGACGACCTGGAGTCCAGGATCGAGGCACTGCGCGAGCAGGAATCGCTCGAGGCCGTCCGTCCCGATCTGGACGGCGGACAAATCATGGCCCTGCTGGGCCTCAAGCCCGGTCCCGTCGTCGGCCGTGCCTACAAGTTCCTCTTAGAGGAGCGCATGGAACACGGCCCGCTGGATCGGGACGTTGCTGAGGCTAAGCTGCACGAATGGTGGGCCGCACAGCCGGAGTCTTCCCCTGACCCTGACCCTGACCTTGTCGCCAGCACCGCCGTCGAACCGTCCAGATCTGAGGAGTCCAAGTGATTGCACCGATGAACGCTCCGCGACCGCAGTTGTGGATCCTGCGGCACGGCGAAACCGAGTGGTCAAAGAGCGGGCAGTACACCGGCCTGACCGACCTTCCCCTCACGGTGGAAGGTGAGCAGCAGGCGGTCGAGGCCCGGAAGGTGCTCGACGCCGTCGACTTCGATCTTGTGCTGACCTCTCCGCTCCGGCGCGCGCGCCGCACCGCTGAGCTGGCCGGATATCCGGGCGCCCAGCTGGAGCCGCTCGCCGTCGAGTGGGACTACGGCGATTACGAGGGCATCAGCTCCGACCTCATCCGGAAGGACAATCCGGAGTACCTGATCTGGACGCACGGCGTGCCGAACGGTGAATCGCTCGACGACGTCGCTGCACGTGCCGACAAGATCGTTGGCCGCGTGCTTGAGTCCGGTCTGGACAATGTCCTCATTGTGGCCCACGGCCACTTCTCCCGGATCCTCACTGCGCGGTGGCTTGGCCTGGATCCCCGCGAGGGCCGGCACTTCATCCTGGGCACCGCCAAGGTCTGCACCTTGGGCTGGGACAAGAAGACACCGGCCGTGGTGCGCTGGGGCCTGTAGAAAACCGCCGGGAACCAGCTTCAGTGCGTGGCCCCCTGCCTGGTGTGTAGCCGCGCCGCGGCCCGCCCGTGGTTGCCCCGGTAAGCTCAAAGACATGCAGGAGACAAAGCCGCCGGAGCACCGCAAGCGCGCCCGACTGGTCATTCCAAGCCGCAGTGATCTGTTCCTACGGAACTTCACCGAACTTGTCGGCGGGCCAATGGGCCACCGCGCGGCGCCCGGCGTCGTCTCCCCCGGCTTCTTCACCGTGGAACGCGTCCTGATTCTGCTCACGGTGCTGGCCGCCCTGCTCGGAATCGTCCTGAAGTCGTACTGCCGGACCAACGGGTGGGAAACGCCGGGGCAGTTCTATTCGACCTGCTACTCGGACTTCCCCGAACTGTTCCGGAACCGCGGACTCGGCGACGGTGCCTTCCCGTTCCTTGCCAAGGAAACGTTCTTCGAGTATCCGGTGCTCATGGGCCTGATCGCCGGCGCAACGGCCCTACTGGTCCCGGGTGATGGAACCGCAAGGGACCGCGTCCTGGCGTACTTCGACGTCAATGCCGCCCTGGTCGCTGCCGTCTGGATCGTCACCGTGCTGGCCACGGCGCGGATGGCCCGCCGGCGGACGTGGGATGCGGCGATGGTGGCCGTCGCGCCCGGCATCGTGCTGGCCGGCACCATCAACTGGGACATGTGGGCCGTCGGCCTGCTGGCCCTGGGCATGTACTACTTCTCTCGCGACAAACTGGTGCTGGCGGGGATCTTCATCGGCCTCGGCACCGCCACCAAGCTCTACCCCATGCTGATCGTCGGCGCTCTGCTGCTGCTGGCGCTCCGCACGGGCCGGTTCCGCCCCTTGCTGGTCACGGTGGCCTCCGCTGCCGCCGCCTGGCTCGCCGTCAACCTGCCGGTGGCGGCGCTGAATCCGGCGGGCTGGAAGTATTTCTACGAATTCACCCAGGACCGGCCTGCCGGCTACAGCTCGCCCTGGTTTGCCTACAACCTCGTGGCCGGACGCCTCGGCTGGTTGCCCCTGCAGGCCGAGGCAATCAACGCACTCGCCCTGGACATCTTCGTCCTGGCCTGCGTCCTGATCGGCGTACTGGCGCTGACCGCGCCGCGGCGTCCCCGGCTCGCCCAGCTGGCCTTCCTGATCGTGGGAGCGTTCATCCTGACCAACAAGGTGTATTCGCCGCAGTTCGTTCTCTGGCTCATTCCCCTGCTGGCCCTGGCCCGTCCGCGCTGGCGCGACTTCCTCATCTGGCAAGTCATCGAAGGCCTGCACTGGGCTGCCATCTGGATGTATCTTGGGCAGGTGACCAGCGGCGGCGTCTCCCAGCACAATATCGACATGCCGTACTACGTTCTGGCGGTGGTGTTCCACATGATCGCGACGGGGTACCTGATGGCGCGCGTGGCCTGGGATGTCTGGGACCCGGACTACGACATCATCCGGCGCCATGACCTGGACGACCCGCAGGGCGGGCCCTTCGACCGTGCCCCGGACTGGCTTCGGATCGATCCCGTCAGGCCCTCGGCATCACTGTTGCCCTGGCGGAAGGCCACGGTCGATGCCTGACGTCGCCGTGGTCGGTTCCGGCCCCAATGGTCTTGCCGCAGCGGTGACGCTGGCCCGGGCCGGGCTCAAGGTGCATGTCTACGAGGCAGCCGCCGCGCCCGGCGGTGGTGTGCGCACCTCGGAACTGATGGAACCGGGCCATGTGCACGACGTCTGCTCCGCGGTGCATCCGATGGTCCTGGCCTCCCCGTTCTTCCGGGATTTCGGACTGTCGCGGCGGATCGAGCTGGCGGTGCCCGAGGTGTCCTACGGTTCACCGCTCGACGGCGGCCGTGCGGCTCTGGCGTACCGGTCGCTCGAACGGACCGCGGACGGACTGGGACGGGACGGCCGAGCGTTCCGCCGCCTCATGGCCCCGCTCGTGGACCGTGTGGACGGCATCGCGGATCTGACCCTCAACCAGCTGCTCCGCGTGCCGAAGGACCCAGTAGCGGCCGGGCTTTTCGGCCTCCGCACGCTCGAACAGGGATCCCGGCTCTGGGGGCTGAGGTTCCGGGAAGACCGGGCACCGGCCCTCCTGACCGGCGTCGCGGCACACGCCGTCTCCTCGTTGCCCTCGCTGGCCGCCGCGGGGGCGGGACTCATGCTCGGGGCGCTGGCGCACGCCGAGGGCTGGCCGGTCCCGCTCGGCGGTTCGGCGGCGATCGCCGAGGCTCTGATTGCCGATCTGGAGGCCCACGGCGGCGTGGTGGAAACCGACGCGCGGATCGACTCCCTGGCCGAGCTTCCTCCGGTCCGGGCCACGCTGCTCGATGTCGCCCCGCCCGGACTGCTCCGCCTGGCGGAGGGAAGGCTGCCGGACCGGTACCGGCGCGCCCTTGAGGCATTCCGCTTCGGGAATGGAGCCTGCAAGGTCGATTTCATCCTGTCGGCCCCCGTGCCGTGGGCTGCCCCGGGGCTCGGTGACGCAGGCACCGTGCACGTCGGCGGCAGCAGGGAGGAGATGGCCGAGGCCGAGAACCAGGTTGCCGCGGGCCGGCATCCGGAGCGGCCGTACGTGCTGGTTTCCCAGCCGTCCCGCTTCGACGCAAGCCGCGCCCCCGAGGGACGCCACATCCTGTGGAGCTACTGCCATGTACCCGCCGGTTCCACCGTCGACATGGGAGAAGCGGTGATTGCCCAGCTGGAGCGCTTCGCGCCGGGATTCCGTGACGTCATCGTGGGTTACAAGGTAACGACGGCGGCCGGGCTGGCGGACTACAACGCGAACTACATCGGCGGTGATTTCAGCGCGGGTCTGATGGACCTCCGGGGTCTGCTCCGACGCCCGGTCCTGGGTCCTGTTCCGTGGCGGACGCCGCTCCGCGGGGTGTACCTCTGTTCCTCATCCACGCCCCCAGGGCCCGGTGTGACGGGCATGCCGGGGTTCCACGCCGCGAGATATGCCTTGAAAGACATATTTAGCCTAGCGGTGCCGGGCCTTTCGGCGTAGCCGGCGGCTCGGGGTCCGGGCGCTGCGCTGCCGGCCTTCACGAGGTGCGGCCGGGTCCGTGTCCTTTGTGTCCGTCCCGCGGTCCCCGCAGCGGGCGGAAATCGAGCAATGTCGCCAGCCCGGGGCATAATGGCGCGGTGGGGAACTCATCAAAACTTTCACTTGTCCTTGTCGGTCTCGTTCTCGGCGCCTCCCTTGTGGGCTGCGATGACGGCCGTGCGGGCGCCCAGGAGGCGGCGAAGCAGCTGGCGTCGGCCGTAGCCGCCCAGGACGTCAGTTCCGTCGCTTTCGACGGCAAGGACTCCGGCGCCGCCAACGGGCAGCTCCATGACGTGTTCAAGGCGCTGGATCCGGACAAGCCCACCGTTGACACGGGCGAGCTGAAGCTCGAGTCGGGCACGGCCACGGTCCCGCTGACCTACAGCTGGAACATCGGGCCCAAGGAGTGGAAATACACGGTATCCGCCCAGCTGAAGAAGTCGGGCGACAAGTGGCTGACCGTCTGGACCCCGGCAATGCTGGTTCCCGAGCTGGCTGAGGGAGAGGTCCTCAGCCTGGCCGCGGAGTCGCCGCAGCGCGCTGCCATTCTCGGCGCCGGAGACGTCCCGCTGGTCACGTACCGCCCGGTGGTGAATGTCGGCATCGACAAGCCACTGCTCGCCGGGGCCGACGCCGCGGAGTCTGCGGGCAAACTCGCCCAACTGGTGGGAGTGGACCCCGCGGCCTTCGTACGGCAGGTGGAAGCCACCGGAGCGGAGGCCTTCGTCACCGCCATCACCTTGCGGGCGGAGGGGCGCACCATCACCGACGAGCAGATCGCTGCGATTCCGGGTGCCCGCGCCATCCCGGACTCGCTTCCGCTTGCTCCCACCCGGACCTTTGCCCGCGCCTTGCTGGGAACAGCCGCCCCGGCCAGCGCGGAGCAGATCGAGGCGTCCAACGGAGCTTTGAAGCCCGGAGATACCACCGGAACAGGCGGTCTCCAGCAGCAGTATGACGCCCAGCTTCGCGGCACCGATTCAACCGTGATCCGGGCGCAGAAGGCCGGCCTGACTGCAGAGGAACTCCGGGCCTCCCCCGATCCGCGCAGGATACTGTTCCAGGTGGAGGGTGCGCCCGGAACGCCTCTGAAAACCACCCTCGACGTGAACCTCCAGCAGCTCGCTGAGAACGTCCTCGCCAAGGTGGGCCCGGCGTCGGCCATCGTCGCCCTCCGACCCTCCACCGGCGCCGTTCTGGCGGCCGCGTCCGGCCCCGGCAGCAACGGCTATGACACGGCCCTGCTGGGGCAGTACGCGCCCGGCTCGATCTTCAAGATCGTGGATTCGCTGGCCATGCTCCGCAACGGCATGACCCCGGATTCAAAGGTCGAGTGCACCCCGAGCCTGACGGTGGACGGCCGGACCTTCAAGAACGCCGAGGGCTATCCCGCCTCGTCCCTGGGGTCGGTGACGCTCCGTGATGCCTTCGCCCACTCCTGCAACACCGCCTTCATCAATGCCCGGGACGGTGTGAGCCAGGCCCAGCTGGAGAGCGCCGCGACGTCCCTGGGGGTCGCCGTCGAAGCCCCCGCCCTTGGCGCGGCAGCATTCCTGGGGTCGGTGCCTGGCCAGTCCGAGGGCACCGAGCATGCC
The DNA here is from genome assembly GCF_030816935.1 of Arthrobacter sp. B3I9. Lineage (NCBI taxonomy): Bacteria > Bacillati > Actinomycetota > Actinomycetes > Micrococcales > Micrococcaceae > Arthrobacter > Arthrobacter sp. B3I9. The sequence goes on from NZ_JAUSYO010000001.1 coordinate 338,287, forward strand.
GCTTCCATGATCGGCCAGGGCAAGGTGCTGCTGTCCCCCTTGGCCGCCGCCGTGATGGCCGGATCGGTTGGCAAGGGTGCGCCGGTCTCGCCGCAACTGGTGTTGAATCCCGGTGCGGGCACCGGCCAGTCGGCGCCCACCGCTTCCACTCCTCCAGCATCGGCCTTGCCGACGGCATCCACCCCGACGGTGTCGGCGGAGCCTCCGGCGGAAAGCCCGGGTACTCCGGTGACACCAACCGAGGCAGCCTCGCTGGCGGACATGATGCGCGCCGTGGTGACTTCCGGCCACGCGGGCTTCCTGTCAGCCGTGCCGGGCGCTCCGGTGGGCGCCAAGACCGGCACTGCGGAATTCGGCAACGATAATCCACCCAAGACGCATGCCTGGATCGTGGCCGTGCACGGGGACCTCGCTGTTGCCGTGTTTGTTGAGGACGGCGGTCTTGGTGCCACCACGTCCGGGCCCCTGCTCAAGGAGTTCCTCACCGCCGCCGGCTGAGGCCCGCTGCCGCTCAACGCTGTGCGGGGTTCCTGGAACGGCGGGGAGCCGCGCAGAATGCGACCATTGACGCAAGGCCAAGCCTTTCACTTTGACCCAGCTGCGGTACTTCGCGGTGGTCGCCGAGCTGGAAAACATGACAGCGGCAGCCGAACGGCTCCTCGTAACGCAGTCCACGCTCTCCACCGCCATGGCCCAACTCGAAGCCAGCTTGTCGACCCAGCTGTTTGTCCGGCTCAGGACCCGGGGCCTGCGGCTGACGCCATCCGGCCGGCAGCTTGCCCAGGACATCAAGGTGCTGTTGGAGCATGCCGATTCCCTGTACGAGTCGGCCCGGGGGCTTGCGACAAGCCTCGTCGGGGAGCTCAAGGTGGGCGTATTTGCGCCCCTTGCCCCCTTCAGGCTCCCGGCCATCCTGCAAACCTTCGAAGTCCAGCATCCGGGAGTCGAAGTCTCCTTTCTTGAGGCCGATTTGGCGAGCCTGCAGACGGCTCTCCTCGAAGGACAATGTGACGTCGCGCTGACGTACGGTCTCGGCCTGGGACGCGGCTTCACCTACACAGTGCTCGAGCGTGTGCCGCCTCATGTGCTCGTCCACGCCGAGCACCCTGCGGCGTCCCGGCCGGAGCGGAGCATCGCCCTGAAGGATCTTCAGGGTGAACCTGCGGTGGTGCTGGATCTCCCGCACAGCCGGGAATACTACGAGCAGCTGTATGCGATCGCAGGAGTCGTTCCCAACGTCCGGCACCGCTTCGCCGGGTACGAGACTGTGCGCTCGTTTGTGGCGAAAGGGCATGGTTACGCCGTATTGAACCAGCGTCTCTACAGCGACCTGACGTACTCCGGCGGAAGGGTGGTGGCCCTGACCCTGACGGACGACTTCCCGCCGATCGAGGTAATGCTGGTCCGGCCCGAGGGGGTGCAGCCCACCCGCCGGGCGCTGGCCTTCGAGGAGACATGCATCCGGCTCTACGGTTCCGCCCGCGAGTAGTGGTGCGGCGGCCGCCTAGCCCGTACCAACGGCTACGCCGCGACCCAAGGCGGAGGTTCGTCATTGGCAAAATCTATCGGTCCGCCCAAAACTATCCATTGGACAGATGTGAGGCGTATCACAGAGAGTTGTTCAAGTGCGTGGTGCTGGTGGCAGTCCAGCGGCAAATCCCACGCAATGACGGCTCTGGCCGCACCCTGAAGCGCGACAACCATGTTGATCAAAGGAGATTCAATGGTTCCGAATCACGCCCCAAGTGTCCGACACATGTCAGGACCGTGGCTTGCCGGCAACACAGCGGCAACATCAGCAGATTTGATTTCCCGCACCCGTAACACGGCGGGAAATTTCGGAAACACGGCGCCCGTAGCGTGGCGTTCATGATTATCAACGAGATCAACGACCCGCCGTTGTCCGCTTCCCAGGCGGCACAGCCCGCCCAGGCCCTGACCCCGCCCCTGGCCAAGGACGAGACGCGGTCCGGACCGCTCGGCATCACCAAAATGCAACGGCGTGTCCTCGCCGGCGGCAGCATCGGGCAGTTCATCGAGTTCTACGACTTCACCCTCTACGGCCTCACGGCTGTCATCTTTTCCCAGCTGTTCTTCCCCGGCAGCAACCCCGTCGCGGCCATGCTTGCCACTTTCGCCACTTTCGGTGTCGCTTTCGTGGTCCGTCCCGTCGGCGGCCTGTTCTTCGGCGCGCTCGGTGACCGGATCGGTCGTCGCCGGGTCCTGACGATCACGCTCATCGCAATCGGCGGGGCCACCGCCCTCATGGGGCTGCTGCCGACCTACGGCCAGATCGGTGCTTGGGCCCCGGCATTGCTGGTCCTCTGCAGGCTGATCCAGGGCTTCTCCGCCGGCGGCGAGTCGGTGGGAGCACCGTCGTTCGTCTTCGAGCATGCCCCGGTCAGCCGCCGCGGCTTTTGGCTCAACATCACCATTGCCGCCACCGCGCTGCCCTCCGTCGTCGCCGGGTCGATGATCCTCATCCTGAGCCAGTCGATGCCCAATGAAGCGTTCATGGCGTGGGGCTGGCGCTTCCCGTTCCTGCTGGCTTTGCCGCTCGCCTTGTTTGGCGTCTGGATCCGTAGCCGGACGGTGGAAAGCGACGCGTTCAATGAGGCGAAGGCCGCCAGGACCAAGGAGTTCAGCCCGGTGCGCGAAGCTTTCCGCGAAAACCGGCTCCGCATGGTCCAGGTCATCTTCGTGATGGGCCTGACCGCCATGGGCTTCTACTTCCTCTCGGCCTATTTCGTCTCCTACGTCCAGACCACAGGCCACCTGAGCCGCGAGCAGTCCCTCCTGGTCAACGCCGGTGCCCTCGCCCTCTATGCCGTGCTGCTGCCTCTCGGCGGCCGGCTGGGAGACCGCTTCGGCCGCAAACCGATGCTGATTGCAGGTTCGGCCGCGTTGGCAGTGCTTTCAGTGCCGAGCTTCATGCTGGTGACCAGCGGAAGCCTCGCTCTCGCCCTGGTGGGTCAGTCGCTCTTCGTGGTGGCCCTCTGCATCTATGGCGGAGGCTGCTACACCTTCTTCGTCGAAATCTTCACCACCCGCACCCGCTTCACCTCTGCGGCGATCAGCTACAACGGCGCCTACGCGGTCTTCGGCGGCACCGCGCCGTTCATCGGCACCGCCTTGGTCGGCGGCACCGGAGTGCCGCACGCTCCCGGTTTCTACATGGCCGCCGCAGCCGCCATCGTGTTCCTTCTGGTGCTGTTCACCAAGGTTCCCGAGACGCGCGGACGCATGGGCTAGTCCCACAAGCCCACCGTTCTCCCCCGCAACATACAAAGGATTCCCCATGACTTCAGCAGCTTTCCTCGAAGACTTCCACCACGTCGCCGGCATCGGTGCCACACCCGACAACGGTGTCGACCGCCAGGCAGCCACCCCGGAGGATGCGCAGACACGCAACTGGTTCGCCGGTTGGGTGCGCGACGCCGGCTGGGAACTGCAGGTGGACGGCATCGGCAACATGTTCGGGCTGGTGGAGTGGACGCCGGGGGCGCCCTTTGTGCTGATCGGTTCCCACCTGGACAGCCAGCCGCTCGGAGGCAGGTTCGATGGCGCGTACGGCGTCCTGGCCGCCCTGCACGCGGCCCGGCGGCTGGACGCCGAGGTCGCGGAAGGCGGTGTCGCGCCGAGGTTCAACCTGGCGGTGGTGAATTGGTTCAATGAGGAGGGCGGCCGGTTCGCTCCGAGCATCATGGGGAGTTCGGTCTTTGCGGGCCTCCTGGCGCAGGACCAGATGCTGAACGTGGCGGACCTGCAGGGCGTTACCGTCCGTGAGGCGCTGGACGGCATCGGGTACCTGGGCACGGACAAGGGGCCCGAGGTTGCCGGATATGCCGAGATCCACATCGAACAGGGCAGGATCCTGGAACGTGAAGGCATCTCCATCGGCCTGGTGGACAGCAGCTGGTACACCCAGAAACTGGACATCGAGGTGCTCGGCGAACAGTCCCATACCGGGGCGACCGCCATGGCGGACCGGCATGACGCCCTGGTGGCGGCTTCGAAGATCATTCTCATGGTGCACGACGTGACTGAAGATTTCGCGGAGGAGGCCCTGGTCTCATCGGTGGGGCAGCTGACACTCGAACCCAACTCGCCCATCGTGGTGGCGCGAAGGGTGCATCTCGTCGCCGACCTCCGCTCCGGTGACCCGGACATCGTCAAGGCGGCCCGCGCAAAACTCATCGAGCAGATCGATGTGCTGGCGCGCGAGCACGACATCAAAGTCAACGTCAAAGACTTCGATATTCGGCCGATCCGCCGCTTTCCCGAGGCCGGGCTGGAACTCGCGGACAAGGTGGCCGCAGACCTGGGTCTTTCCGCAAGGCGGATCCAGACTATGGCCGGCCACGATTCGGTGGCCATGAACACGGTGGCGCCGTCGGTCATGCTCTTTGTACCGAGCGTGGACGGCGTCTCGCACTGCGAACGGGAATTCACCACCGACGAGGACATGGTTGCCGGTGTGGACATGCTTACGGGCGTAGCCCGCGAGCTGGTTGCCGGCGCCCTGGCCGAAACCTCCTCCCAGCCGGCAACGGCCACCGCATGACAGAGCTGCACTACCTCGACGCGAGCACGGCGCTGCGGCTCTTCCGCTCCCGGGAGCTTTCCCCCGTGGAGCTGATGGAAGCAGTGATCGCGCGCACGGAGGCCGTCAACGGAGGAATCAACGCCCTGACGGAAACCCTGTTCGAGGAGGCGTTGCCGGCGGCACGGCAGGCAGCTGCCCGATATGCGCGCGGCAGGGACCTCACACCATTGCTGGGGCTACCGGTAGCTACGAAGGAAAAGCACGGGCTCAGCGGGCGCACCCTCTCCCAGGGGCTCGTGGCCCGCAAACATGAGCTGGCACAGACAGACCATCCCGTCGTCGACCGGATCCGGCGGGCCGGCGGAATCATCCATGCCCGCACCACCACCCCCGAATACAGCTGTGCCACCGTCACGCACAGTCCTCTGTGGGGAGTCACGCGCAACCCATGGAACCGGCAGTATTCCCCAGGCGGCTCGTCCGGCGGTTCCGGTGCAGCACTGGCGGCCGGGCTAGCGCCGCTCGCCACCGCCTCCGACATCGCCGGTTCCACGCGTCCGCCCGCCTCCTTCACCGGCACCGTCGGCTACAAGGCGCCCTATGGCAGGATCCCCGGCCAGGCCCCGCTCTCCGCGGACCACTACCGGGGCGACGGCCCGATGGCGAGGACAGTGGCGGACGCTGCGCTGCTCGCCAACATCATGGCGGGCCGTCATCCGGGGGACCACACCTCCCTCGCGGGGACTCCGGCGATATCCAGCCCGCCCGGCGCCGCCGCCGTTTCGGCAGTCGCCGGCATGCGCATCGCGCTGTGCATCCGGCTGGGGAACTACCCCGTCGCCGCAGACATCGAGGCGAATACACGCGCTGTTGCCGCCGACCTCCGTGACGCCGGAGCCGTGGTGGAAGAGGTCGAGCTGCCTTGGACCACCGAGGAAATCAGCCGGACGATGTTCACCCATTTCGGGTACCTCCTCGGACCGGCCATGGAGGACGAAACGGAGGCTTCCCTCGAATTGCTGGCCCCGTACACCCGGCAGTTCATGGCGGACGCCCGGGCGGCCGCCGGAGAAAACCGCTTCATCGACGGCATCCGGGCGGAAACCCGGATCCAGGCCCAACTGTCCGCGGCGATGTCGGGCTTCGACGCACTGGTGTGTCCGGCCTCGGCCGTGGCCGCCCTGGATGCGGACGGCACGTACCTCGACGGCATCGACGCGGAGGGCGTGCGTCTGGGGCACTACTGGCAGGGGCATATGACGGGACCGTTCAACATCAATAACCGTTGCCCCGTCCTCGCCGTGCCGAGCGGTATGGCCGACTGCGGCATCCCGACGGGCGTGCAAATCGTGGGCCATCCGTTCGAGGACGCCACGGTCTTCACCGTGGGTGCCGCCCTGGAGACGGTGCGGCCGTGGGCAGGGCGGCGTCCGGACCTCCTGGTAGGCAGCTAGCTGTACCCAGTACAGCTAGCCGCGCACCGCGGCCGCAAGGGGCAGGACGGTCCGTGGGAGGATTGACTGCGTGGCCCATATTGACGTTTCCAACATCGACTACTTCCTTTCCGACGGCACGCAACTGCTCAACGGCGTGACCTTCAAGGTCCCGGACGGCACCAAGACGGCACTGATCGGTCCCAACGGAACCGGAAAGACGACGCTGTTCCGGATCATCTCCGGCGATCTCGTTCCCGATGAAGGCGTGATCGGCCGCTCCGGGAACATGGGCATCATGCGCCAGTTCGTGGGCCAGGTCCGGGATGATTCCACAGTGCGCGACCTGCTGGTGTCGGCAGCACCGCCTGCGCTGGCAGCCGCGGCCCGTGCGGTAGATGAAACCGAAATGGCCATGCTGGAGCACGACGACGAGCCCACCCAGATGAACTACGCCCAAGCGATCGTGGACTGGGGCGATGCCGGCGGATATGACGTCGAAACGGTCTGGGACGAGGTCTGCATGGCGGCACTGGGCCTCCCCTTCGACCGGGCGCAGCACCGGCCGGCCTCGAGCCTGTCCGGCGGCGAGCAGAAACGGCTGGTGCTGGAGGCGTTGTTCGCCGGGCCCGACGACCTGCTCCTCCTCGACGAACCGGACAACTACCTCGACGTGCCGGGCAAGCGCTGGCTTGAGGCGAAGCTGAACGAGTCGAAGAAGACCGTGTTCTTCATCAGCCACGACCGCGAACTCCTCAACAACGCCGCCGGCCGCATCGTCACCCTGGAGCCGGGCATCAACGGCGCCGGCGCCTGGGTCCACGGCGGCGGCTTCGGCTCCTACGTCGAGGCGCGCGCAGACCGCAACGCCCGCTTCGAGGAGCTGCGCAAGCGCTGGGACGAGGAGCACGTGAAGCTCAAGGAACTCGTCAACATGTACAAGAACAAGGCCGCCTTCCGCTCTGACATGGCCAACAGGTACCACGCCGCGCAGACCCGGCTGGCAAAATTCCTTGAGGTCGGGCCGCCGGAGGCCCTGCCCATCGAGCAGAATGTGCGGATGCGGCTCAAGGGAGGCCGGACGGCCAAGCGCGCCATCGTCGCCGAAAAGCTCGAGCTGACCGGGCTGATGCAGCCGTTCTCCACCGAGGTGTGGTTCGGCGACCGTGTCGGCGTGCTGGGCTCCAACGGCTCGGGCAAGAGCCACTTCCTGCGCCTGCTCGCCACCGGCGGGACCGACCCGGAACGCGAGCACCTGCCGGTGTCCGACGTCGAGATCGCCGAGGTCCCGCACGAAGGCACCGTCAAACTCGGCGCCCGGATCCGCCCCGGCTTCTTCGCGCAGACCCACGTCCGGCCGGACCTGCTGGGCAAAACGCTGCTGGAAATCCTGCACCGCGGCGACGAACACCGGTCCGGACTCGGCCGCGAGGCCGCGGCAGGGGCGCTGGACGGCTACGGGCTGTCCTCACAGTCGGAGCAGAAGTACGAGTCGCTCTCCGGCGGCCAGCAGGCCCGCTTCCAGATCCTGCTGCTGCAGCTCTCCGGGGCCACGCTGCTGCTCCTCGATGAGCCGACCGACAACCTGGACCTGCACTCGGCCGAGGCGCTGGAACGCGCCATCGACCACTTCGAGGGCACCGTTCTCGCCGTCACGCACGACCGCTGGTTCGCCCGCACCTTTGACCGCTTCCTCGTCTTCGGCTCGGACGGCAAGGTCTATGAGTCGGCCGAGCCGGTCTGGGATGAAAAACGAGTGGAGCGCGCACGCTAGTGGTGGAAAGCAGTGATCGTATGGCTCAAACCGCAACGGCGCCGCAGCTCAAGGCCGCGTCCGCCGCCACTTTCGTGGTCTTCGGCATCAACGGACTGGTTTTCGCCAGCTGGGCCGCCCGCATCCCGGCAGTCACTGCCACCCTGCAGATCACTTCGGGACAGATGGGGACACTGCTGCTGTGCGTGGCAGTCGGTTCCCTCATTGCCCTGCCGACGGCGGGACATGTCGTGGGCAGGATCGGCACGTCCAACACCATCCGGGCGGCAGGCCTCCTGGCCGCGGCTGCCGGCGCGGGAATCGCGCTGTCGTTGGGCGTCGAAACCGTTCCGGGCACAGCATTGTCGCTCTTCTTCTTCGGCATTGGCATCGGGTTGTGGGATGTATCGCAGAACATCGAAGGGGCCGCCGTCGAGCATAAGCTCGGCCGCACCGTCATGCCGCAGTTCCACGCCGCCTTCAGCGGCGGTGCCTTCATTGGCGCCCTGATCGGCGCCGGACTGTCAACGGTCGGCGTCGGGCTGCCGGTCCACCTGCTGGTGATCGTTGCGGTCGTTGCGGCGACGGCATTGTGGGTGCCGCGCTACTTCCTGCCGTTCGAACCGGTGGCTGCCCGGCCCGCGGGAGAGACCGGCCTTCCCCGCGGGCCGCGCGCCTGGCGTGATGGCCGCACCCTGCTGGTCGGCGTCGTGGTTCTCGGCGCAACGCTCACCGAGGGCGGGGGAAACGACTGGATCGCGAAAGCCGCCGTGGACGGTCTGCGCACCGAGGAGTCCACGGGGGCCCTGCTGTTTGCCGTCTTTGTCCTGGCCATGACGGCCATGCGCTTCTTCGGCGGACGGGCGATCGATGCCTACGGCCGGGTGGCTGTGCTCAGGGCCAGCATGGCTGCTGCCGCGCTCGGGCTGGGCCTCTTCGTTCTTGCCGGCGACCTCTGGCTCGCGACCGCGGGCGCTGCACTCTGGGGAATCGGGGCTGCCCTGGCGTTCCCGGTGGGCATGTCCGCGGCCGCCGATGATCCCCAGCACGCGGCCGCCCGGGTCTCGGTCGTCTCGACCCTGGGTTACATAGCCTTCCTCGCCGGCCCGCCGCTGCTGGGTTACCTGGGCGACGTGACCGGCATCAGGATGGCCCTGCTGGTGATCGTGGTTCCGATTCTGGTGGCCCTCCTGCTCGCCGGCGCCGCGAAGCCCCTCCGCACCAGGTGACGCCCTACTAGCTGAGCGCCGCCGCAGTATGGTGGTCCAATGCGAAGCGTGCTGAGGAAAGCGCCCGGACGGCTGGCGGGGCTCGACCGGAAACTGGTGCGCGCCGTCTCCGCGTTTCCGGGAGGAAGCCATGATGATTTCTTCCGTCGGTTGTCCGCCGCGGCAACCAAGGGAAAGCTCTGGTTCGGCATCGCGGCCCTGATGGCCCTGGTGCCGGGAAGGACCCGGCGGGCGGCCCTTCACGGGTTGCTGGCGCAAGGCGTGGCATCCGCCATCACGAACCTGGGCTTCAAGACCCTCCTGCCGCGGGCACGTCCCCTTCCGGAACATCTCCCGGTCTACCGGTTTGTCCACCCGCAGCCGACGAGCTCCTCCATGCCCTCCGGCCATTCGGCCTCGGCCGTGGCCTTCGCCCTCGGTGTGGGGCTGGTCCGCCCGGCTGTGGGTGCTGCGCTGGCTCCCGTCGCGGCCGGCGTGGCCTACTCCCGGGTCCACACCGGGGCCCACTGGCCCTCGGATGTCGTTTTCGGCTCCGCCCTCGGTGCCGCCGCTGCCCTTGCCACCCGTAAGTGGTGGCCTGTCCGGCCACCCTTCCCCGAGGTCCGGCGGACCGCTGTCAGCGCCGCCAAACTCCCCGACGGCGAAGGGCTGGGAATCGCGGTCAACACCCTGGGCGGGTCCTATGCCGCGGAGACGGCCGCGGCCCTGCAGAAAGTATTCCCCAAAGCGTATATAAAGTTGATTCCGCCCGGCGCGGATATCGCGGAGGCGGTTGCCGCTGTGGCCACCAGGGCCGGAGTCCGTGCGCTGGGCGTCTGGGGAGGCGACGGAACCGTCGGCACCGCCGCCGCGACCGCCGTCGAACATTCCCTGCCACTGCTGGTCCTGCCCGGCGGAACGCTCAACCATTTCGCGCGTGACGCCGGAATCCCGAATCTGAAGGCTGCCGTCAAAGCGGCAACCCTTGGGGAGGCGGCCCGGGCGGACCTCGGGCTCGTTGCCGTCGAGAGGGGACTTCCGGACAGCCCCGAGGTGCAGCGCCTGACCATGCTCAACACCGCCAGCATCGGGCTGTACCCCAACCTTGTCCGGCGCCGGGAACTGCTCCAGGCGGCCCTGGGCAAACCCCTGGCCGGTGTGGTTGCCATGTTCCGGACCTTCGCCGCGGGAACGCCGTCCAGCCTCACCGTCGACGGTGCACGGCACAAGCTGTGGATCCTTTACATCGGCCGCGGGCGGTACTACCCCCGCGACCATGCCCCGCTGGTCCGCCCCGTCCTGGACGACGGGGTCTTTGACCTCAGGATGATTACCGCGGACGAGTCGTTTGCCCGGCTCCGGCTTCTCTGGTCCGTGCTGACGGGGACGGTGGCAACTTCGGGGATCACGCACCTGAGTGAAAGCAGGAGCATCCGGGTGGAACCGGGCGACACCAGCATGGTCCTGGCGGTGGACGGAGAAGTGATGCCCGGTGTGCGCGCCGTCGACTTCTCCGTCCTGCCCGGTGCCCTCACCTACTACTCGCCTGCACCCTGAGCAGCCGCCGTCATCCTGACGGACTACCCTGGACCGACCCTGAATCATCCCTGAGACCGGCGAAAACGGCCAGCGGCCTCGGTAGCGTGGTGTCTGCACCAAGCCCACCGCAACCAAAGGAACGCTTCCATGATCGAAGCACGAGGCCTGACGAAGGTTTACGGCGACAAGACCGCCGTCGCCGGCGTTAATTTCACTGTGGAAGCCGGCCGGGTCACCGGTTTCCTGGGTCCCAACGGGGCCGGCAAGTCCACCACCATGCGGATGATCATGGGACTGGACCGGCCGACGTCGGGCACCGTAACAGTCAACGGGATCCCGTTCGCGCGCCATGCCTCGCCGTTGCGCGACGTCGGAGCCCTGCTGGACGCCAAAGCCGTCCACACCAGCCGTTCGGCCTACAACCACCTCCTGGCAATGGCCGCCACGCACAGCATCACCAGGAAGCGCGTGCACGAGGTCATCGAAATGACCGGCCTGGCCGACGTTGCGAAGAAAAAGGTCAAGGGCTTCTCGCTGGGCATGGGCCAGCGGCTCGGCATCGCCGCAGCGCTCCTCGGCGACCCGCAGACGATCATCCTGGACGAGCCGGTCAACGGCCTGGACCCGGAAGGTGTCCTCTGGGTGCGGAACCTCGTGAAGTACCTGGCGTCCGAGGGCCGCACGGTGTTCCTGTCCAGCCACCTGATGAGCGAAATGGCAGTCACTGCGGACCACCTGATCGTGATCGGCCGGGGCCGGATCATTGCCGACGCCCCGATCCAGGAGATCATCAACGGCAAGGGCCAGAGCCGCACGCGCGTCCGCAGCGACCAGCCGGACCAGCTCATGCGCCTGTTCGCCGGAGCCGGTGTCACCGTGGAGCAACAGGAGAACGAACTGCTCGAGGTCACCGGCCTCGACCCGCGGCAGATAGCCCGGATCGCCCTGGACGGCCAGGTCCTCGTCTACGAGCTCACTCCGCTGCAGGCCAGCCTCGAGGAGGCCTACATGGAGCTCACCAAGGATGACGTCGAATACCACTCGCTGATCACCACGGGCGCCGACGCCCCCGTCCAGTCCGGAGGCAACCAGCCATGAGCTCAACCACCCTTAAGTCCGAAGCCTCCGTCCGTGGCGCCCGCACCGGCAACGGCACCAGCCCCGGCCCCGGACCGTCCTTCCTCCGGGTCCTGAACTCCGAATTCATCAAGTTCCGGACCCTGCTGTCCACTTTGATCCTGCTCGGCTCCACGGTCCTGGTGGTGGTGGGCTTCGGTGCCCTCTCCGCATGGGGCACCGGACAGTTCTCGGAGGCCGCCTCGAGGGATCCCCGCGCGGCCGCCGCCTTCGCCGCCCAGGGCGGGGATCTCGCCGTGGGCGTCCCCACCTCCGGCATCGCCTTTGCCCAGCTGATCCTTGGCTCGCTCGCCGTGCTGTTGATGAGCTCGGAGTTCACCACCGGCATGGCCCGCTCCACCTTTGCCGCCGTGCCGCGGCGGATCCCCGCGTTTGCCGCCAAGCTCCTCGTCGTCATGGTGACCGCCTTCGTCCTGACCGCGGTTTCCGTCCTCCTGGCGGGCCTCGTGTCGCTGCCCATCCTGGACAATTACGATCTCAAGCTTGATGTGGCCAGCTCCCAGTCGGTCAAACTGCTGCTGGTCAACAGCCTCTATGTGGCAGCCGTGGCCGCGATCGGCATGGCTCTCGGTTCGCTGATCCGCAACTCCGCCGGCGGCATCATGAGCCTGGTGGGGCTGTTCTTCGTGGCACCGATCGCTTTCCAACTGATCCCAGGGGACTTCTTCGTGGAGGCCCGGAAGTACCTTCCCGGCAGCACCGTTGAACCGATGACCGCCGTCGAGCACGTCCCTAAAGCGCTCGAGGCCTGGCAGGCGGCCCTGGTGCTGGGCGCCTGGGTGGTCATCCCGCTGCTTCTTGCCGCGTTCCTGCTGAAAAAGCGGGATGTCTAGGGCCGCCCGCCCGGCCACCGTCTAGGCTCGGGGAATGATCGATCCAGCCTCTGTGAAGGACGCACCAGCCAGCCAGGCTGATGCGTCCTTCGCCGAAATTACCGCGCGGCGGCGCGGCCGGCTCCGGCGCTACCTGTTCCAGCACCCTCGCGTCATGGACGCCGTCGTGGTGCTTTGCTATCTGATCCTCGTGACGCCGGCCGCGGTGGAATCTGTCCGGGCCGGTGCCTGGCCGGTCGCCGTGCTGCTCACGGTGGCTGCCGGAGTCTTGCTCCTCCGGCGGGCCTATCCTGTGCCGGTGGCGGCCATCGTGGCGGTGATCGAAATAGCGATCACCCTGATGCACCCCTGGGGATCCAACGTTTCCGCGGGGCTGTGGTTTTCGCTCTACGCGGTCGCTGCGGTGCGCACCCGGCGCTCCGCCGTCATCACGCTTGCGGCCGTCACAGCTCCGCTGGCGCTGATGTACTTCGTCCTCGCGGTGGGTCCTCTCGACGGCCGGCTGCCGGACACCGTGAGAACCACGCCCGAGAACTTCCAGCTCATGGCCGGCATCGCCGCGGGGATCAGCATCACGCTGTCCAACGTCATTGCCACCGGCATCGGAATTTCGGTCCGGCAGCGCCGGGAGCACGAGCACGAGATTGCGGCCTGGGCCGAGAGGTCCGCGCAGCTCGGTTCGGCCAGGGAACGCAACCGGATCGCCCGGGAAATGCACGACGTCGTGGCGCATTCGCTCACGGTGATGGTCAGCCTCTCGGACGGGGCCGCCGTCGTGGTCAAGAAGGACCCGGGGCGGGCCGGCGAGGTGCTGGGCGAACTCTCGCGCACCGGACGCAGCGCGCTGGCGGACATGCGGCGCGTGCTGGGTGTGCTGCGCGACGACTCTGCCGTCGGTGCCCCGCGGGAGCCGCTGGTGGACGGTGAGAACCTGGCCAAGCTGCTGGAGGGCTTCCGCACGGCGGGCCTGCCGCTGCACTATACGCACACGGGTCCCTCGCTGCCGGAGGACGCGGCGTTCCAGCTCGCCGTATACCGGATCGTGCAGGAATCTTTGACGAACGTGTTGCGCTACGGCCGTGCGCTGGGGCGCGTGGAGGTGAACGTTGTGCGCGACGGCGGCCAGGTCATGATCGACGTCTACGACGACGGCAAGGGCACCATGGAGACCGCGGCGTTCCTGGGCAGCGGCCAGGGGCTGGCCGGGATGCGCGAACGTGCCCGCATCTACGGAGGCACCGTGGAGGCGGGCCCCACCCCGGATGGCGGATGGCGTATGCGGGCAGTCCTGAACTGCAACGGGGGAATCGGAAATTGACGCAGGGGGAACTGATGAGCGAATCCGAAGCGATCCGCGTACTGCTAGTGGATGACCAGCCGCTGCTCCGGATGGGCTTCCGGCTGATCCTGGAGGGCGAGGACGACCTCGGCATTGTGGGCGAAGCGTCCGACGGCGCCGAAGCTGTGCGCCGGGTCCGGGAGCTGGACCCCGACGTCGTGCTGATGGACGTGCGGATGCCCGTCCTGGACGGGATCGAGGCGACGCGTGCCATCACCGCCTCGCAATCCTGCGCCAAGGTCATCATCTTGACGACGTTCGATTTGGACGAGTACGCGTTTGCCGGGCTGCAGGCGGGAGCCTCCGCTTTCCTGCTGAAGGACGTGGCACCGGCTGAACTCATCAGCGCGGTCCGGGTGGTGGCCAGCGGTGACGCTGTGGTGGCGCCGCGGATCACCCAGCGGCTCCTTGAGACGTACGTCAGGGGCGCCGGCCCAGGCGCGGGGCCGGGCGGCCCGGGCGCGGGGCCGGGCTCCCCGGGCACCGGGGCGGGGGCCGGGATCGCAGCTGCGGGCGGTACTGGCACCGGGGTGGGAGCCGGGATCGCAGCGGCGGACGGTACTGCCGGCGGTGCTGCCGGCGGTGCTCCTGCGGGCGGCACGGCGGATGCCGCGTCCAACCAGGCTGGATCGGGTGCAGCTGGACGACAGGCAAGGGACCCCCTGCTGGAAGACCTGACCCCGCGCGAAACGGAAATGCTTGGAGCCATGGCCGAGGGGCTTTCGAACGCCGAGATAGCTCATCGCTATTTTCTCTCGGAGGCTACGGTCAAGACGCACGTGCGGCGCATCCTGACCAAGCTGCACCTCCGCGACCGGGTGCAGGCTGTGGTCTACGCCTACGAAACCGGCCTGGTGGTGCCGAGCAACCCGGACTACTGAAGCCACGGTCCGGTGCCAGTGGTTTCAGGCACATCGTAGTGTTGCCTCGGAGGCAACCAAAGTTGCCAAATAGATCTTCCTCCTGTATTCCCGCCTGATTGCGCGGCGCGTCATTTGTCGCACTGCACAGAACGCGGAGCGCGCGCCCCGGTCTACTGTGGGACGACACTGTGGCCCGCCGCACATCAGGCCGGGCCATCGCTGACGCACCAACATCCCCTCTTAGGACGGCGCTACATGCAGGCTGACCAGCAACTCTCGAAATCCCTTAAACCGCGGCATTTGTCCATGATCGCCATCGCCGGCGTGATTGGTGCCGGGCTCTTCGTCGGCTCCGGTGCCGCCATTCAGCAGGCAGGACCTGGCATCCTCATCGCCTACATGGCCGCGGGCCTCGTGGTCATCATGGTCATGCGCATGCTCGGGGAAATGGCGGCGGCCAACCCGGAAACCGGTTCCTTTTCCACGTACGCGGACAAGGCGCTCGGCCGCTGGGCCGGATTCAGCATCGGCTGGCTTTACGCGTGGTTCTGGATCATCGTGCTTGGCATCGAGGCGACGGCGGGGGCGGCCATCATGCACCGCTGGGTTCCGGGCGTCGACCAGTGGGTCTGGGCGCTGGTCCTCATGGTCCTGCTGACCCTTACCAACCTGGGCTCGGTGAAGTCCTATGGAGAGTTCGAATTCTGGTTTGCCTCCATCAAGGTGGCGGCGATCGTGCTGTTCCTGCTGTTCGGCGTGGCCGCGATCCTCGGGCTCATCCCCGGCGTCCCTGCCCCGGGACTGAGCAACCTGATTGATAACGGCGGCTTCCTGCCCAACGGCCCCGGCGCGGTGCTGGCGGGCATCCTGGTGGTTGTCTTCTCCTTCTTCGGCGCCGAAATCGCGACCATCGCGGCGGGTGAATCCGAAAATCCGGTCGACGCAGTGAAGAAGGCGGTCAAGTCCACTGTCTGGCGCATCCTGGTCTTCTACATCGGCTCAATTGCCGTGGTGGTGACCCTGCTGCCCTGGAACTCCGCGTCGGTGGCCAAGAGCCCCTACGTCGCCGTGATCGAACTCTTCGGTATCCCCGGCGCCGGCACCATCATGGACATCGTGGTTCTGACCAGCGTGCTGTCCTGCCTGAACTCAGGGCTCTACACGGCCAGCCGGATGCTCTACTCGCTCTCCAGCCGCGGCGACGCCCCCAAATCCTGGATGCGCATTTCCAGGCGCGGCGTCCCGGCCTCGGCGGTTCTCGCCTCCACGGTTGTCGGCTTCATTACCGTGGGCCTGAACTACATTGCTCCGGACACGGTGTTCCTGTTCCTCGTCAACACATCCGGTGCCATCGCGTTGTTCGTCTGGCTGGTCATTTCCAGCTCGCAGCTGATCCTGCGCCGCCGGATGGGTGCGGCAGCCAAGGACCTGCAGCTGAAGATGTGGCTCTTCCCGTACCTGACCTGGGTGTCCATCGTCAGCATCGTGGCCCTGCTGATCGGCATGGTGATCCTGGAGTCAACGCGGGAATCGCTGCTGCTTTCGCTCGCCCTCGCGGCCGTCGTTGTCGGCATTGGTCTGTGGCGCTACCGGAAGCAAGGCGGGACGTCCGCCGGCCTGCCCGCAAAAGCCCCGGCCGAAGAAGCCCCGGCTGAAGAAGCCGCCCAGGAGCCCGCCCTCGGCGCGGGAAGAGCCTGATAGGTGCCAGGCACGACGGGACCCGGACCTGGACCCGGATTTCCGTCGGCCGGACCCGCGGGCACTGGACATGCTCCGTTGTGGCCCGCGGCCGCAGGGCATGCTCCGTTCTCGTGCCTCGCCACCGCTGGACATGCTCCGCTCTCAAGCCCAGGAATAAACATATTGGCGCCATGCCCCTCCTTCAGCCCTAGAGGAGGGCATGTCCGGTGCTGGGCGTGCCCGGAGGGGGACATGCCCATTCGTCGGCGCGACCGGAGAGCATGTCCTCGTAGGCTGGGACATCCCCAGTACCCGGCGGTGGGAAGGGGGACATGCCCATTCCTCCACGCTGGAGGAGGGCATGTCCGGGGGTGGACGGGGGACGTGTCCGGTCCTCGTAGCAGCCCAGGGCCGGGGCGCTGCCGGGGCGGGCATCGCGGCTCTGGTGCGGCGTTAGACTCGGTGCCATGCCTACCCATGCCAGTGCCACTGCCCACATCCAGGACCTGGGCGCATACGTCTCCGCGTCGCCGTCCAGTTTCCATGCCGTCCAGGAGGCGGCGCGCCGGCTGGATGAGGCCGGTTTCACCGTGCTGGACGAAATGCAGCCCTGGGACGAATCGGCAGGCAAGGCCGGCAAGCACTACGTGATCCGCGACGGCGCCCTGATCGCCTGGGTGATACCCGAGGGCGCCGGCCCCACCACCGCCTTCAACATCCTGGGCGCCCACACGGATTCGCCCTCCTTCAAACTCAAGCCCAAGCCGACCACCGGAAAGTTCGGCTGGCTGCAGGCCGGCGTCGAGGTCTACGGAGGGCCGCTGCTCAACTCCTGGCTGGACCGGGAACTGCAGCTCGCCGGGCGGCTCGTCATGCTTGACGGCACACAACACTTGACCGCCACGGGGCCGCTGCTCCGCTTCCCCCAACTGGCCATCCACCTTGACCGCGCCGTGAACGACGGGCTGGTTCTGGACAAGCAGCAGCACATGAACCCCGTCTTCGGCCTTGGCGATCCAGCCGGGGAGGACCTGCTGGCATTGCTCGCAGCACGGGTCGGGTCGGCGAAGGTCGATCCGGCGAAGATCGGCGGCTACGACGTCGTGATCGCGGACACCCAGGCGCCCGCCGTCTTCGGCGCAAAGAACGAGTTCTTCGCCTCTGGCCGGCTGGACAACCTCTCCTCAACCCACGCCGGGCTCCAGGCCCTGATCGCCCATGCCCAGTCCACGCTGCCGGCGGACGCGCCGATCGCCGTTCTGGCGGCTTTCGACCACGAGGAAATCGGGTCCGCGTCCCGCTCCGGCGCCTGCGGACCCATCCTGGAGGACGTCCTGGTGCGGATCTCCGATGGCCTCGGGGCCTCGGCGAGCCAGCGGCGGCAGGCGTTTGCGGCGTCGTTCTGTGTCTCTGCCGACGCCGGCCACGCTATACACCCGAACTACCCCGAGCGGCACGACCCCGCCAACCGCCCCGCACTCAACGGCGGCCCGCTGCTGAAAATCAACGCCAACCAGCGCTACGCCACCGACGCTCCGGGGGCCGCCCTCTGGGCGCGCCTGTGCACCGAAGCAGGGATCCCCTACCAGGAGTTCGTCTCCAACAACGTGATGCCCTGCGGCTCCACCATCGGCCCGCTCACCGCTACCCGTTTAGGGATCAGGACGGTCGACGTCGGCGTGCCCCTGCTTTCGATGCACTCCGCCCGCGAGCTCTGCGGAGTCGAGGACCCCTACCGGCTGGCCAAGGTGACGGAGTATTTCTTCCGAACGGCGGCATAGGCCTCCGCTGCCCCGGCTCCGCGGCCGGGTGAGCGCCCGGCCCTGCCGGCCGGGCTAGGCGGCGAGCCCGATCACAAGGTTGATGGTGGCCGCCAGGATGACCGTGCCGAAGACGTAGGAGAGCAGGCTGTGCTTGAGGGCCTCGGCGCGGATGCCGTGGTTCTGCAGGGCCGTGTCCGACACCTGGTAGGTCATGCCCAGGCTCGTTGCGAGGTAGGCGAAGTCCGTGTACTGCGGCGGCCGCTTCTGGTTGAAGTCCACTCCGCCCACCTCGGAGCCGGCTTTCCGCCCGGTGCTGTAGTACAACTGGGCGTAGCGCAGGGTGAAAAGCGTCTGGACCAGCATCCATGACAAAGCCACGGAGGCGAGGGCCAACAGTCCGCCGCCGAGCCGGGTCAGGCCCTCCGAGTTGTTATGGGAGTCAGCGACGACGGCTCCCACCGCCGCAAGGCTGGCCACGTTCGCGGCCAGGATCAGCAGGTCCGTGGCGCCCCGCGACGGATCCTCCGCGGTGGCATGGGAACGTGTCTGCTCCGGGTCCATGCGTCCGATCACCAGCCACACCCAGACCAGATAGGTCAGCGCGGCGACGTCCCAGAAGATCGTGGGAGCCTGCACCCAGCGGCCGGTGAGGGCGGCGGCGGTGGCGGCGGCCAGCCCGGCCAGCAGCATGACGGCGAAGCGCAGGCGGCTCCTGCGCGTGGGCACGGTACCTCGGGAGGCGGATCCGGTGTTCATTCCCCGATCATGGCACGCTGCCCGCTGCCGGCGTCTTCCGCCGGCCCACCGGGGCCGCTGTCGCCCACCGGCCCGTCGCCGGCCGCGCCGGTTGTCCACATGGCGGCCGGCGTCCTTCCGGAACGGTTGTGAAGCCCGTACGGTGGGGCCAAGGAATCGCGGAAAGCACCCCGCATGCACTAAGCTATTGAAGTCTGTGCTGCGCCCTGCCCCCGTTCCGGGGGTGTTGCGACGCGCTAGGCACCGCAAATGAACCTCCTGTTACGGAAATGCCGTAACCGCTTAGCCCAAAGGAGGTGGGTTCACATATGCGTCCTTATGAATTGATGGTAATCATCGACCCCGAGGTCGAAGAGCGTACCGTTGAGCCAACGCTTCAGAAGTTCCTGAGTGTCATCACCAACGATGGTGGAACCATCGAAAAGGTTGACATCTGGGGCCGTCGTCGCCTGGCCTACGAAATCCAGAAGAAGTCTGAGGGTATCTACGCCGTGGTGAACTTCACCGCTGAGCCGGCTACCGCCAAGGAACTTGACCGCCAGCTGAGTCTCAACGAGACCATCATGCGCACCAAGATCACTCGCCCCGAGGTACAGAAGGTCGTTGCTGAGTAATCTCAGCCCCGGTTTTCACACTTCAACCCCGCAGGAACGAACAAGGAGGCAGTAGATGGCAGGCGAAACCACTATTACGGTCATCGGTAATCTCACCAATGACCCCGAACTGAGGTTCACACCGTCCGGTTCGGCAGTAGCGAACTTCACCATCGCTTCTACTCCCCGCACTTTCGACCGCCAGTCCAATGAGTGGAAGGACGGGGAAACCCTGTTCCTCCGCGCGTCGGTATGGCGCGAAGCAGCCGAAAACGTCGCCGAGTCCCTCACCAAGGGCATGCGGGTGATCGTTTCCGGCCGCCTGAAGAGCCGTTCCTACGAAACCAAGGAAGGCGAGAAGCGCACCGTTATCGAGCTGGAAGTCGACGAAATCGGCCCCAGCCTGCGCTACGCCAACGCCAAGGTCAACCGCACCCAGCGCTCCGGCGGTGGGGGTGCCGGAAACGGCTCCCAGGGCGGCTTCGGCGGCGGCAACAGCGGCGGTGGCTTCGGTGGCGGCTCTGGTGGAAACCAGGGCGGCAATTCCGGCGGAACCTGGGGCGGCAACCAGCCCGCACAGCAGGATGACCCCTGGGCTACGCCCGGTGTCAGCAATGCTGGTGGCGGCTGGGGCAACGGCCCGGATTCCGAACCTCCCTTCTAAACAACATTTAAAGGTTCAACGCCGACCCTGACGGCCCGCCCAAAAGGCGGACTCCCGCAGGCCAGCGTCGGATCACCACCATCCCGTGGATCAATGTCCACGGGCTCCATCGAATAGGAGCTCCACGATGGCTAAGGCTGAACTCCGTAAGCCCAAACCAAAGTCCAACCCCTTGAAGGCCGCTGACATCACTGTCATCGACTACAAGGACGTAGCATTGCTGCGCAAGTTCATCTCCGACCGCGGAAAGATCCGCGCCCGTCGCGTCACTGGCGTCACGGTGCAGGAACAGCGCAAGATCGCCCAGGCAATCAAGAACGCCCGCGAAGTTGCTCTGCTGCCTTACTCCGGCGCTGGCCGCGGCTAAGGAAGGGATTAACTAACATGGCAAAGCTCATTCTGACCCACGAAGTAACCGGTCTCGGTGCTGCTGGCGATGTTGTCGAGGTCAAGGACGGTTACGCACGTAACTTCCTGCTGCCCCGCGGCTTCGCTCTGACCTGGTCCAAGGGTGGCGAGAAGCAGGTTGAGTCCATCAAGACTGCCCGCGTTGCCCGCGAGCACGCTTCCCTGGAAGATGCTCAGAAGCAGGCAGCTGCACTCTCCTCCAAGCCGGTCAAGCTCGTCGTCAAGGCTGGCGAGACCGGACGCCTGTTCGGCACCGTCAAGCAGGCCGACGTGGCCGACGCCGTTGAGGCCGCTGGCCTTGGCAGCATCGACAAGCGCAAGGTTGAACTGCCGGCACACATCAAGTCGGTCGGTTCCTACCAGGCCAACGTCCGGCTGCACGCCGACGTTGCCGCTGTGATCGAACTCGACGTAGTCGCAGGCAAGTAGCCCTCACCGGCTAGCAGCCTGGTCTGCTGGAAGGCCCCCGCAGTCGGTTCCCCCGAGGAACCCGGCTCGGGGGCCTTCTGTCGTTAAATCCGGCACCACGCGTCCCCCCGGCGGCGGGCCCGGCGCTGCGGTCCCTGCTGCCTAGGCCTGATGCAGCGCCGTGGTCACATGCCGGTAGCCGAGCCGGACGAGCTCCGCCAGCACAGCCTCGTCGACGTCGTCGAGTTTGTTGACATAGAGGCAGCCCGCCCCTGTCTTGTGCTTGCCCAGCCGGCCCAGCAGTGCGGCGGACTCCTGGCCGTAGGTCAGGCCGTACAGGGAAAGGCTTCCCTTCCGGGGCGAGAAACCCACGGCCGCGGCATCGCCCTCGCGGCCGGTGGCGTACTTGTAGTGGTACCGGCCGAAGCCCACAATCGTGGGACCCCACATCTGTGCCGGTTCGCCGGTGATGCCGGACATCAGGTCGAGCAGCCGGTAGGCGTCGGCCCGACGGACCGGATGTTCGACGGCGGCCAGGAACGCCCCCACGGACGCCTCGGTCGGCTGGGTCTTGTTCTGGTCCTTGTGTGCCGCCATGGGTGCAGTCTGACAGAGTGCGGGCACCTTATCAGGCGCGCGCGGTTGCCCGCGGCCCTGTGTCCCGGTTGCCCTATCGGTTGTGGCTGCCATTCCGCGGCCAAAGCGCCCAAAGTGACAGGGCAACGGGGAGCGGGAATAAACGGTGCAGGCCGCCGCTTCTAGAGATAGATGCAAACGCATGCAAACGGCCCGACCGGCCGTATGACACCCAAGGAGCACCCGTGGAAACCCGCCGAATCACCGTTCTCTCCGCCGGACTCGGCGTCCCGTCGTCGAGCCGCCTCCTGGCGGACCAGCTGGCAGCCTCGGCCGAACGGCAACTGGCGGCAGCGGGATACGCCGTCACCGTTGACGTCGTCGAACTCCGGGATCTCGCCGTGGACATCGCCCACAATTTCGTGACCGGCTACGCGGCGCCCCGCCTGGCCGAAGTGATCGCCGGCATCGACGCCGCCGACGGCATCATAGCCGTCAGCCCCGTCTTCAGCGCCTCCTACAGCGGCCTGTTCAAGTCCTTCATCGACGTGCTGGATCCCAAGTCGCTGGAAGGCAAGGCCGTCCTGCTGGGCGCCACCGCCGGCACGGACCGGCATCAGATGGTCCTGGACTTCGCAATGCGGCCGCTGTTCACCTATCTGCGCACCAGGGTCGCCGCCACTGCCGTCTTTGCCGGCCCGCAGGACTGGGGAAACAACGACGGCGGCGGGTCACCCCTCTCGGCACGGATCGACGCCGCGGCGGGCGAGTTTGCCGCCCTGTTGCAGGGCACCCAGCCGCAGCAGAAGCCGGCGCCCCTGGAGTCGGTGCCCTTCGAGCAGCTGCTCGCCGGCATCTCCGGCGGCCGGTAGCCCCGGCCGTCCGGCGCGACTCGTCCGAACCATTCCGGCCGCCCGCTCGTTGTCCGGGACATGAAGTGTCCTGTGGATTCAATAGACCTGATCATGAGCGAACGAAGCGGCGTCGAAATCGACTACTGTCCGCAATGCCGGGGGGTGTGGCTGGACCGCGGCGAGCTCGACAAGATCATTGACCGTGCGGCGGACGTGGGCGGGGCTGCGGCCCCGGTGGCCCCGCCGCAGGGGCACCTTCCGCCCCCGCTGTACAACGTCGCGCCGCCCCGGGACGACCGCCGCTATGACGAGCGCCGGGACCGTCCCCGTTATGACCAGCCGAGGTACGACGACCGCCGGCGGCCCAAGAAGAAGGAAAGCTGGCTCGGGGAGATCTTCGACTTCTAGCCGGCGATCCTGCACAGTGCCCGTCCGCCGGCGGAACCCGCGAAACGTTCCCCGGCGGCCGGCCGGGGCCGGCGAGTCAGTCGTCCAGCAGGGCGATGAACTCCAACGCCTGCTTCATGGAGATATCCGAGTGGCGGGTCAGCGCTGTGGCCGCCGCCTCCGTGTCGCCGCTCCTGGCAAGAGTGCGGATCCGGCCGTAGATCTCATCGTTGAGCATGTTGCTGCTGACCTCGCGCGTGACGTCACCCTTGCTGGCGATGGCACGGTAGCGGTACGGGAAGCGCTGCGGCGTGTCGTCCTCGTCGTCGGCAGGGGCCGGCTCGGAAGCAGGCGGCCGGAACGGCTGCGGGTGGGCCGCCAGAGCCCCAACGGCGTCGCGGGAGGCACGCAGGCCCTCGCCCGTGGACTCAAAGTACAGTTTGATGGCTGCCATGGCCTGTCCCTGCGCGATGAGGGCGTAGAGGCGCCGGTGCTGTTCCTGGTCCAGCCTGGCGGCGGCCGTTCGCGCCAGCTCGACGGGATCCCGGGGGGACTCTGGCTCTGAACCCGGCTGGACCTTGGCCGCGCGCCGGCCGATCGCCTTGGCCGCCAGCAGCACGCCGGCTCCGACGAGTGCCAGGATCAGGACGGGGATGATCAGGGATTCCATGTACTACAGCCGATCTACGTAACTCTTGGCGGTCAAGAGATCTGAGTGCGTCGCCTGGCGCAACAGCTTAATGGCCTGGACCTTCTTGCCGCTCCGGACCAACGATTGCAGCTGCCCGGTTAGCTGGGGATTCAGTTGCCCGCCCGGCAGCGCCGGACTCTGATGGCCATGCTGAAACTGTTGTTGCTCGTTCTGGCTTGGACGTGTGACGGCGTCCACCCGGGCCCGCGCCGCCGTGGCCGCCTGGACCTGTGCCGCGTAGTGCGCCTGGGAGCGGGCCGCCAGCTCAAGCTGATAGCGCTCCGCGTCCGACATGCCGAAATCGCGGGGTCTGAGGGCCGTGGCGAAGGCCCACAGGACCGCCGCCAGGATGAGGGCGGGGAGGATGACCAGCAATACTTCGCCCATGCTTAGAGCATAAGCCAGATTGCGGTTGTTCACAGCAGGTTTCGGCGGCGCCCGTACACGGAGCAGGGCGCTTCGTCAATTCCGGCGCGGGCGTGACTGACGTCACGAAATGCCCGTTTTTGGGCCCTTGTGTGCCTTCCCTTCGGACTGTGTATCCCCAGCGGCCGCCGCGGGCTGTGGATGAAAATAATCGGAAAAAGTTTTGTGTCCACAAGGTGAAGGCTACGTTTTCGCAGGTCAGGGCCCTATTGGGAGGCTAACTAATATTCTATCCACAGGACTTCCCACAGGCTGTGCACAAGCATGATGCGGAAGTGCACAGGTTATCCACAGCGCCGCGGCCCGTGCGGGTTGGTGCGGGCTCGGTGGGGGGATAGCGTAGCTGGAGACCGGGCGCCGGACGCGGACGGCCGGGAACTTGGACCCAGCTTCTTTGGCTCTCCGGTGTCCCTGAAGGGGTGCCCGGCACCGGTTTTCGGTGACGGCGACAGCACTGTCGGAGCCCCCTGATAGGACTGGGCTTGTCGGATACGCCGGGCCGGACGCCTCGGCTGGGCGCTTGGTCACCAAGGCGGCCACCACGTCATTCACCAGGCAGTTGGCTTATGAGGCCGGCGATGATCATCCGTCGCGGCACACGATAGAGGACGGCAGTTTTGTCAGTAACGCATCTGGATACACTCGAGGGCACGCGCGCATCCGAGGGCAGCCGCAGGCCGCCGCAGGACATCCCTGCGGAACAATCGGTGCTGGGCGGCATGATGCTGTCCAAGGACGCCATTGCCGACGTCGTCGAGATCCTGCGTGGCCAGGACTTTTACCGGCCGGCCCATGAGACGGTGTACGAGGCCATCATCGATCTTTACGGCCGCGGTGAACCTGCCGACGCTGTCACGGTCTCGGACGAACTGACAAAGCGCGGCGAAATCAACCGGATCGGCGGCCCGGCGTACCTGCACGAGCTGATCCAGACCGTCCCCACCGCCGCCAATGCGGGGTACTACGCCGAAATCGTCGCAGAGCGCGCGGTCCTGCGCCGCCTGGTGAATGCCGGAACCAAGATCGTGCAGCTCGGTTACGGGCAGGACGGTGAAGTGGAGGACCTGGTTAACCAGGCCCAGGCCGAGGTGTACGCCGTGGCCGAGCGCCGTACGGCGGAAGACTACGTCGTCCTCAAGGACGTCATGGAGTCCACCGTCGACGAGATCGAGGCCTCCGGCCACCGCGGGGAGGGAATGACGGGTGTTCCGACCGGCTTCTATGAGCTCGACGAACTGACCCACGGCCTGCATCCGGGCCAGATGATTGTCATCGCCGCGCGTCCGGCCGTCGGCAAGTCCACCTTCGCCCTGGACTTCGCGCGTTCGGCCGCAATCAAGAACAACCTCGCCACCGTCATGTTCTCACTGGAAATGGGCCGCAACGAGATCGCCATGCGCCTGCTGTCCGCCGAGGCGACCATCGGCCTCCAGGACCTCCGCAAGGGCACCATCAAGGATGAGCAGTGGTCCAAGATCGCGACCACTATGGGCCGGATGAATGACGCCCCGCTGTTCATTGACGACAGCCCCAACATGTCGCTGATGGAAATTCGTGCAAAGTGCCGCCGCCTCAAGCAGCAGCACGACCTCAAACTCGTGATCCTGGACTACCTGCAGCTGATGAGCTCCGGCAAGAAGGTGGAATCACGCCAGCAGGAAGTGTCCGAGTTTTCGCGTGCGCTGAAACTGCTCGCCAAGGAGCTACAGGTTCCCGTGATCGCCCTGTCGCAGCTGAACCGTGGCTCCGAGCAGCGCCAGGACAAACGGCCAATGGTCTCCGACCTGCGCGAGTCCGGCTCCATCGAGCAGGACGCCGACATGGTCATCCTGCTGCACCGCGAGGATGTCTATGACAAGGAATCCCCGCGTGCCGGCGAAGCGGACATCCTCATCGCCAAGCACCGTAACGGCCCGACCAAGGACATAGTGGTGGCGTTCCAGGGCCACTACTCACGCTTTGCCAACATGGCCGCCGACGCGGGCGGCGGCGGCTTCTAACGTTCAGCTGGCGCCGCCCCGGCGTCCGGGTGGGCCTGCCGCGGGAAGCTGCTGCGGGTCGCCGGGCGGGAGCAGGTGGTTGGGCAGCCGGTTTCCGGGGGCCCGTCCGCGGATCTCAAGCAGCTCACGGGCGTGGGCGTGCAGACGCTTGTCTTCCTCGGACACGGGAATCCACTGCGGGATGGGGACTGACGTGCCGGTCTCGTCGCGGGCAACCATCACGGTCAGGCAGTACGTCGTGAGCGCCAGCTCGCGTCCCTTCGGGTCTCCGGAGCGGACGTGGACGGCGACGTGCATGCCCTTGGTCCCCGTGTAGACCAGCCTCGCCTCAACCTCCACCACGTGCCCGATCAGCAGCGGCCGGTAGAAGCGGACGCCGCCGGAAAATACCGCCACCGTGTCCAGCCCGCAGTAACGGGAGGCGCACACGTAGGCAGCCTCGTCGATCCACTTCATCACGATCCCGCCGTGCACCTTGCCGCCCCAGTTCACGTCTGTGGGGGCAGCCATGAACCGCAGGACCACCCGTTCAGCCGTGCCGGCATCCGTATATTCCTGGTCTTTCATGGCCTGGACGATGTCCTCGCGGACCTTGATCCGGGCGATGGCGTCCTCCCGCTCCTCGATTTCCGCGGGAGATCCCGGTGCAAACTGCGGCACGGGAATCGGTTTGCCGTCTTCACCGACGGCAACGAAGATGACGATGCATTGGCTGCGCATGGTGGCCGGGCCGCCTTTGGGGTCGCCCGAGGAGACAACGGTCCGGATGTGCATCGAGGACCGTCCCGTGTAGACGATCGTGGCTTCGACCTCAACCATGTCGCCGCTGTTGACCGGGTCCGCAAAGTGGATGTTCCCGACGTAGGCCGTCACGCAGTAGGACTTCGACCAGCCGACGGCGGCGGCGTAGGCTGCCTTGTCCACCCACTCCAGCACGGTGCCAGCGTCAACCGAACCGCTGTGGCCGACGTCGGTGGGGGCGGCAAGGAAGCGGAGGGTCACGGAGTTGGCGGCGGTCTGACTCATGCTGGAAGTTTACTGAGGCTCCGCCGAACCGGCCCTGGCAAGCGACACAATCGCGACCGGGACCGCCACAAGCCGGTACCCGGAGGACGACGACGGGCGGCCACCAATGGTGGCCGCCCGCTGTGCCGGCTCATGGCCGGGGGTGGAGCCTGCTGCGTGCAGACAGAGAGGTGCGGGGCCTAAACCAGGGCGCCCAGCTTCGAGCCGTGCCGGCCGAACAGCACCTTGTCCGCGGAGACCTTGCCCGCGCCGACCAGGGCTACGGCCGCGGCTGCGGCGGCCAGCAGCAGCACCAGTTCGAAGCCACCGCTTGCGGCGAAGACACCCGCCGGGGCGTGGACCAGGACCAGGGCGCCCAGCATGTCGAGAGCGAGGAGCGCCGCGAATACGCGGGTGAGCACTCCGAGGATCAGCGCAAGGCCGCCCACCAGTTCCAGGGTGGCGACCACGGGGGCGGCCACTTCCGCGGCCGGAACACCCATCTTCACAAACGAGGCCTGGGTGCCCGCGATGGTGAATTCGTTGAACTTCTGCCAGCCGTGGGCGGCGAAGAGAAAACCGGTGACGAGGCGCAGGATGGTGCGGGCGGAGGTGGTCAGGACGGACTGGTTCATGGTTTCTACCGTTTCGTAAAGGGGAGCTCCGCGACTTCGGGCCTGCGGCAGCGGTTGCGTTCAGAATTAAGTCTCCACCGTGATTAGTTGAAATGTCAACTAATTATTTCGCGCTTTGCCTTCGGGAGCCCCCGCCTCACGGTTAGGGTTGTTCCGTGCATGCGACTCCCCCGCCCTCCGCCACCATGCCGGCCCCGGGCAGCCGGCGACGGGACATTCTTCGCCTTGCCGTCCCGGCCTTCGGTGCCCTGATCGCCGAACCGCTGTTCCTGCTCGCCGATTCGGCGATCATCGGCCACCTCGGCGTGGCCCAGCTCGCCGGCGTCGGCCTGGCCTCCGCGGTGCTGCATACGGTGGTGGGCCTGATGGTCTTCCTGGCCTACTCCACGACGCCGGCGGTGGCCCGGGCGGTTGGCAACGGACAGCTGTCCCAGGCCCTCGCCGCCGGCCGCGACGGCGTCTGGCTCGCCCTGCTGCTGGGAATCATTCTGTCGGTGGCAGGTTTCATTGCCGCCGACCCTCTCCTGGGGCTCATGGGAGCGCAGGGCGAGGTGCGGGTCTTCGCCGTGGACTACCTCCGCTGGGCCATGCCCGGCCTCGTCGCGATGCTGCTGATCTTCGCGGGCACCGGTGTGCTGCGGGGCCTGCAGGACACCCGCACCCCGCTCGTCGTCGCTGCCGGCGGTTTCACGCTGAACATCCTGCTCAATCTCGCCCTGGTCTACGGGCTGCACTGGTCCGTCACGGGTTCCGCCGTCGGCACCAGCATTGCGCAGTGGGCCATGGCCCTCGTCTATGTGGTGATAGTCCGGCGCAACGCCAGCAGCCACGGGGTGTCCCTGCTGCCGGACTGGCGCGGCATCAGGTCAATGACTCGGGTCGGCTCGTGGCTGATGCTGCGTACGCTCAGCCTGCGGATTGCCATCCTCGCCACGGTCCTGGTGGTCACCGCGCAGGGCCCGGTGAATCTCGCTGCGCACCAGCTCGCGATGACCGTCTTCACCTTCCTGGCGTTCGCGCTGGACGCCCTCGCCATTGCGGCGCAGGCCCTGATCGGCAAGGAGCTCGGCGCGGGCCATCCGGCGGCGGTCAGGGAACTAACCGGCACCATGATCCGGTGGGGTCTCGGCTTCGGGGTGCTCACCGGCGTAGTGCTGGCTCTCGTCGCTCCGTGGGCCGGCCTCCTGTTCACCTCGGATGCGGGGGTCCGTTCAGCACTCACGCTCGCGCTGTGGGTGCTCGCGGCGGGCCAGCCTATCGCCGGATATGTGTTCGTCCTGGACGGGGTGCTCATCGGGGCGGGGGATGCGAAATACCTGGCCGTCGCGGGCGTCGTCAACCTTGTCCTCTACGTTCCGCTGTTGCTGGCCGTGTGGATGTCCGGGGCCGATGGCGGTGCAGGGCTGCTCTGGCTGTGGGCGGCGTTCTCGCTGGGCTACATGCTGGCCCGCGCCCTGACTCTGGGACTGCGCGCGCGTACGGACCGGTGGATGGTGCTCGGCGTGCGCTGAACCGCAGCACGCCGGCCCGGCCGCGTCCCACTAAACTGGACGGGTGACTCTCCCCGCAAACCCTGATGCGCCCACCGCCCTGAATGCCGCAGCGGACCTCTGGAAGCCCGTCCTGGTCCGGGCCGCCGTCGCGCTGGGCTTCGGTGCGCTCACCGTATTCTGGGCTTCCCCCACCGAAGCCGGGATGGGCTGGGCGGCCGGGCTCTACCTGCTCGGCACCGGAGCGGTGTTGATCTGGGGCGTCAACAAGGCGGGCTTCCGGAGCGGTACCGGAGCCGGCAAAATCCTGGCCGCCGCGGGCTCGCTGCTCGCCGGCACCGGCGCCGCCGTCGGGCTGCTCGGGAGCAGCCTCGTCTTCGGCGTCCTCGGGGCGCTCGGCCTGGGACTGGCCGCTGTTGCGGAACTGTACCTCGGCACCACCAACCGCGGCCGCAGCGTTTTGGCGCGGGACTGGACCGCCTCCGGCGTGATCGGGATCGGCACGGCGGCCGCGCTGCCCTTCTTCATCGGCCTGGGGCCGCACGCGCTCCTCGGTGTTGCGGGCGGGGGCGCCATCATTGGCGGGGTCCTGTGGCTGCTTGCGGGATTGACCCTGCGGCATGATGCGCGGCGGGATTCCGCAAAGGACGTAAACTAGTAAGGACAGGTTCTACCCGGCGTAGAAAAACGCCATAGAAAAAAACCCGGTAGATCAGATGGCGGTAAACAACCGCAGCACCACAACCGCCACGCCCCCGGCGTCGGCTCCAGGAGGAAGTACCTTGGCTCAGCAGAAACCCGGAGAACCGCGAAGCCTGCGGACCTCGGTCAAGGGACCCCTCATGTTCTCCGCGTTCTGGGCAGTGCTCGCCTTCGTCGCCGTCCTCATCTTCGCCTCCGGCGGCAGCGCCAAGGCCCCCCGGTTCGACCTCGCCTTCACCGGTGCCGGCATCGCGTTCATCGTCACCCTGGTCATGGCAGCCATGTTCTCCATGAGCTACAAAGGCAACGACGAGCACCTGGGCAAGGGCTCGGGCATAAACCTGAGCTCCCGGAAGCCCGCTTCCGGTCCCGGCGGATACCCGCCACGTCCTGGGTCGGAAGCCCCGGGGACGAACCCCGACGGCACTGCCGGAGACGATTTTCGCTAGCCGGCCGGTAGCCGCGGTGGCCCCGTCGTGGCGGGGTTGACGACGCCGGTTCACGCCGCCTGCGGGCTCACGATGCCGCCTTGCGCGCTTACGAGGCCGCCCTACGCGCCCGGTAGGCCGCAACGTGCGCCCGGTTCGCGCAGTTTCCGGTGTCACAGTAGCGTTTGGAGCGGTTGCGGCTGAGATCCAGCACCACCGCGTCGCAGTCATCCGCCGCGCAGACCAGCAGCCGGTCCATCTCCTTGCTGCGGATCACATCGACGAGGGCCATGGCCGCCTCAGTGCTCATCCGGTCGGCCAGCGGAGCCTCGGGTGTGGTGGCGTGCAGGTGCCAGTCCCACTGGTCGTGCTTGACCAGCTGGGGGAGCGCCCGGGCCTCCCGCAGGAGCCGGTTCAGGGTGTCCACGGCCGCAGACTCGCCGGCAAGCCAGAGTCCCGCCAGCTCACTCCGGAGGCGGTGCACGCTGGCGAGTTCGGCCGCATCCCGGGTCCGCGAGCCCGTGAAGCCCTCCGCCGCCAGGAAGCGGTCCAGGTCCGCCGTCGTCGCAAGCTCCTCGTCGCCGTTTGCGGCGGTGTTGATGAGATGGACCACGGAACGCAAGGCAACTTCCGTGTCAGGGGCAAAAACCATGTTGACTCCTTACGTGGCGGTGGCGTACGGTCATGACCATAACCCCATTTTACTCCTGACAGGAGACAGTCCGTGTCTGCAGCACACCGCCCCGCCGACGCACCGCCCCGGAACCCGGCCGACGCGCGGGGCACCGACGCGTGGGGCACCGACCCGCGGACAACCGCAAAGCGCGCGCCTCGAACCGGCAGGACCCGCGTGGCCCGCGTGGCCTCCGGATTCGTGGCATCCGGACTGGGAGTGGCGGTGTTTTCCTCCGCCGTGTTCGGGCTATCCGGATCGTTCGCGAAGGCACTGCTGGAAACCGGCTGGACGCCGGGTGCGGCGGTCACGGCGCGCCTCACGGGGGCCGCGCTGATCCTGGCCGTTCCCGCCGTCGTTGCCCTGCGCGGCCGCTGGCACCAGCTGCGCGATAACTGGATCACCGTGCTCCTCTTCGGGCTCATCGGCGTCGCTGCCTGCCAGCTTTTCTACTTCAACGCAGTGGAGCGGCTCTCCGTAGGCGTCGCCCTGCTGCTCGAGTACCTCGCCCCGGTGATGATTGTGCTTTGGCTCTGGGCCGCGGGCCGGAAACGTCCGGGCCCCTTGACCATCGCCGGCGCCGTCCTGTCCCTGGGCGGCCTGGTCCTGGTTTTGGACCTCACGGGGGCCGTCAGGATCGATCCCGTGGGTGTCCTGTGGGGGATCGCGGCCGCCGTCTGCCTCGTGATCTACTTCTTCATCACCGCCAAGGAGAACGACACCCTCCCGCCGATCGTGCTCGCCTCCGGCGGGCTGATGGTGGGCGCGTTGGTCATGTGGCTTGCGGCCGCGACCGGCCTGCTGCCGATGGCGTTCAGCACCGCCGATACCCACCTGGGCCCGTGGACCACCCCCTGGTGGGTGGCGCTGGGCGGGCTCGTGGTGCTCGCAACGGTCCTGGCATACGTCTCCGGCATAGTGGCCGCCCGGTCCCTCGGCTCCAAGGTGGCGTCCTTCGTCTCGCTCACCGAAGTGCTGTTCGCGGTGCTCTGGGCATGGCTGTTGCTCGGTGAACTGCCCGGGCCCGTACAGCTCCTGGGCGGCGTCCTGATTGTCGGCGGCGTGGTCCTCGTCCGGCTGGACGAGCTTCGCGGCGCAGCGGCAGGGACCTTCCTGCCGCCGGCGACGCCGTCGGAGGCGGTCGCAACCCTCGATCCCGAGCGGTCCGGCGCCTAGCATAGGGATATGTGCCGCAATATCCATACCCTGCATAACTTCGAACCCCGCGCCACGGCAGCCGAAGTGGAGGCCGCCGCACTGCAATACGTGCGCAAGATCAGCGGCAGCACCAAGCCGTCCAAAGCCAACGAGGAAGCCTTCAACCGGGCCGTCCACGAGATCGCGCACGCCACCGAGCACCTGCTCGAATCGCTGGTGACGCACGCTCCGGCCAAGGACAGGGACGCGGAGGCGGCCAAAGCGCGGGCCCGGGCCGAAATCCGCTACGGCACCGCCTGAAGTCCGGCGCGGCCTCCGCGGGAGCCGTGGCGGGGGAACCGGCTACTTCCCGAAGCCGCGGAGCCGCAGCGAGTTCGCCACCACCAGGACGGAGCTCGCTGCCATCGCTGCGCCGGCGATCATGGGGTTGAGCAGCCCCAGAGCGGCCACCGGAATGCCGACGGCGTTGTAGAAGAACGCCCAGAAGAGGTTGGCCTTGATGGTCCTCAGCGTCCGGCGGGACAGCTCGATGGCCATGGCCACCTGCCCAAGATCATTGCCCATGACCGTCAGGTCCGCCGCCTCGATGGCGACGTCCGTGCCGGAGCCCATCGCGATGCCCAGGTCGGCCTGAGCCAGCGCCGCAGCATCGTTCACTCCGTCTCCGGCCATGGCCACGGTGGCGCCTCCTGCCTGGAGGCTCCGCACCGCCTCCACCTTGCCGGCCGGCAGGACCCCCGCAAATACGTCACCCGGGCTGATTCCGACGGCAGCCGCAACCTGGGCCGCCACCGCCTCGTTGTCTCCGGTGAGCAGGATCGGCCGGAGGCCCAGCCGACGGAGCCGGTCGACAGCAGCCGCGGAGCCGGGCTTGAGCGTGTCACGCAGGCTGATGATACCGGCCAGCTCGCCGTCCACGGCCAGCCAGACGGCGGTGGCCCCGGTCTCCTCCGCGCGGCGCAGCAGACCCTGGCGGGCGGACGGAAACTCCACCCCGTTTTCCTGCAGCCAGCCGGTGCGGCCGGCGGTGACGCTCCGCCCGGAGACGGTTCCCTGAACGCCGCCGCCGGGGGCCGAATGGAAGCCGACGACGGCGGGCAGCCGGGCCGCGTCGTTGCGTTGCCGCTCTGCCGCGAGGGCTGCTGCGGCGATGGCCCGGGCAATGGGGTGCTCGGACGCGGCCTCCACGGCCCCGGCCAGGCGCAGGACTTCGTCGTCGCTGAACGGGCTGAACGCCTGCGTGCCGTCGACGGCGAGGCGGCCGGTGGTGACGGTTCCGGTCTTGTCCAGGACGATGGTGTCCACCGTCCGGGTGTCCTCCAGGACCCGGGGCCCCTTGATGAGGATCCCCAACTGGGCCCCGCGGCCGGTTCCGGCGAGGAGCCCGACCGGCGTCGCGAGGCCCAGCGCGCAGGGGCAGGCGATTACCAGCACGGCCACGGCTGCCGTGAAGGCGGCACGGAGTCCGGCATCGGTGACAGAGGGTCCGGCAGCGAGGAGCCACGCGGCAAATGTGATGGCGGCGATGGCCAGGACCACGGGGACGAATACCGCGCTGATCCGGTCCGCGAGGCGCGCGATCGGAGCCTTTCCGGTCTGCGCCTGGGAAACCAGCCGGCCCATCTGGGCAAGAGTGGTCTCTGATCCTACGCGGGTGGCGCGGACCAGGAGCCTTCCGGAGGTGTTGATCGTGGCACCCGTGACCGCGCTGCCCGGCCTGACTTCCACCGGAACTGACTCGCCGGTCACCAGGGAGGCGTCCACCGCTGAGGAGCCATCGAGGACCACGCCGTCAGTGGCGATCTTCTCGCCGGGGCGGACCACAATCACGTCGCCCACGGCCAGCCGGTCGGCCGGTACCTGGTATTCGCTCCCGCCGCGCAGGACGGTGGCATCCTTGGCGCCAAGATCCAGCAGGGCACGCAGGGCGTCGCCGGCTTTTTGCTTGGCATTGGCCTCCAGATAGCGGCCTAGCAGCAGGAAGGTGGTGACGACGGAGGCCACCTCGAAGTACAGCCCGCCCGGATCCGGCTCCGCGCCGCCCATTGCCTGGGGTCGTCCGGTCAGCCCCGGATCAGCGACGAGCTGCCAGGCTGAGAACAGATAGGCTGCGGTCACACCGAGGGACACGAGGGTGTCCATCGTGGACGCGAAATGCCGGGCGTTAACTGCGGCCGCCCGGTGGAAAGGCCACGCCGCCCAGCTCACGACCGGCAGGGCGAGGGCGCCGGCCACCCACCCCCAGTTGGCGAACTGGAACGCCGGGACCATGGAGACCAACAGCACCAGGACCGTAAGTGCGGCGGCCACGATGAGTCGCGGGCGCAGCGTCACCGCGGTTCCACCGTGGGCAAGATGGTCCTCCGCGGAACGGGAACTGGCCGGCTCCCCGGTGCCGGCGCTCAGTTCGGCCGGCCCGGGCGCAGTGGTTCTGGTGCCCGGACGGATCGTGGCCTTGTAGCCTGCTGCCGCCACCGTGGCGGTGATCTGCTCGTCCGTGATGTCCATGGGGACCTTCACGTGCGCCGACTCAAGGGGAAGGTTGACCGACGCCTCGACGCCGCTAAGCTTTCCCAGCTTGCGTTCGACGCGGTTGACGCAGGAGGCGCAGGTCATGCCCTCGATGTCGAGGTCGATCATGCGGCTTCCCGGCTGGTCCAGCAGGTGTTCGGTACTCACGGCTTCTTCCTTGTTCGCACAGCGGTGGTGCGGCTTGCCGCCGATTTGCGGCTGCCCCGGTCTCAGGCTTCGTTGGCCACCATCAGATAGCCTGCTTCGGCGATCGCCTCGCCGATCTCGGCGGCGGACAATGCTTCGGTGGAGGTGATGGTGACTGTCGAAACGCCGCCGGCGTTCAGGTCCACGTCGACCTGCTCGACGCCGGCAAGCGCCTCCAGCTCTTCGCTGACCGAGGACACGCAGTGGCCGCAGGTCATGCCGGAAACGTTGACGGTGGTGGAAACGGTGCTCATGGCTTGCTCCTTGGTGGGGGACGGTGTCGGGGAAAGCAGGGTAGCGGCAATCCGATGGTGTGCTGGGAGGGGCGGCCGCTACCGCAGCAGGCGGCCGATGGCATCGGTGGCCTCTTTGACCTTGGCGTCGATGGCGCCGGCGCGGAGCTCCGGGTCGGGTTCTGAGGCCGCCCCGACAACACAGTGGCCGATGTGTTCCTCCACCAGCCCCAGGCTGACCGCGTGCAATGCCTTCGTGACCGCGGCGACCTGCGTGAGGATGTCGATGCAGTACTTGTCCTCGTCGACCATGCGGGCGATGCCGCGGACCTGACCTTCAATCCGCTTCAGCCGGCGTAGGTAGGCCTCCTTGCTGGGGCTGTAGCCGGGCAGTCCGTGCGCAGCGTCAGCAGGAGTCATCGTTTGGAGTTCAGACTCGTTCATGCCGCAAACCTATACCCCACGGGGGTATCCGTCAAGTACCCCCTAGGGGTATCCATAGGCTCCAACCCGAACAGTCAGGGCACAAAAAGGCTCCGGAGCGCGTTATTGGGGGATACGCACTCCGGAGCAGCTTTTGGGGTAGTCCCTTCATCGGGCTACGAAAATAAGCTTACTTGGTGATCTCCGGGGAAGGCCAGCGCCTCGAATAACTACTTTCGCTTTACTTTTTGGACGGGCAGAAAGCCGCGGATTTCCGCCACGGTCAGGCACTGCCGGCGGGACCGGAAGTACGTGGCAGGCGCGCCGGGCCGAGCTCGGGGGCGGGGACGATCAGGACCGGGCAGTTCTGGTGGTGGCTGAGCCACGCCGCCACGGATCCGTTGAGGGCCTCGGAAATCCGGTGCCCGAGACCGCGCTCGGGCGTGCCGACGATGATCATGCCCGCGCCTGCTTCGGCGGCGAGCCTGCCGAGCGCCCGGGCAGGGTCACCGGCCAGAGTCCGCAGAGTCCACGCAACCCCCAGGCCGTCACAGGCCGCCCCGGCCACGGAACGCAGCTCCTGGGTCACGGCCCGGATTTCGGCATCGTCCGCGTCGGGGTGCAGGGACAGCCGGTGCGCCAGCCGCGCCGGATCCCACTCCACCAGATAGCTGGCCTCGTCAACGTAGGCGCAGATTAGCGGCGCGGACAGACCGTCGGCCAGTGTTGCGGCCGCCCGCAGCACTTCCGGGTACTGCCCCGGCACGACGCCGACCACGAGGGGTGCCATACCGGTGGGGCCGTCGTCGGACATACTCAATTGTTGCCCGCCCGGCGGGGCCTGAACAGGGGCCAGCCCGGCGGATGCAGCTCACGGCTTTTCGTTCAGACCCGCTGGCGGGTACACTTCGACGTTGGCGGCGACGACTTCTCCATCGGCCCGGGAATACCATACCCATCGTGTATGTTGCACTCCCGTCAGACAAGAACGACAGAAAAGAGAACCACCTAAGTGGCAACCGATTACGACGAAGTACGCTCCGACGTCAAGGAGTCCCAGGACAGTTCCCTGGAAGCGCTGCAGTCGGCGAATGCACCCGACGCCCGCAGCGTGGTCCGGGAACTGGATGAATCCGACGCGCTGGATGACACGATGGTCCCGGGCGGCGAGTTTGTTGCCGAGGAACTCATTGTGCAGGTCATCCCGCAGGCCGAGGACGAGTTCACTTGCTATTCCTGTTTCCTGGTCCGGCACCGGTCCCAGATCGCCCGCGAAAAGAACGGCCACAAATACTGCGTCGAATGTGAGGGCTAGAGTTCCTTCGCAAGAATGCGGCGGTGAGGCCGGGAGCCTGCGGGCCCGGGTGGCCGCCGCCAGCGGGTGGCCCTTGAAGACCTCCGGTGCGCGGCCTAACGTTTAAGAACGTAAGGGAGGGTGACCACCGTGGAAATCTTCATGTGGTGGCTGGATCTGGATCTGGCAAGCAAGGAGTGGCTGCGGGAGAACCTCCGCGCCGACGAGATCCCGCTGCCCGTGCTGCAGGGGATCGCCGAAGCCGGCGGTCCCCGACGGGAGGACGTCCCGCAGGTGCTCGCAGACGCGGACTGGGACTTTATCGAGATCCAGTCCGAATTCGTCGACTGAGCCCCTCCTGCGGGCAAAACCAGCGGGCTGAAACCGTTGCGGCCCCCCGGCCGGGGTGGTTGCATGGGGGCATGGCTACCGCAGACAGTTATGTCCTGGCGATCGGCACCAAAAAAGGGCTCTGGCTGGCCAGCAGTCCCGACCGCACGGCCTGGTCCCTGTCGGGCCCGCATTTCCTGATGAGCGAGGTCCCTAGCATCGCGATCGACACGCGCCAGGGCGGGACGCGCGTCCTGGCCGGTGTCCGGTCCGAGCACTGGGGACCGACGGTTTTCCACTCCGATGACCTCGGGGCGAGCTGGAACGAGCCCGAGCAGGGTGCCATCCGCTTTCCCGAAGGTACGGAGGCGGCCCTCGAACGCGTCTGGCAGATCCACCCCGACGCCGAGTCCCGCCCCGGAGTGGTCTGGGCCGGCTGCGAACCCATTTCCGTCTGGAAGTCCACGGACGGCGGCGAACACTTCGAACTGAACCGGGGGCTCTGGGACCACCCGCACCGCAGCCAATGGGGTGCCGGCTATGGTGGCGCCGCAGCGCACTCGATCGTGGTGGACCCCACCGGGGAAAAGGTCCACATTGCCATGAGCACCGGCGGGGTTTACCGCTCGCTCGACGGCGGTACCTCCTGGGAGCCCAGGAACAAGGGGATATCCGCGTACTTCATGCCGGATCCGAATCCGGAATTCGGCCAGTGCGTCCACAAGATCGCAGCCGATGCGTCAGTGGAGGGCCGCCTTTACGCGCAGAACCACCACGGCGTGTACCGCACCGACGATGACGCCGAACACTGGGAATCGATTGCGGAAGGGCTTCCGGCCGATTTCGGGTTTGTCATGCTCACCCACCCACGCCGGGCCGGCACGGCGTGGGTGATCCCGCTGAAGGCCGACGGGGAAAGGATCCCGCCGGAAGGCAGGCTGGCCGTCCACCGGACCAGTGATGCGGGTGCCAGCTGGACCCGGCTCGAGGCGGGGCTTCCGCAGGCCGAGTTCAACTCCGTGCTTCGCGACGCAGCGTGCGTTGATGCGGCGGAGCCGGCCGGCGTGTACTTCGGAACCCGCGGCGGCAGCGTGTACGCCAGTGCGGATGAGGGCGAAACCTTTGCGGAGGTGGCCTCGCACCTCCCGGACGTGCTGTGCGTGCGGGCTGCTGCGGTGTCCCCGGCAGGAGCCGCCGTGCCGGACGTCGCCCTGACCGCGCAGGTCCCCCATGGATGAGATCAGCGTCCTGCTCCCCAGTGTGCTTCAGCCGCTGGCCGGCGGGCAGTCCGTCCTGACTGCGCCCGCCGACGCGGCGGTTACGGTAGCGGGAGTGCTGGACACGGTGACCGGGGGCTATCCGGCCCTTTCAAGGCGGCTGCGCGATGAAACCGGGAAAGTCCGCCGCTACGTGAATATATACGTCAACGGGAATGAGATCCGCCGGTTGCAGGGTCTGGCCACCGAGGTCTCACCCGGCCAGGAACTGCTGATCATGCAGTCGGTCGCAGGAGGCTAGCGGCCTCAAGCGATCCGCCAAAGGCTGCACTCGTCCGTATTGACGGCTTTGCGGGTGCCCGACGCCCGGTCCAGAATCCAGACGACGCCGATTCCCGGGGCGGTCTCCTGGACACTGCCGCGGCGGACCACGACGTCGTCGTAGTTCGGGCCGACACGCAGGCGGGCTTCTATTTCGTCGCCGCGATGCAGCTGGTCCACGGCGCGGATACGGGTCACATGGGCGTTGGCTTCCTTTAACATGGCGGGGCCTCCCGGACTGGAGCTGGTGCCTGCTGTTGCCGGCCCCTCAAGTCTCCTGCGCCAATGTTGCCGCCGGATTTCCGCACGGTAAGCGGTGGGTAAGGATTGGGCGGCCGGGCCGTTACCGACCCTCACGGAATGTGGCGGTCCCCGGGGTGCCGGATCCGGAACCAGCGGTAACCGTAACGGTCCAGCTCCAGCTCAAAGCCGCCGTCGTCCGCCACCGGGACATCGTGTCCACCCAGCAGGTCACGCAGCACGGCACCGGAAAAGCCCGGTTGCGGATTTCCGGGCGAGGTGGCGTTGGCGGCCACCGATGCCGGTTCCGCTCCAAAGTTGTGCGCGAGGACGACCGTTGATCCGGCCCAGTTGCACCGATGCAGCAGGACTTTGTCTGCCCGGTGCGGAATCAGCTCAAACTCACCCCAGCCGAGTTCGGGACTTTCACGGTAGCGCTGGATAAGCGTGGCAATGAAGTTCCAGAGTGACTCCGGATCCCGCTTTGCGGCGGCCGCGTTGATGTTCTTTGGCCCGAAGTATCCGTCCACCACGGGAGCCACCAGATCCTTGGCCGGTGCCGTGGAGAAGCCGCCGTTCTCGGCGTCGTCCCATTGCATCGGGGAGCGGACGGCCGAACGGCCCTTCGCGCGCAGGTCCTCGCCCATACCGATCTCCTCGCCGTAGAACAGCACCGGCGTGCCGGGCAGCGAGAACATCAGCGAATAGACCATCCGGATGCGCGCCGGGTCTCCCTTGAGCATGGTGGGCAGCCGGCGCCGCAGGCCCCGGCCGTACATCTGCATGTCTTCGTCCGGCCCGAAGGCGGCGAAGACCTCTTCGCGCTCCGCGTCACTGAGCTTGTCCAGCGTCAGTTCGTCATGGTTCCGGACGAACATCGCCCACTGGTTGTCCGGATATATGTCCGGGCGGTTGGAGAGGCTCTTGGCCAGCGGCCGCGCATCCTCGCGCGCCAGCGAGAGGTACATGTTCTGCATGGAGAGAAAATCGAACTGCATGTTCAGCTCGTTTCCCCGGTCCCCGCCGAAGTACTCCAGCTGCTCCTCGTACGGAAGGTTGACCTCGCCGAGCAGGACCGCGCTGCCGTAGCGCCGGTTCAGGAAGCTGCGCAGGGCACGCAGGTACTCGTGCGGGTCGGTCCTTGCGGCCGCGTCCGCCGGTTCGCCGCGCAGCTCCAGAAAAAACGGGACGGCATCCAGGCGGAAACCGTCCAGGCCCAGCTGAAGCCAGAATCCCATGGACTTGGCAATCTCGTCCCGCACCTTGGGATTCATCACGTTCAGGTCCGGCTGGTGCTTGGCGAACATGTGCAGGTACCACTCGCCGCTGCCCTCGTCCCGGGTCCAGAGGGAGTTCTCCTCGCCGGGGAACACAACTTCGGTGGAGGTGTCGGGGGGAGTGTCCTTGCGCCAGACGTAGTAATCCCGGAAGGGGTTGTCCACCGACTTCCGGGCCTCGATAAACCAGGGGTGCTTGTCCGAGGTGTGGTTGATGACAAAGTCGGCTATCACCCGGATGCCGCGGTCCTTCGCCGTCCGGATGAATTCCACCACGTCCCCGAGGGTGCCGAGGCGGGGATCGACGCCGTACAGGTCGGTGACGTCGTAGCCGTCATCGCGGTCCGGAGAGGGGTAGAACGGCATGAGCCAGATGCAGGTGACCCCCAGCGCGGCCAGGTAATCGACACGCTGGATCAGTCCGCCGAAGTCCCCGGTGCCGTCGCCGTCGTCGTCGAAAAAGGTTTCCGGGTCCAGGCAGTAGATCACCGCGTTCTTCCACCACAGGTCCGAGGTCTGCGCGATTCTCACAGCAGCAACTCGCGTGCCTCCGCGGGGCTGCTGCCGGCTGCCCGGAGCTGGGGGAGCACGCGCTCCGCGAAGGCGTCGATAAAGGGCTCCTGCTCCTGGCCCACGAAATGCAGGTAGAGCTCGTCGAAGCCCAGGTCGAGGTAGCCTGCAAGCCACTCGGCGTGCTGCCCGGTGTCGGCGGAGATGTTGACCGTGGACCGGACCTGCTTTTCGCCGACCTCGGCGCTCACCTGGTCGAAGTGCGCCGCGGTGGGGAGGTCCCATGGAATCGGCGGGTCGAAGACGTTGCTGCGCCATTGGTCCAGGGCTATCGCGACGGCATCCTCCTCCGCCGGCGCCCAGGACAGGTGCACCTGCAGGGCGGCCGTGCCCCGGCCGCCGGCATCGCGGTAGGCGGCGAGCATGTCCTTGAGCTTCGCGGCCGGCTGGTTCACGGTGACAAGCCCGTCCGCCCAGGCGGCCGAGCGGCGGGCCGTTTCCACGCTCACGGCCGGCGCGATCAGCGGCGGCTTGATTGCCGGGACGTCCCAGAGCCGGGCCTGCTGGACTTTTACCAGGCCGTCGCGGCTGACCTCCTGGCCGTCATGCAGTTCGCGGATGATCTGGACCGCCTCCTCCAGGCGCCGCTGCCGCGTCTCCTTGTCCGGCCAGGCCTCGCCGGTGACGTGCTCGTTCATGTACTCGCCGCTGCCGGCTGCCATCCAGAAGCGGCCCGGGAACATGTCCGCCAGCGTCGCCGAGG
Source organism: Arthrobacter sp. B3I9 (assembly GCF_030816935.1). Classification (NCBI taxonomy): domain Bacteria; kingdom Bacillati; phylum Actinomycetota; class Actinomycetes; order Micrococcales; family Micrococcaceae; genus Arthrobacter; species Arthrobacter sp. B3I9. The sequence goes on from NZ_JAUSYO010000001.1 coordinate 379,561, forward strand.
CGTGGGCGATGATGGCGGGATGGTAGCGCTGCCCGGGGGCCGTCACGACGCCGAAGCGCAGCTTTGTGGTGGCCAGCGCGGCGCCGAGCCAGGACCAGGCGAAGCCGGAGTGGCCCTGCCGGGCCGACCAGGGCTCGATGTGGTCCGAGCACATCGCGGCGTCGAAGCCGGCCCGCTCCGCCAGCTGGACGTCCTTGAGGAGCTGCCCGGGGCTGATTTGTTCGTGCGACGCGTGGAATCCAAGGGTTGCCATCGTTAATGTCTACCGTCACGGGGTGCGCGTGTCGAGGAAAACGCCCTGCGGCGGGGTGGCGGCATCCGGAGAGCCGGGTAAGAATGGGCCCTATGCGACTGCCCCTGATGCCTCCGATCGCGCCGATGCTGGCGAAAGCCGTAACTTCCCTTCCGGGAGCTCCCGGAAAGGCCGGGGACCCCGGGCCCGGATGGAGCTATGAGCCCAAGTGGGACGGGTTCCGGTCCATCATTTTCCGTGACGGCGAGGACGTGGAGATCGGCAGCCGCAACGGCAAGCCGCTGACCCGGTACTTCCCCGAGCTGGTCGAGGCGCTGAAGGCGAACCTGCCCCCGCGCTGCGTGGTGGACGGTGAGATCATCCTGGTGGGGGCCTCCGGGGACCGGCTCGATTTCGATGCGCTCCAGCAGCGCATCCACCCGGCCGCCAGCAGGGTGCGGATGCTGGCCAAGGAGACTCCGGCAAGCTTTGTCGCGTTTGATCTGCTGGCGCTGGACGACGAGGACCTGACCGCGCGCCCCCTGGCCGAGCGCAGGTCTGCCCTCGAGCGGGCGCTGGTCGCCAGTGCGCCGCCCATCCACCTGACGGCCGTGACCCAGGACCGGGAGACCGCCGGCCAGTGGTTCACCCGGTTCGAAGGGGCCGGGCTGGACGGGATCGTGGCCAAGGCCCTGGACGGGACGTATCAGCCGGACAAACGCGTGATGTTCAAGGTCAAGCACGAGCGCACCGCTGACTGCGTCCTGGCAGGATACCGGGTCCACACGTCCGGCCCGGACCTCATCGGGTCCCTGCTCCTGGGCCTGTACGACGACGACGGCGTCCTCGCCAACGTCGGGGTGGTGGGGGCATTTCCGATGAAGCGGCGCAAGGAGCTTTTTGAGGAGCTCCAGCCGCTGGTGACGGATGCGGCTGACCACCCGTGGGCGCCGATCCAGCAGGAGGAGGGTACCCGGACGCCGCGCAACTCGGAAGGCAGCCGGTGGAGCGGGGGAAAGGATCTGTCCTTCACGCCCCTGCGTCCCGAACGCGTCGTGGAGGTGAAGTACGACCATATGGAAGGGGCCCGGTTCCGCCACACGACGCAGTTCGTCCGCTGGCGCGAGGACCGGGAACCCCTCTCGTGCACCTATGACCAGCTCGAGGAGCCGGTGTCCTACGACCTGTCCGACGTGCTGGCGACCGGCCGCTAAAGGGGCAGTCCAACGCTGACGGCGGCCCGCCCCCGGAAGGGGACGGACCGCCGTCGGGCTGGTCCTTTTGCTCCGGCCGCGGGGTCTTAGCGCAGGCCGAGTTCCTTGGTGGGCACCTTGAATGATTCCTTGGCCGTCAGGGCCGAAACGGCCGCGATGGCACAGATGATGGCGGTGAAGATGCTGATCTGGACCCAGCCTCCGGGCTTGATTCCGCCCATGGCCGCGACGATCGCCGGGGCGAAGCCGGCCATCAGGAAGCCGAGCTGGGTGCCGATGGCGAGTCCGGAGAACCGGACCTTCGTGCTGAACATCTCCGCGTAGAAGGACGGCCACACTGCGTTGGCGGCCGCGTAGCCGAAGGAGAAGTAGCCGATCGCGGCCAGGAACATCAGCGGAACGCTGTGGGACTCGAGGCTGAGCAGGAACACCGGCGTGAGGATGGCACTGGACAGCGCGCCGTAGATGAAGACCGGCTTGCGGCCGATCCGGTCGGCGAGCATGCCGAACAGCGGTTGGGTGCCCAGGGCGACGAGATTGGCGCCGACGACCAGCCAGAGGGTAGTGGTGCCGTCCACGTTGGCGACGGTCTTGGCGTAGCTGATGGCGAGGGTGCCGAACACGGTGGAGACCGCGGCGATGAAGGCGCAGGCGATCACGCGGAGGACATCGCGCCAATGGTGCTTCAGGAGATCCGCGACGGGGACCTTGGCGATCTGCGCGGTCTTCCGGGCTTCCTCGAAGGCCGGCGGCTCGTGCAGGGTACGGCGGATCAGGAACGCTACGACCACCACGACCGCGCTCATCCAGAAGGGGATCCGCCAGCCGATACCGTACTTAAGCTCGTCCGGCAGCGCCAGGACCGGGATGAAAACGAGGGCGGCGAGGATCTGGCCCCCCTGGGTGCCGGTCAGGGTCCAGGACGTGAAGAAGGAGCGGCGGTTGTCCGGGGCATGCTCGAGCGTCATCGAGGAGGCACCGGCCTGTTCACCTGCTGCGGACAGGCCCTGGCAGAGCCGGGCCAGCACCAGCAGGATGGGAGCCCACCAGCCGACCGTCTTGAAGTCGGGGAGGCAGCCGATGATGAAGGTGGAGGCCCCCATCAGCAGAAGCGTGAACATGAGGACCTTCCGGCGGCCCACCCGGTCCCCGAAGTGGCCGAGGATGACCGCGCCTACCGGCCGGGCGACGTAGGCGAAGCCGAATGTCGCGAAGGACATGATCGCGGCGTTGGTGTCCGCGTCCGGGAAGAAAACCTTGGGGAAGATCAGCGCCGCCGCGGAACCGAAGATGAAGAAGTCGTAGTACTCGACGGCGCTGCCCAGGAAGCTGGCTAGGGCCGCCTTCTTCGGCGTCCCGCCCGTGGCGGTACCCGGCGTCGTGGACGGGAGTGTCTGGCTCATGGTGTTCCTTTGTGTGACGACATTGTCGCGGATGGATCAGGAAGGTCCCAGCCGATGGCTCCAGTGTGCCGCAGCCGAAGGTTCGTGGAAAAGACCGGGATTCGTAGCCACATGGTGGGAGCTACTTGTGCGATGTAGCAATCATGACTGTGAGCGCAGTCACTTGTCAACAAAAATAATCACCATCTAGAAACAGCTCTCACGATGTGAGAGCATTAGGCATGAGTGTGAATCAAGACACAGCCGTCCCAGTAGCCCCCCCAACCTCTTCCGCCGCCGTCAAAGGTGCAAAGGCCGGGAAGGATGACGCCCGGACGGACATGGTGGGCAAGGCCCTCGGCCTGCTGGTCCTGCTCGGCGATGAGCCTCGCGGTGCGAGTGCGGCCGACCTCTCCCGCCGGGCGGAGCTGCCGTTCAGCACCACCTACCGGCTCCTGGGATCCCTGACCCGCGACGGGTTCGTGGACTATGAGCCGGACGGCCGCCGCTACCACCTCGGCCTGCGCGTTTTCCAGCTTGGCCAGCGCGTGTCCAACCACCATGGCTTCGCCGGCACGGCCCTGCCCATTCTGCGGCGCGTCACCGAAGAGACGGGGGAGGCCACCATCTTGTCGGTGCGCGACGGGGTGCACCACCTCACGGTCAACAAGGTCGACGGCCCGCAGACTTTCCGCGTCACGAGCGATCCGGGACATCTCGGGGCGCTGCACACGACGTCGGTAGGCAAGGCGCTGGTGGCCTTCGCCGACGACGCCAGCCGCACCGAGCTTCTGGAGAGTCTCGAGCTGGAACCGCTGACGCAGTTCTCCATCACGGACCGCGAGGCCTTCCGTGCCGAGATCGACCTCGTCCGCCGCCGCGGCTTCGCCACGATGGACGAGGAAAACGAGCTCGGCATGCGTGCCGTCGCCGTCCCGGTCTTCAATGCCCAGGGACAGGCCTTCGCCTCCCTGGCCACCGCCGTGCCGGTGTTCCGCATGAGCATGGATGCGCTCGAGGCCTTGGTGCCGCTGCTGCAGTCCGCTGCGGCGGAGCTCGCAGCGCGGCTTCCGCAGCAGTAGGTCCTAGGCGATCCGCAGAAATGTTCGCTAGGAGAACAAGAGTGCGACATATGAACGAGTGCGATAAGGTAATCCCCATCACCCGGCCCGCCGGGAGCGCCATAGGCGCCTCCGCCTGCCGAGTGCCGTTGTCAAAGGAGCTACACGGATGAGCAGTCGAGCAGAGTCCTTCCTCGTAGGACTGGTGGGTGATGGCGTAATGCCGTCGCTCACTCCTTACATGCATGAACGCGAAGGCGATGTGCAGGGCCTCCGGTACCTCTACCGGCCGATCGACCTGCTGGAGCTCGAGCTCCCCGGCGAGGCCGTGGGTGGGCTCCTTGCCGGCGCGCGGCAACTTGGATTCAACGGGCTGAACATCACCCACCCGTGCAAGCAGCTGGTCCTGGAGCATCTGGACGAGGTGACTCCCGACGCCCGGCGCCTCGGCGCGGTGAACACGGTGACCATCAGGGAGGGCCGCTTCGTCGGCCACAACACCGACTTTTCCGGGTTCGCTGCGGCACTGGCCTCCGGCCTTCCCGCCGCGAAGCTGGACCGCGTGGTCCAGCTGGGGGCCGGCGGCGCCGGATCCGCGGTCGCCTATGCCCTGCTGACTGCCGGGGTCCGCGAACTCGTGCTGGTGGACACTGACGCCGGGCGCTGCACGGCCCGCGCCGCGCAGCTGGCCGCGCTCTTCCCGGACCAGTCGGTCACTGCCGGGACGACGGCGGGGCTGCCGCGGCTGATGCCGCAGGCCGACGGCCTGGTGCACTGCACACCCGTGGGCATGGCCGCCCACCCCGGTGTTCCGCTGGACATGTCCCTCCTGGAGCCGCCGCACTGGGTGGCCGACATCGTCTACCGCCCCATCGAGACCGAACTGGTCCGGGGCGCAAGGGCGAAGGGCTGCGAGGTGCTTGACGGCGGACGCATGGCCGTGGGCCAGGCCGCCGACGCCTTCCGCATCTTCACCGGCCTCGAACCCGACGCCGACCGCATGCGGGCCCACTTCCTCGAACTCGTCGCCGCGGAAGAGGTGGCCGCCTGATGCGCACCGGAATCGCCACCGTCTGCCTGTCCGGCACGCTGAAGGAAAAGATGCAGGCCTGCGCCATCGCCGGGTTCGACGGCATCGAAATCTTCGAGCAGGACCTGGTTACGTCCCCGCTGAGCCCCGAGGACGTCCGGGCGATGGCGGCCGACCTCGGCCTGGGCCTGGACCTTTACCAGCCCTTCCGGGATTTCGACGGCGTCACCCCGGACCTGCTGAAGACCAACCTCCGGCGGGCCGAAGCGAAGTTCAAGCTCATGTCCCGGTTGGGCATGGACACCATCCTGGTATGCTCCAACGTTGCGACGGCCACCATCGACGACGACGCCGTCCGGGCGGAACAGCTGGCGCAGCTCGCCAACCTCGCCGGGGACCACGGCGTCAAGGTGGCCTACGAGGCCCTGGCCTGGGGCAAGTACGTCAACGACTACGAGCATGCCTGCCGGCTGGTGGACATGGTGGACCACCCCAACCTGGGAACCTGCCTGGACTCCTTCCACATTCTGTCCCGGGACTGGGACACCGCGCCGATCGAAAACATCAACGCGGACAAGATCTTCTTCGTCCAGGTGGCGGACGCCCCGAAGCTCTCCATGGACGTGCTCTCGTGGAGCCGCCACTACCGCGTCTTCCCGGGCGAAGGGCAGTTCGAACTGGCGAAGTTCATGGGCCACGTGGTCCGCGCCGGCTACAGCGGACCGGTCTCGCTGGAAGTCTTCAACGACGTCTTCCGCCAGTCGGACGTGGAACGCACCGCCGTGGACGCCATGCGCTCCCTCATCTGGCTGGAGGAGCAGAGCGCCAAGTGGCTCGCCGGCACCTCCGCCGACGCCCCGGAGGTCAAGGGCGGTACGGCCCGGCATCGTTATCCCATGGAACTGGCCACGCTGCCCAAAGTGAACGAACCCGCCGGCTTCAACTTCGCCGAGGTCAAAGCCGACGATACTGCGCAGCTGGAGAAGCTCCTGGGCCAGCTCGGTTTCGATTTCGCCGGACGCCACCGCACCAAGGACGTCCAGCTCTGGACCATGGGCCAGGCCCGCGTCATCATCAACGAACAGGCCGCTTCGCACACCGAGCCATCCATCGCGGCACTGGGGTTTGACGTTGATTCCCCCGTGATCGCCTCCGCACGGGCCCAGCAGCTCAAGGCTCCCGTCGTGGCCCGGAAAGTCCAGGCGGACGAAGAAGTTTTCCAGGGCATCTCCGCTCCTGACTCCACCGAAATCTTCCTCTGCCAGGGCAGCCCGGACGGCACCGCAGCCTGGACGCACGAATTCGGGGAAGGCCTGGAACACGTCGGTTCCGCTACCCGCGCGGTCATCGACCACGTCAACCTGGCCCAGCCCTGGCAGCACTTCGACGAGGCGGTACTCTTCTACACCAGCGCACTGGCCCTGGAACCCCAGCCGTTCGCCGAGGTCCCCAGCCCCAGCGGGCTGGTCCGCTCACAGGTCATGCAGACCAGCGACGGCGCTGTGCGGCTGGTGTTGAACCTGGCGCCCGTGCAGCAGGCACAGAGCGAAGTCCGCCAGACCTACCAGGAACACATCGCCTTCGCGGTGGATGACCTCGTGGCCACCGCGCGGGCAGCCCGGAGCCGGGGTTTGGAATTCCTGCAGATCCCGGCGAACTACTACGAGGACCTGGACGCCCGGTTCGACCTCGAGCCCGGGTTCCTGGCCACCCTTCAGGAGCTCAACCTGCTGTTCGACCGGGATGCCAACGGGGAATTCCTGCACTTCTACACCGCCACGGTGGGCAGTGTCTTCTTCGAAATGGTGGAACGCCGCGGCAGCTACGACGGCTACGGCGCCCCGAACGCCCCCGTAAGGCACGCCGTGCAGTACGACTCCCTGCACCGCTCCTGAACCACCTTCAGACACAACAAATCAACAGAACAGAAAGGAGTCAGCCCGTGCCGGAAGACATCAACGCCCAGCTGGAAACGGACGAGCTTGTGCCCCATGCCGAGCCGAAGGCAGCCCACCTGCCCCTGGACAAGGCCATTGAATCCCAGGCGGACCTCAGCGCGGAGATCAGCCTCCTTGGCGAGGCCTACGCAAGGGCCCTCAAGGACGGCGCCCAGCCCGAGACCCAGCCGCGGCTGGACTACCCGCCGTACCGCAGCAGCATCCTGCGCCATCCCACCAAGAGCCTGCAGCACGCGGACCCGGAAACCATCGAGCTCCACTCGCCGGCCTTCGGGCACCAGGACGTGCACGCACTGGAATCCGACCTGACCATCCAGCACAACGGCGAACCGCTGGGCGAGCGGATCATTGTGGCCGGCAGGGTCCTGGACGGCGACGGCCGCCCCGTGGCCGGACAGCTGGTGGAGATCTGGCAGGCGAACGCCTCCGGCCGCTACATCCATAAACGCGACCAGCACCCGGCGCCGATCGATCCGAACTTCACGGGCATCGGCCGCTGCATCACCGGCCCGGACGGCTCCTACCGGTTCACCACCATCAAACCCGGCGCCTACCCGTGGAAGAACCACCTGAACGCCTGGCGCCCGGCGCACATCCACTTCTCGCTGTTCGGCACCGAGTTCACCCAACGCATCATCACCCAGATGTACTTCCCGGGTGACCAGCTTTTCCCGCTGGACCCCATCTACCAGACCGTCGTGGACCAGGACGCCCGCGACCGCCTGGTGGCCAGCTACGACCACAGCCTCACCGAGCCCGAATGGGCCCTGGGCTACAACTGGGACATCGTCCTGACCGGTCCCAAACGGACCTGGACCGAAAACGAGGCGTTTGGTACAGCAGGCGACAGTAGTGAAGAGGCAGGAGAGTAGGAAAGATGAGCACCAAACTTGTTCCCACCCCGGGACAGACCGTCGGCCCGTTCTACGGCTACGCGCTGCCGTTCGAAAAGGACAACGAGCTCCTGCCCCCCGGATTCCCGGGATCCATCCGGTTGCAGGGCACCGTCTACGACGGCGCCGGACACACCATCCCCGACGCCATCCTGGAAATCTGGCAGCCCGACGCGGAAGGCAAAATCGTCCGGCGCACCGGCTCCCTGGTCCGCGACGGCTACACCTTCACAGGCTGGGGCCGCGGTGCCGTGGGCAACTCCGGCGTCTTCACCTTCACCACCGTCAACCCCGGCCCCACAAAGCCGGGCGCCGCACCCTTCATCTCCGTGGCACTCTTCGCCCGCGGCCTCACCAACCGCCTGTTCACCCGCATCTACCTGCCGGAGGACACGGAGGCTTTGGCTCAGGACCCGCTGCTGGCCTCGCTGGACCCGGACCGCCGCAGGACACTGATCGCCCGCCGCGACGCCGACGGCGGCCTCACCTGGGACATCCGCCTGCAGGGTGAGGGCGAAACCGTCTTCCTGGACTTCCAGTGACCGAGGCCGCCCTGGGAGATGCCGGTGCCTTCGCGGGGGAGGGCGACGCCGGCCTGCTCAGTCCCGTCTCGGCGTCCCCTCTGGTGGCGGCGCTGACCGGCGACCGGGCGGTGCTGGCGGCGATCCTCGCCGTTGAATCCGGCTGGGCCGCGGTGCTGGAGGGGGCGGGCCTGGCACCTGACGGTTCCGCCGCCGTCGTCGCCTCCGCTGCCGAGGCCGGGCGCTACGACGTGGCCGACATTGCGTTGCGTGCCCAGGGCGGCGCTAACCCGGTGATCCCCCTGCTGTCCGACCTCCGGAAAAAGGTTGCGGCGCTGGACACCGCCGCTATCGGCGCCGGAGAGGCGGTGCACGCCTCGCTGACCAGCCAGGACGTCCTGGACACCGCCCTGATGCTGCTGGCCCGCAACACAGTGGAGGCGGTGCTCGGCGACCTGAAACGCACGACGGCGGCGCTCGCCGCCTTGGCGGAGGAGCATGCGGGCACGCTGTGCGTGGGCAGGAGCCTGACGCAGCATTCCCTTCCCTTTACGTTTGGCCTGAGGGCTGCGCAGTGGTTCCAGGGCCTGGCCGCCGCGGGCCGGCAGCTTGAGGCCCTGGACCTGCCGGTCCAGTTCGGCGGTGCCGCAGGAACGCTCGCAGCCGGAACCGTGCTGACGTCCGGCTCTGCGGAGACCCCGTTCGGCCTCGCCGATGCGCTGGCATCCCAGCTGGGGCTGGCCCTCGCCGCAGCTCCCTGGCACACCAACCGGCTGCCGGTGACGTCCCTGGGCCATGCGCTGGCTTCCGTGCTGGACGCCTCCGGCAAGATCGCCGCCGACGTCCTGTTCCTCAGCCGCCCGGAAGTTGCCGAGCTCGCGGAGCCGCGCGCTGCGGGCCGCGGCGTCTCCTCCGCCATGCCGCACAAGCAGAACCCCGTGTTGTCGGTACTGGTCCGCAGCGCCGCGCTGCAGGCCCCGGGCCTGGCCGCCCAGCTGCACCTCGCCGCCGCCAACTTCAACGATGAACGCCCCGACGGCGCGTGGCACATCGAGTGGCCGGCGCTCCGGCAGCTCCTGGCCCTGGCGCTCGGGGCGGCCGGACATCTCCGCGAGCTGGCCGAAGGGCTGCAGGTCTTCCCGGATGCCATGCGCCGCACCCTGGACCTGGGCGGACCGTTGCTGGTGGCAGAGGGCGTGGGCGCCGCCGTGGGCCCGCTGCTCCAGGAGAAGGACGGCCGCAACGGCAAGCAGCAGCTCCAGGACGTGGTCGACCAGACCCTGCAGGCGCCCCCCGCCGAGCAGGCAGCCACATACCGGAGGCTGCTCCGGAAGGCTGTACCCGCCGGTGTGCTCACCGACCTGCGGCTTCAGGAGCTGCTTGATCCCGCGAGTTACCTGGGCCAGGCCCCGGAAATATCCCGGAGAATCCTTGCTGCCTACCCCGAATTTGTCCCCCCGAACACCGACGCGAACGGAGCCCGCCGTGGCTAAACCAGTTCTGAAAGCCGCACTGCTTTCGCCCCAGCGCCCCCTCGGGGACCATCCCCTGCTGGTCGTGGGACCGTCCCTGGGCACCTCCTCCATCCTGTGGAACAGGGTCGCCTCCCTGCTGGGCAACGACTACGACGTGGTGGCGTGGGACCTGCCCGGCCACGGCGTCTCCCCGGCCGCCACCGAAACCTTCGACGTCCCGGCGTTGGCCGACGCCGTGATGGACCTCGTCCATTCCATCGCCCCCGGCGAGGCGTTCCATTACGCCGGCGTGTCACTGGGTGGAGCCACCGGCCTGCAGCTCGGCATCAAACACGGGGAACGGCTCCGGAGCCTTTCCGTGCAGTGCAGCGGCGCCAGGATCGGCACGCCGGAGGGCTGGCTGGAGCGTGCCGAAACGGTCCGCACCCAGGGAACGCCGGTGATGATCCAAGGCTCGGCGCAGCGCTGGTTCGCGCCGGGCTTCCTGGACCGCGAACCCGAGTTCGGCAGCCGTCTCCTGCACTCGCTGCGGGACGCAGACCGCTTCAGCTACGCCTTTTGCTGCGAAGCGCTGGCCGCATTCGACGTCCGCGAGGAACTGGGCAGCATCCGCGTTCCCACCCAAGTGATCGCAGGTGCACTGGACGACGTTGCCACGCCGTCGATGGCAGAGGAAGTGGCCGCGGGAATCACCGCCGGCGGCGGCACCGCCACCGCCGTCACGCTTGAGGGTGTGGCGCACCAGGCCCCCGCGGAAGCACCCGCACACGTCGCCGACCTGATGCGCAGCCTTATCAACTGGGCCGAATCGACCTGGGCTGAATCGAAGGGAGCGGACGCATGAGCACGGACACCTCCCGGCACGGCCCCGAGCGCAACGGGGTGGTCCAGCCGGGCGCCACCAGCCAGGAAATTTACGACGGCGGCATGGCGGTCCGGCGCGAAGTGCTCGGCAACGCGCACGTGGACCGGGCCAACGCCAAGAAGGATGATTTCACCGAGGACTTCCAGGACATGATCACGCGGATAGCGTGGGGTGGCATCTGGACACGCCCCGGGTTGACGCGGCAGATGCGCTCCGCCGTCACCATCACCGCCATGGTGGCGCACGGGCATTGGGAGGAACTGGCGATGCATATCCGCGCCGCGGTCACCAATGGCCTCAGCAGGGACGAGATCAAGGAAATCCTGTTGCAGACAGCGATCTACTGCGGGGTCCCCTCCGCCAACACCGCCTTCAAGACAGCCCAGCAGGTCTTCCATGCAATGGACAACACAGCAATGGACAACACAGACATGGATGCCCAGGAAACATCCACCGCGACAACACCATAATTTCGCTCACCCAGAATCAGAGGAGCACAATGAACCACGCTTTTGTGTACGACGCCGTGCGCACCCCGTTCGGCAAGTTCGGCGGCGGGCTCGCGGCCGTCCGGCCCGATGACCTCGCCGCACACGTGATCAGAGAATCCGTGAAGCGGGCCCCGGGGCTCGACGTCGACCGCATCGATGAGGTGGTGTTCGGCAACGCGAACGGGGCCGGTGAGGAAAACCGGAACGTCGCCCGGATGGGCACGCTGCTGGCCGGCCTGCCGGTGTCCATTCCTGGCACCACCGTCAACCGGCTCTGCGGGTCCTCGCTGGACGCCGCGATCATTGCCTCGCGCCAGATCAACACCGGCGACGCCGACCTGGTGCTGGTGGGCGGGGTCGAATCCATGTCCCGCGCGCCCTGGGTGCTGCCCAAGACCGAGAAGCCGTATCCCGCCGGGGACCTGACCCTGGCCTCCACCACCTTGGGCTGGCGGCTCGTCAACAAGGCCATGCCGGCCGAGTGGACCATCTCGCTGGGGGAGGCCACCGAGCGGCTCCGTGAGAAGTACGGGGTGACGCGCGGGCAGCAGGACCAGTTCGCCGCTGATTCGCACAACCTTGCCGCCGCCGCCTGGGACGAGGGTTTTTACGACAACCTCGTCACGGTCGTCCCCGGCACGGACCTGCCCCGGGACGAAGGCATCCGCCCCGGTTCCACGCCGGAGAAGCTCGCTGCCTTGAAGACCGTGTTCCGCAAAGAACCCGAAGGCGCCGAAGTCGGCGGCACCGTCACGGCCGGAAATGCTTCCCCGTTGTCCGACGGCGCCTCCGCGGCCTGGGTCGGCAAGCGAGAACGCCGCCGGGCTGCTCGGGATGGAGCCGCTGGCCCGCATCGCAGGGCGGGGCGCGCACGGCAACGATCCGCAGTTCTTCGGCTACGCGCCGGTGGAAGCGGCGAACAAGGCCCTGGCAAAGGCGGGCATCGGGTGGGACCAGGTGGGCGCCGTCGAACTCAACGAAGCCTTCGCCGCGCAGTCCCTGGCCTGCATCAATGCCTGGGGCATCGACCCGTCCATCGTGAACCGGCACGGCGGCGCCATCGCGATGGGGCACCCGCTGGGCGCGTCGGGTACCAGGATCCTGGGCACCCTGGCCCGGAGCCTGCAGGCCTCCGGTGAACGCTGGGGCGTCGCGGCGATCTGCATCGGCGTCGGCCAGGGCCTCGCCGTCGTTCTCGAAAACATGACTGCCGCTCCGTCGGCACAAACCAGTAAGGCGTAAGGAATGCTCACCTTCGTAGACACGGTCAACGAGGCCGTCGCCGGAATCAAGGACGGTTCCACTGTGATGATCGGCGGTTTCGGCAACGCCGGGCAGCCGTTCGAACTGATTGACGCGCTGATGGACTGCGGCGCAACCGACCTGACGGTGGTGAACAACAACGCCGGCCAGGGTGACCAGGGCCTGGCGCTGCTGATCAAGGAAGGCCGGGTGAGGAAGATGATCTGCTCGTTCCCCCGGCAGTCCGACTCCTGGCATTTCGACACCAGGTTCCGCGCCGGCGAGATCGAGCTCGAACTCGTCCCGCAGGGCAACCTGGCCGAGCGGATCCGGGCCGCAGGCGCCGGGATCGGCGGGTTTTTCACGCCCACCGGCTACGGGACCATGCTCGCAGAGGGGAAGGAAACCCGGATCCTCGACGGCCGGGGCCAGGTGTTCGAGACGCCCATCCACGCCGACGTCGCCCTGATCAAGGCGCTCAGGGCGGACGGCAAGGGAAACCTCGTCTACCGCAAGACCGCCCGGAACTTCGGCCCGATCATGGCCGCCGCCGCGAAACACACCGTGGCGCAGGTGTCCGAGATCGTCCCCACCGGCAGCCTGGACCCGGAAAACATCGTCACCCCCGGAATCTACGTCAACAGCATTGTCCGCGTACATGACACAGTGAAGGTGGCCTGAAATGGGTGTGCAGTCGAATAACCAGCTCTCCGCCCCGGTCCAAGGCAGCGACAAGCCGCTGGGCCGCGACGATCTCGCCCGGCTCGTGGCCCGGGACATCAAGCCCGGCTCGTTCGTGAACCTAGGGATCGGCCAGCCCACCCTCGTCTCGAACTACCTCGGGCCGGAGCAGAACATCACGCTCCACACCGAGAACGGCATGCTCGGCATGGGCCCGGCAGCCGGAGGCGACGAGATCGACGGCGACCTCATCAACGCCGGCAAGATCCCTGTCACCGAACTGCCCGGGGCGTCCTACTTCCACCACGCCGATTCCTTCGCGATCATGCGCGGCGGACACCTGGACATCTGCGTCCTGGGCGCCTTCCAGGTTTCCGCCACCGGCGACCTGGCCAACTGGCACACCGGCGCGCCCGATGCCATCCCGGCTGTCGGCGGCGCCATGGACCTCGCCACCGGGGCCAAGGACGTCTTCGTGATGATGACCCTGCTGACCCGGGAAGGCGCCTCCAAGCTCGTAGAGACCTGCACCTACCCGCTGACCGGGATCGGTTGTGTCACCCGCGTGTACACGGACAAGGCGGTCTTCCTCACCGGGCCCGACGGCGTCGAGGTCCGCGAAACCTTCGGCTGCACCATGGATGAACTGCAGGAGATGGTGCCCGTGCCGCTCAAGGCGGCAGGCGCCGCGGAAAACTGAGCACACGGCTGTCCCGCGTATACAGTGTTGCGAGACCATGAGGGGCAGAAATGATTGAGGCAGCAAACGGCGCGCGGGCCGGCAGTCCGCCCGCAGCCAGCGACCAGTATGTGCAGTCGCTGGCGCGTGGGCTGGCAGTGATCCGCGCCTTCGACACGGACCACCCGAAGATGACGCTGTCCGAGGTGGCAGCCCGGACAAGCCTCACCCGGGCCACCGCGCGGCGATTCCTCTACACGCTCGTGGAACTAGGGTACGTCCGCACCGACGGGAAGATCTTCGCGCTGACCGCCAAGGTGTTGCAGCTGGGCTACGCCTACCTGTCCGGCTTATCCCTGCCCCAGCTCGCGCAGCCGCACCTCGAGGAACTCTCGCTGCAGCTTGGCGAGTCAACGTCCGCAGCAGTGCTGGAGGGGACGGACATCGCCTATATCGCCCGCGTTGCCACCCGCCGGATCATGACTGTCGGCATCACGGTCGGAACCCGCTTCCCGGCCTACGCAACGTCGATGGGGCGCGTCCTCCTCGCGGGGCTCCCGGCCCCCGAACTTAAGCAGTACCTCGCCGTCGCCGATATCCGCCCCCTGACCCCGAGGGCGATCGGGAGCAGGGAGGAACTGCTGGTCGAGCTGGCAGCGGTCCGCACCCAGGGCTGGTGTTTGCTGGACCAGGAACTCGAGCTGGGCCTGATGTCCGTCGCGGCTCCTGTCCACGACGGACCCAAGGTGGTGGCCGCCATCAACGTCTCATTGCAGGCCCAGTCTGTGGCAGTCCAAGCCGATCCGGACGCCTACCTGGAGGCGGTGCGGAAGGCCGTCGTGGCGACAGCGGATGTCATCTCTGCGGACCTTTCCGCCGGGCGCTGAACGTCACTCGTCCAGGTCTTCCACGGGCGCGGTGGACACGGTGATGGTGACTCCGGCGGCACCATCCCGGATTTTGAGGCGCAGGTCCTTGCCCACGAGCGAGGTGTGGATGTCCTCGCTGCCCTCGGGCGCCAGCTGCTCGGCGAGCCGTGTGACCGCTAGCGCCATTGCCCGTCCCCAGTCGTGCGGATCCGTGCTGGACGCCTCGGCATCGGCTGAGTAGTTTTCCTGTGGTTCCGTCATGTGCCCCCTCTTCCCGTGTCCGGAGTCCGCCTGTCCGGCTGGTCCGGGCACGCTGCGGCGGGTCCATCGGAAAGGCCCCGGCCCGCTCCAGTACATAAGCATGGCCAGTTTAGTGACGCGCGCGCGTGAACGTCCACGTTCAGCGGCCCCGCTGCCTAAGTTACGCGGGCATCTCCCGCTAGGCTTTCCCTGGGGATAGTTTCCGCCCCCTTGCCCGTGAAGGACACCATGACAGAGATTAACGCCGCGCCTGAGAGCGGAACACCCACCAGGCGAGCCGCCGTGATCGTCAACCCTGCCAAGTCTGTCGGACCGGCACTGCAGGGCGCCATCTTCCGCCTCTGCGAGACCCAGGGCTGGGCCGAGCCGCTATGGCTTGAGACCACGGTGGAGGACCCCGGGACCGGGCAGGCCCGCCAGGCGCTGGAACAGGGAGTCGACGTCGTCATAGCCGCAGGCGGCGACGGCACCGTGCGTTGCGTGGCTGAGGTTCTTGCAGGCACCGGAACCCCGATGGGCCTGGTGCCGCTGGGCACCGGGAACCTGCTGGCGCGGAACCTCGGCGTTGACATCAGCGACCCGGTATCGGCCTGCTTCGACGTCCTGAACGGCAGCGACAGGTCCGTGGACGTCGTCAAGGCAACCTTTGACCGGTCGGACGACGAGCAGCTCTTTTTGGTGATGGCCGGACTGGGGTATGACGCCGCCATCATGGCCGACACCGTCGACGTCCTGAAGGACCGGATGGGCTGGCTCGCCTACGTCGAAGCAGGCATCCGTAAACTTCCCGGCAAGCCGGTGCGGGCGCGGATCAGCATCGACGGCGCGGAGCCCGTCCGCCGCCGTATCCGCAGCGTCATGATCGGCAACTGCGGCCGGATCATGGGCGGCATTGAGATCTTCCCCGAGGCGAAGGTGGACGACGGCGTGCTGGACCTGCTGATCCTGTCCCCCCGCGGACGGCTCGGCTGGCTCGGTGTCATTGCCGGAATTTTCGGCAAGAACAAGAAAGAGACCGAGTCCGTGGAGTACTTCCAGGGGAAAACGGCGGAAATCACTCTGGAACACGAGCAGGAGTTCCAACTCGACGGCGACCATCTCGGCAGCGGCAGGCACCTGGCTGTAACCATGGAGCCGGACGCGCTCAAGATCAGGATGGCTGCCCTCTAGGCGGGTTCAGCCAGCCAGGGAGGGTTTTCCGGCGGAAGGCGGCGCGGCCGACTGGTGCGCGAGGATTTCTGCGAGTTCGGCCAGGCGGTGGGCCCGCGCGGACTCCGCCGGCGTGAACGGTTCCCCGGGCCGGGAGAAGGTGATCGGGCCGTGCCACGCGGTCGGGATCCGCAGGAGGGTGCCTTCCCGTGCGGGGCCGCCTTCCGCGGGACCGGTGTCCGCATCCGGCGTCGGTTCGATGCGCGCGTGCAGCAGCTCTGCCACTGCCAGCGGCAGCTCCTCGGGGTTTCCCGCAATCCGCGCTGCCAGGCTCAGCGCACCGGTCTGCCCGTCCGCCATCGCCAGTGCGGTGGTGGGCCATGCCTGTGGTTCAGCCCCTCCGCCCTCGCGGAGCGCCCGCACCACTTCACCTTCGCTGAGCGAACCGGGCGCGGAGAGCACAAACTCGTCAAGTACCCCGTCCGCAACCGGGTGGACGTGGAGACTGAGGATATTGGCGTCCAGCCGGTCGAGCGACCGCGTCACTTTCAGCAACGAACCGGGCGTGTCGGCCAATACTGTCCGGGCCCGCCACAGTGCCGGCGCCGCGGCCAGCTTCCGGCGGTGGCGCAGCGCAGGTGCGTGCAGCCAGCTGCGCAACATCCGGGCCGCGGATGGCTCCGCCACCCAGATCACCAGGATCGTGGCGGTCAGGGTCAGCACCAGCACCTTGGCCAGGTAGGGCAGATGGGTTTCCACCACCGCGGCATGCACCAGCAGCTCGATGGGCAGCATCACCGCGATGTTGGCCAGCGTCAGACGGGCCTTGGTGGGCTCGGGCATCAGGCCGCACACTTCACAGCTCAGCTCGGACGCGGCAGGGACCGCGGAACTTCCGTTGGCTTTGGGCTTCATGGCTTCCATGATGTCCCGCGGCTGTTTCCGGACGGTTGCGGTTGAGTGAAGTCGGTGCGAAGAATCATTGAGCGGGCCGGCCGCGAAGCTGCGGCCGGGAGCCCTTAGCGGACGTGCTGCGCCGCGGCTCCGGCCCTTTCCGTGGACCCGGCGGCGTCCTCGGCGGCGTGCTGCCCCTGGCGCTGCACGTCCCGGGTGGGGTCGGCGAGCTGGGCCAGGATGTCGCGGATTTCGGCGAGCAGCGCGGTGTCGGCGGGCACCGACTCCTCAGGTTCGGGCGTTGCCACCCGCTTCTTGACCATCCTGTTGATGCGGTTCATGGGGGCAACGAAAATGAAGTACACCACGGCCGCGGTGATCATAAAGGTGACGAAAGCGGTGACCACCGCACCAAAGTTCACGAAGGTCTTGTCATTGCCCGGCCAGATGTGGAACCCGAGTCCGTCCGTCTCGACGCCCCCGGCCGCTGCGATGATGGGGTTGACGATGTTGGACGTGAACGCGCTCACCAGGGCGGTGAACGCGGTGCCCATCACGACGGCGATGGACAGTTCGATCACGTTGCCGCGCAGGATGAAGTCTTTGAATCCTTTGAGCATGGGTCCTCCGTGTGCCTTTGCTGCGCCTCTGACGTCGCCGACTCCCCGGCGGGAATCAACCGCTAGACGCTACCACTTCCCGTGAAGGTTTCCTGCATAGGCACGGATTCCATCCAACGGAGCAGGATGCGGTCCCGGCGCGGGCCGGGCGTAAAATTTTCACTGGATGCCAGTGCCGCCGTCGTAACCATCCGACCGCACGAAAGACGCATACGTAACGTGAAACTGCTCGCAGAGATGTTTACTCTGGCGCCCGGCAAGAAGGACCACCAGGTCGCGATCCGCTGCGCCGTCGGTGTTTTTGTCCCGCTGATCACCCTGCTGCTGCTGGGACGCCTGGACCTTGCGATCTTCGCTTCCTTCGGCGCCTTCGCCGGGATCTACGGCAGGAATGAACCGCACGGCCGACGCTTTGAGCTTCAGCTCCGGGCGGGCCTGCTGATGCTGCTGGTGATTTTCCTCGCAGCTCTGACAGGGCGCGCAGGCGCCGCCCTCGCGCTCCCCGCCTCGGACGCCGTGTGGATGCAGGTCCTGGCCACCACCCTGGTGGCGGGGGGCTGCTCGCTGCTCGTCGCTTGGTGGCGGCTCCGCCCGGCCGGATCGCTTTTCCATATCTTTGCCTTCGCGGCCATCGCGTCCCTGCCCAGCCAGCCGCCGCTGGGGCAGGGCATGCTCGTGGCGGCGCTCACGGTCGTATTCTGCCTTCTTGTCGGCATGTCCTCACGGGTGGCCCGGAGCCGGAGAATCCCCTGGGTCCGGCCCCGGCCCGTGCGCCTTACTGCGCCGGAGCGGCGTGCAGCCCGGCTGGAAAGCCTGGGCTACCTGGTGGCGGCCGGGCTCGCCGGTACCCTCGGGACACTGGCGGGTGGAGAGCTCGGATTCGGCCACAATTACTGGGCGATGGTGGCCGCCGTCGTACCGCTGGTCGGCCACAGCACCCGGCACCGGGTGAGCCGCGGCGTGCAGAGGATCGTCGGAACCGCCCTGGGCCTGGTCCTGCTGGCCGGGATCCTCTTGCTGCAGCCCGCGCCCTGGCAGACCGTGCTGGTGATCGCCGCATGCCAGTTCGGCGCCGAGATGTTCATCGCCCGGCAGTATTTGGTGGCGCAGGTTTTCGTCACTCCGCTGGCTCTGACCTCCACCCTGCTGGTTGCACCGTCGGCCCCCGGACTGCTCCTCCGGGACCGGATACTGGAGACGGTCATCGGCGCCGCCGTCGGCATCGCCGTCGTGCTGGCCCCGGCGCTCTGGCGGCGGCTGCGGCTCCGCCGGGACTCGCTCCGCGCCGCGGCCTGACGGGCTAGATTTCGGCGGGCTTCCCTGTCGCTTCAGCGGAAGCCGGCGGCCCGGTGTGCGGGATCCGCGGCGGAACTATGGCCAGCGCCGCCACGGCAATCGCCGCTGCTGCGGCGAAAACGTAGAAGCCCCACGGGTACGCAATGCCCGCGGCCACGAGGGCGCCGGTCACGGCAGGGCCCAGGATGGCGCCCAGCCGCCCGACGCCGGCCGAGAAGCCCAGGGCAGTGGCCCGCAAACGGCTGGGGAAGAGCTGGCTGACCCAGGCGTACACGAGGACCTGGGAGCTGAAAACGAAGACGCCGGTGACGAAGACAGCCGCGTTGAGCAGCAGTTCGTTCTGCAGCTTGATACTCAGCACGGCAAGGAAAACGGCCGACAGGCCGAACCACAGCAGGACCACCTTTTTCGCGCCGTGTTTGTCGGCGAGAATACCGGCGATGACGAGGCCGACGACCGCGCCGACGTTCAGCACAAGGAGCTGGCCGATGCCTGCGGCGATGGAGTAACCGGCGGACGCCATCAGCTGCGGAAGCCAGGTGTTCAAGCCGTACACGAGCAGCAGTCCCATGAAGGAGGCGATTCCGACGCCGACGGCGACCACCGGGTAGGGCCTCCTGGTGAGGTCCCGGAAGCTGGCTGCCTGCACCGGCTCGGCGCCGTGGCGGACCGGCGGCAGGGACTCGGGCAGCTTGAACCACAGGAACGGCAGCAGGGCCAGCCCTGCCAGGCCGCCGGCAACGAACATTGCCCGCCAGTTCGGCACCAGCAGGAGTGCCAGCAGGGCGGTAATGACGGCACCGACGTGGTAGCCGGTCATGGTCCTTGTGGTGGACCGCCCGGCCGCCCCATCCTTGGTGGCGTAGTCGTTCATGTATGCCAGCGCAGCCGGCAGGCAGGCGCCGAGGCCCAGGCCGGCCAGCAGCCTGAAGATACTGAACACCAGGACGTTGGGGGCAATCACGACGGCGAGTGTGAACAGGGAGAACCATGCGACGCAGGCCATCAGCAGGCGCCGGCGGCCCAGCCGGTCCGAGAGGGGGGCGATGAACAGGGCGCCCAGGCCAACGCCGACGAGTGAGATGGTGGCGGCCAGGGTGGCACCCACGGCATCGAACCCGAGTTCATGGGTCTTGATCAGGGTCGGGATCACGGTACCGAGCACCACCAGGTCGAACCCGTCGAGCACCATGGCCAGCCAACAAAGCCAGACGGGCCAGCGGGAGGAGCGGTCAGCGGACGTCATTGGCATGGCAACCTCGAAAAATTAGGGCTCGGCGTCGAGCGGGCGTGAAGTTGGGGTGTCGGTGCGGGAAAGCGCGGTGCGTCGCCTGGCGCCTCCGGCCCTCCGACCTGAGATTTGTATCACTAATAAGTGTAAGATCGGACACCCCGGACCATTCAATGGAACGACCGGGCCCGTGCTCGGAAATCTGGAAAGAAGGCTAAGTGGCCAACTCCGCCTCTGGGGATTCCGTTGTGGACCGTGTGGTGCGTGTGATTGCCGCCTTCCCCGAGGGTGTTCTTGACCTGCCGCTCTCCGAACTCGCGGCCAGGGCGCAGCTGCCGCTGACCACGGCCCACCGCCTGGTCCGGCAGCTCGCGGCACATGGGCTCCTGGAACTCGGCGCCGGCGGCTCGGTCCGGTTCGGCCTGAGACTGTGGGAGCTGGTGAACCGCAATTCCCCGACTCTCGCGCTGCGTGAGGCGGCCGTGCCGTTCATGGAGGACATCAACCAGGTTTTGAACCAGAACGTGAACCTGGCGGTGCTGGACGGCTGGGACGCGCTCTTTGTTGAACGGCTTTCGCGGCGCGGGTCCGCCGTGAACCGGGCGCAGATCGCAGGCCGCATGCCGGTCCACGTGTCCTCGGCCGGGATCGCGTTGATGGCCGGCCAGCCGCCCGAAGTTCAGGCGGAGTACCTGCGCCAGTTCCATGATCCGGCTCTAAAGCTGGCTCCGGAGGAGCTGCGGACCCTGCTCAGGGAGTCAGCCGGGAACGGTTTCGCACAGCTCGCCGGGGTGGTGGATCCGGACACGTGGGGGATTGCCGTGCCCGTCCGGGACCCCAGGAACCGAACGGTGGCGGCGCTCGGCGTGGTCGTGCCGCTTATGGATGTGCGCCTCCAGGCGCTGGTTCCTGCCCTGCAGACCGCCGCCCGGGGCATCGGCCGCCAGCTGAACACTGGAAGGGAACCAAACGCGGGAACAAGTGGTACGTCCTTCCGTTCAGCGGAATTCGTGTAACGCCCGCCACGTTCCGGCCCGCACACTTGAGCCGAGATCCCCACCCACCCGCAATGAAGCGAGGAACCCCTTGTCACACCGCAGACTGGTCACCACGCAGGTGGCCATCATGGGAGCCGGCCCGGCCGGGCTCATGCTGTCACACCTGCTGGCCAAGGCCGGCATTGACTCGACTGTCCTGGAACTCCGCAGCCACCAGGAGATCGGAGAAACTGTTCGGGCCGGGATCCTTGAACACGGCTCCGTGAAACTCCTGGTGGACAGCGGCGTCTCGGACCGGGTGTTGCGCGACGGGGACCGGCACGACGGGATCGAGCTGCGCTTCAACGGGGAAAGCCACCGCATCGACTTCCAGGACCTCGTAGGGGAATCCGTCTGGCTCTACCCGCAGACCGACGTCTTCCTCGACCTCGCCGCCCGCCGCAACACCGACGGCGGCGACGTCCGGTACAGCGTTACGGACACATCCATCCGGGACATCGAGGGCAGGCCCAGAGTCTGGTTCACGGATGCCGAGGGCGTCGATTACGAGCTCCAGGCCGACTTCATCGCCGGTGCGGACGGTTCGCGCAGCCAGTCCCGCACCGCGATCCCGGAGGCCAGGCGCACGCGCTACCAGCACGAATACCCCTTCGCCTGGTTCGGCATCCTTACCGAGGCGCCGCGCAGTTCCGATGAGTTGATCTACGCCAACTCCGCGAACGGCTTCGCCCTGATCAGCCAGCGCACCGAGACCGTCCAGCGGATGTACTTCCAGTGCGATCCAAACGAAGACGTCCGGAACTGGAGCGATGACCGGATCTGGGAGACCTTCCGCAGCCGGGTGAACGGCAACGGCTTCGAGCTTCAGGAAGGGCCGGTCATCGACAAGACGGTCCTGAAGTTCCGCAGTTCCGTCCTTGCCCCGATGCGGCACGGAAATCTCTTCCTCGCTGGCGACGCCGCACACACCGTTCCGCCCACGGGCGCGAAAGGGCTAAACCTGGCACTGCACGATGTCAAGGTGCTGTTCGAAGGATTCGACAGCTTCTACCGCACCGGCAACACCATGCTTCTGGACGCCTACAGCGACACCGCCCTGGACCGCGTCTGGAAGGCGCAACAGTTCTCGTACTGGATGACATCCATGATGCATACCTCTGCCGAGGCGGACGACTTTTCGCGGGCACGCCAGCTCGGCGAGCTGAACTCGGTCGTGGCATCCCGCCACGGCCGCGCCTTCCTGGCCGAGGCCTACACCGGCTGGCCGGGTTCCCGCTAGGGGACCCGGACCGGCGCTTCAGGCAGGGGGTCCGGCAGGGCCGCCGTCGTGCTGTCCTTGCTGCCCTTCGAGGTCTTGGCGCGTCCCTTTGTGTTCCGTGCGGACCGGCCGTAGACGAGGTACATGGTCACGCCGGTGATGATCATGAGCAGCACGGTGTACACGAAGGTGTTGGACACTCCGTCCACGCCTTCGGCACCGTCCGTGTTGGCCTTGATGACCAGGCCGAGCGGCTGGAACAGGGGGTGGGCCAGAAAGATCGCGGTGTCATAGTCATCCAGCATGCTGTTGAAATTCAGTGCCGCCACAGCCGCGGCGGACGGCAGCACGATCGGCAGCAGGATGCGGCGGAACACGTACAGGGTCCGCGCCCCCATGATTCCGGCCGCCTCCTCCAGGGAGGAGTTGATCGAGGCGAACGACGCCTTCAGCATGCGCAACGTGAACGGGATTTTCACCGTGACGAACGCGATCAGCAGGATGACGGTGGTGCCTGTCAGCACTGCTCCGCCCACCAGCGGATTGGGGTGGTCGTAGCTGAGGATGAGGCCCAGGGCCAGGAGTGCCGAGGGAAGGATCCAGGGGATGTGGAGCAGATACTCCACCACGCTCGAGACCCAGTTCCGGTACTTCTGCAGCAGGCGGGCCACGAACAGGAGCCCGCCGACGGCAATGGCAGCGGCAAGGGCGCTGTAGGCGATGCTGATGAGGAAAGGCCGCAGCCCCGCCGGTTCGGTGAGCACCCGGATGTAGTTCCCGAGAGTCAGGCTGCCCGGGGAAAGCTGTCCGGTCTGGATCGCTGCCCCGTCAGCGAACGAGTACAGCACGATCAGGACCACGGGCAGCGTGTAGATGGCAAACAAAAGGTACGCCACGGCGTGGACCACGGCGTTCGCTACGGGGTTGCTGATCTGCTGCTTCTGCAGGCCGGCGGACACTTTCGACACCGAAAAGTAGGTGCCGCCCTTCTCCAGCCGGGTCATGACCGCCAGCATCAGCATGGTGGCCAGGCCCAGGATGACCGCCAGGAGCGCCGCCAGGTCGCGGGAGGTCGGGCTGTTCGTGAAGGTGAGGATCATCGGGGTGATGGTCTGGAAGTCCCGGCCACCAAGCACCTGCGGCGCGGACAGGGCGCCCAGGCCCGTCAGGAAGGAAAGGACGGTCACGGCAAACAGCGTCGGCTTCAGCATGGGCAGGACGATCCGCCGCAGGATGGTCCAGTCCGAGGCGCCCATGTTTTTGGCCGCCTCGATGGTCTGGAAGTCCACGCCTTTGAGGGCATTGGTGACAAACAGCATGTGGTTCGTGGTGGTCGCGAACGTCATGACCGCCAGGACGGCAAAGAACCCCGAGAACCAGCCCGGGTCCATTCCGGGAAACAGGGTCAGCAGAAACCCCGTGACGATGCCCTTGTCGCCGTAAATGAACTTGTAGCCGGCCGCCAGCACGATGCCGCCGTAGATGAACGTGGTGGCATAGCCGAGGAACAGGATCATTGCTCCGCGGATCTTGAAGTACTGGGTGACCAGCACAATGAAGATCCCCACCACATTGACCGTGATGGACAGGGCAACGGCCAGCAAAAAGCTGTTGCCCAGTGACTTCATGGCCCGTTGGGAAGAGAAGAGCCGTTCCGCGGCCCGGCCGGAAAAGCTGCCGTCCGGAAAGAACGTCTGGATCAGCACGTTGGCGTTGGGCCAGACCAGGAAGGCCGCGATGAACCAGGTGAGGACCACCCCGCAGACCAGGATGGCGGGGGAGCGGAGCATGCCCCGGACGCTGCTGTTTGGGCGGCCCGGGCTGCTCACGGGCGTGCTGCTTCCTGAAGCCTGCTGCGGAGCGACGCTCCGGTTGCGGGGTCGTACTGGAGGACGTGCGCCGGCTGGACGTAGACCGTCGCCTGGCTGCCCGTGTCGGGGTGGATGCCGCCGTCTTCCTTGACCAGCAGCCGGACGTCGGCGCCGTGGGAGCGCACGACATAGCGGCTGTGCAGCCCGTGGTACGTCTTCGAGACCACGGTGCCCTCCACCGGAACGGCCGTGCCGTTCCTGCCGGAAGGTTCCAGGGACGCTTTTTCCACCCGCAGGTATGAGTTCGCCGCCGTGTCCAGGGCGGAACCCGACAGCCGGTTCAGTTCGGCGATGAACGACGGGGTGAGCCGGGAGCTGTCCCCGATGAAGTTGCAGACGAATTCCGTAGCGGAATGGTCATAGATGCTCTGCGGCGTCCCGACCTGCTCCACCACACCCTTGTTGAAGACCGCGACCCGGTCGCTCATAGCCAGCGCCTCGTCCTGGTCGTGGGTGACGTACACCGTGGTGATGCCGAACTCGGCCTGGAGATCCTTGAGCTGCTGCCGCAGCTGGTGCCTGAGCTTCGCGTCCAGGTTGGACAGGGGTTCGTCGAGCAGCAGGATCTTGGGCTGGAGCACCAGCGCCCGGGCGACGGCGACGCGCTGCTGCTGCCCGCCGGAGAGCTCCGCGACGTTCTTGCGCAACTGGTCCTCGGAGAGGTCCACCCGCTCGGCGATGTCACGGACCAGCCGGTCGGTTTCCGCGGATTTTTCCTTGCGTACCCGCAGGCCGAAGGCAATGTTCTCCGCCACGCTCATGCTGGGGAACAGGGCATAGTTCTGGAACACCATGCCCACCTGCCTCTTGTCGCTTGGAAGCCGGGTGACGGCCTTGCCGTCGACATAAACCTCACCGCTGGTCGGCTCGATGAAGCCGGCCAGGGTGCGCAGCGCCGTCGTCTTCCCGCAGCCGGAGGGGCCCAGGAGCGTGAAGAACTCCCCGGGTTCCACCTCCAGGTTGAGCTCGGGGATGGCGGTGAAATCACCGAAGGTGACCTCGATATTCTCGAAACGGATCATGGCAATGTGTCCTTCTGGCAGCGGTACCGGCGTTGGCAGCGGCGGCGGAAACGGTCGGTTGCAGCCGGCATCGCTGCCGGCTGCAACCAGGGCCGTGCTCAGCTCATGTACTCCAGTTCGATCTTTTCAACCCACTTGCCCATGTTCGCCTGGACGAAGTTCCAGTCGATGTCCTGCTGCTTGAGCGAGTTGAAGAACCCGACAACCTCGGGCTTCGCCTTGGCGGCCGCGGCCTTGTTGACCGGCATGGAGTTGAACTGTTGCGCCCACTCGCCCTGGGTCTGCGCGCTGCCGAACCAGTCGATGAACTTAAGGGCCTCGTCCTTCTTGTCCGTTCCCTTGACCAGGGCCACCTGCTCAATGGCCATGGGGACGCCCACGGAAGGCATCACGGTGTCGACGTCGACCTTGAAGGATTTCTCGCGTTCGGTGATGATCGAGGACGGCATCTGGCCCATGTCGGTGTCGCCGGCGGCGATGCGGGCGAAGAGGTCGGTCTTGGCCACGGCGGGGGTGCCGTTCTTGAAGTACCCCTCGATCTGCTTCCAGCCTTCATCGGAGATGCCAAGATCACCGGCGTCGTCCTTGTAGCGGGTCAGGATGCCGGCGAAGACCAGCTGCGCCGTGGCGGTGCCCAGCCCGGTGACGCGCTCGTAGCGGGACTTGAATTTGTCCTGGGTCCAAAGGTCGGTCCAGTCCTTCGGTGCCTCGTCCTTGGAGAACTTAGCGGTGTTGTAGCCCAGGAGGATCGCCTGCTGCACCAGCGGCCAGTAAGCCTTGCTGTCGCCCTTGTCCCCCTTGGCGGTGTCCACGTCCGCGGACCAGGAGGGGGTGAACGGCTCGATCGCTCCGGCTGCCTTGATCTGCTCGAAGTACATGTTGTTCAAGCCGAACGCGACGTCCGCAATGGGGTTGTTCTTCTCGGCGATCAGCTTGTTGGTGGCGTCGGCGCCGCCGGCGCCGACGATCTCGATCTTGAAACCGGCCTCGGCGGCTTTCTGCGTCAGCCACTCGCCGCGGCCTTCACCGTTGGAGTTCGTGTAGATGATCAGGGTCTCGCCCGAAGGCGGGCCGGAGGGGGCGACGGCGGCGGGGCCTGCCGCCGCGCTGGTGGCGGCGGGAGCGGCGTTGCCCCCTCCACAACCGGCGAGAAGGGTGACGGCGACGACGGCGGCAGCCAGGGTTTTCAGTGTTCGCACAGGTGAGGCTCATTTCTGCAGAGGACCGGCGGGCATTGTCCGCACAGCCTATAGGCGTCGGCGTCGGAACGGGCCGTTTATTGCTATCGATTTGATGAAATTGCCGGCCCACGGCACTTCAGTGTGGTGGAGGCCCGGGAACGGAGGGCGCCCCGGGCTTTAACGCCGGGTGAACATTGCGGTCACGGGTACGGCCGCGACAGGGTCCGCAGGTCCCAGCGTGCGGGCGTGGCCACGGGCCCTAGAATCTGTAGATGGACGCTGTGGCAGTCATAGGCGGCGGGCTCGCGGGGCTGGCACTTGCCGCGGGTCTTGATCCCCGGCGTTTCCGGGTGACGGTCCATGAGCGCCGCGAGGAACTGCCTCCGGTGGAGACGTCGCTTGCCATGTGGCCGGAAGCCCAGCAGGCACTGGACGCGCTGGGCATCCTCCCGGCCGTCCGTGCGGCCGGCTCGCGCTTCGGGGGCATGGCACTCATGGACGGCGCGGGGACGCCCTTCTTTCGCACCCAGGCGCCGGGCGTGATCGGCGTTTCCCGGGCGGACCTCCTCAGCCTCCTGGCCGCCGCGGTGCCCGACTCCGTTGCCAGGGCGTACGGGCAGGTGCGCACACTGCCGGATGCGGGCCTGGTTGTCGGCGCCGACGGCGTGCACAGCAGAGTGCGCCGCGCAGTCTGGGGCAACCGATGCCGCGCGCGCCTGAGCCCCTATGTTGCCTTGCGCGGCGTCATCGCCGAACCGGTGACCCCGGGTACTGGCGGCGAATACTGGGGCAGGGGGCAGCTGTTCGGTATCACACCCGCATCCCAGGGCCGGACCTATTGGTATGCCTCCTACCGTTCGGACCAGGGGCCGGACGGCATCGCGGTGGACGAGGCCCTGGCCATCACGCGGGCCCGGTTCGCCGGTTCCTCCGCCGTTATCGGAAGTGTGCTGGCCGCGGCGACATCCGCGCAGACGCTTGCCCAGCGGATCTGGACCGCGCCGCCACTGCGGCGCTACGCACGGGAGGGTGCAGTGCTGGTGGGGGATGCGGCGCACGCCATGATGCCCAATCTGGGGCGGGGCGCCTGCGAGGCGCTCATCGATGCTGTCACGCTCGCGGAGTTGCTGAACTCCCGGCCGCTCCCTGACGCCCTGCAGGCGTACAGCAGGCGGAGGTGGCTGCGCAGCCAAGGGTTGCGCGTGGCCTCGTCCGCCATGGCCCGGCTGGCGCTCGCGGAGCGGGCCCAACCGCTGCGCGATGGGTTGCTCAGGCTGGCCGGATGGGGCCGTTAGGCCATCGCGGTGTGTGCAGCGCTGTGCGAATCAATGGCCTTGGCGTAACAGAACGAGTGCTCCGCTCCGACGTAGGGTCCGAAGTTGGGCACCGGCTGGAAACCGGAATTCTCGTAAAAATGGCGGCCGTCGAGCTGGGCCGAGCCGGCCTCCGCGGTGATCGACGTGATCCCGAGGGCATGCGCGTGCGCTTCAAGCGCCGCCAGGATGGAACTGGCCACCCCGGAACCGCGCGTGTAAGGGAGCACGTACAGCCGCTTGATCTCCGCGGTCTGCTTGTCGAGGATCCGAAGGCCGCCGCAGCCGACCGGCTGGCCGGATGCTTTGTCGTGCGCGACGAGGAAGACTGCCGTATCGGCTTCCGACGGCGGTGGCCCGGGCTCGTGGTCACTTGTCCCGAACCTGGCGTCCAGCTCCGCCTGCTGGGCCGCGCGCAGGTCCGCGCCCACGGGGTTGGCCCAGGTGACCTGCCTGATGTTGAGCCGCGGGTTGGTCTGCATCGTTGCCTCGATTCGCCGAAGTATTATGCAGACCAAGCCTAGGCAGCACCCGTTTCGGCTGTGTTTCCTGCGCGTAAGGCTTCGGAGAACTCGGCTAGAGGGTGCGGCCCGTGGGGTCCTCCGCAGTCGGGTCCGCAAGGGCAAGGCCGCCCACCGGGCTGCCGTCCCAGTGGACAAGCTGCCAGCCGGCGTCCGGATCCCCTTCGACAGCCACGATTCCGGTGTTGGCCAACACGTGCCGGGCCGCGAAGTCGGCCTCCACATTGGCGGCGCGCAGCCCGGTCCAGACCCGGATGGCTGCGCCGTGGCTGACCACGGCCGCCGTCGCGGAATTCCCCGATCCCTCCGCGTCAGCGGCGATCCGGGCGATTGAGGCGTCGAAGCGCTCGAAGAAGTCGTGGCCGCTGGGTCCCGCTGGCATCCGCCGGTCCAGTTCGCCGGCCGACCACGAAAACACCGTGGTGAGGTAGCGCAGGTGCGATTCCCGGTCGGTGAGCTTTTCCAGCGACCCCGCCTCAATCTCCCGCAGCCCTTCGAGCACCTCGACGTCGAGACCCCGAGCGGCCGCCAGCGGCGCGGCGGTGACCTGTGTGCGGGTCAGGGTGGAGGCATAGAGAAGGTCGATTTCCTCATTCGCCAGGGACCGCGCCAGGGCGGCGGCCTGCCGCTCTCCGAGTTCAGTCAGTCCGGGACCGGGATGAGCGGTATCCAGCTGGCCCAGGACGTTACCCGGGGTCTCTCCGTGGCGGATGAACAGCAGCCTCATTTGAGGTGGTCCACCAGCTTGTCCGCGATGCCGGTGTACTTTCCGGGTGTGAGCGCCAGCAGCCGCGCTTCGGCGTCGGGGGAGAGGCCGAGGCTCTGGACGAACTCCTGCATCCGGGCGGCGTCGACGCGCTGGCCGCGGGTGAGGTCCTTGAGCCGCTCGTAGGGGTTCTCCATGCCTTCGACTCCGGCGATCGCCTCGGCGCGCATCACCATCTGGATTGCCTCGCCAAGGACTTCCCAGTTGGTGTCCAGGTCTCCGGCCAGCACGTCCTCGGCGACATCGAGGCGGTCCAGGCCCTTTGCAACGTTGGAAATGGCCAGCAGCGAGTGCCCGAAGGCCACGCCGATGTTGCGCTGCGAGGAGGAGTCGGTGAGGTCCCGCTGCCAGCGGGAGGTGACCAGGGTGGAGCCCAGGACATCGAGCAGCCCGGAGGAGATCTCCAGGTTCGCTTCTGCGTTCTCAAAACGGATCGGGTTGACCTTGTGCGGCATGGTCGAGGATCCGGTGGCGCCCGCCACCGGGATCTGCGCGAAATAACCGATCGAGATGTAGCTCCAGATGTCGGTGCAGATGTTGTGCAGGATCCGGTTGAAGCGTGCAACGTCGGCGTACAGTTCCGCCTGCCAGTCGTGGCTTTCGATCTGCGTGGTCAGCGGATTCCACGTCAGGCCCAGCCCTTCGACAAAGGACTTGGACACTTGCTGCCAGTCGGCGCCGGGGGCGGACGCGACATGGGCCGCGTACGTACCCGTGGCACCGTTGATCTTACCGAGGTACTCGGTCCTGGCGATGCGGTCCAGTTGGCGCGTCAGCCGGTGCGCGAACACGGCCAGTTCCTTGCCGAGGGTGGTGGGGGTGGCGGGCTGGCCGTGGGTGCGCGAAAGCATCGGCACCGCCCGGTTGTCCTCGGCCATGGCGCTGATCTGCGCGACGAGGTTCCGGGCGGCGGGCAGCCAGGCGTCCTCGACGGCGCCCTTGACGCCGAGGGCGTAGGAGAGGTTGTTGATGTCCTCGGAGGTGCAGCCGAAGTGCACCAAGGCGGTCAGGTGTTCGATCCCGATGCCGGCGAGGCGGCGGCCGATGTAGTACTCGACGGCCTTCACGTCGTGCACCGTGACGGCTTCGATGTCGGCAAGTTCGCGGACGGAGTCGGCGTCGAACTCTGTGACGATGGCGCGCAGCTGCCCCTGCTGCTCGGCGGTCAGCGGTCCGGCGCCGGGCAGGACATTGTTGCTGGTCAGGTGGATAAGCCATTCCACTTCCACGGCCACCCGGTCACGGTTGAGGGCCGCCTCAGACAGGTAATCGACCAGCGGCCCGACGGCCGACTGGTACCGGCCGTCCAGCGGGCCGAGCGCGATCTGGGGTGAAGACGCGGCGAGGGCCAGGCGTCCGGACGGCGTGCGGATATCAGCTGTGGCGGCAGTTTCAGGCATGAGCCGATTCTTTCATGAAGTGGCACCATGCCTTAAGTGCGGAGATCCGTATGACTTAGCCGGGTCGGTCAACGGTCAGGCCGGGGTTGTCCACATAGGCGCTGAGGCAGCTTCAGCGCTTCGTCCGAAACCCATAACGTCGGGTCATGACCATGGGAATGGCTGGTGCGGTTACGGGCAAAATTGCGGGCACACCTACCGGTACAGGAGCCGGCACTCTGACGGCTGCCGATGCGGAGGCGTGTGCCTCGCGCAGCTACGAGGTCCAGCTGCTCGCCGGCCGGCTGACTGCCTGCGCCGACCAGGCGGATGCCCTGTTGTCCCAGCTGGCCCGGCTGGAGCTGCAGGGCTGGCAGTCGCCCGCCGGGCGCGCCTACCGGACGGCGCTGTCGCTGCAGGCGGCTTCGCTGCGCCGCAGCCGGGATGCCCTGCAGGACGCTGCCGCGACTGTGCTCGGGCACGCCCGGAACGTGGCGCTTTCCGGTCCCTGGGGCCCCTGATGGCCGAGGCAGCCCCGGCCGGTTCCGGCGGCGTGCCGCGGCCCTCCCCTCCCGCGGACGACGGAATGCTCCGGATCCGCGGCGGCCTGGGCGGACTCAGCTTCCAGTTCGAGGAGCTGCTGGCCGGAGCCGCGGCACTTGACGGGCTTGCGCGGGAGCTCGCCTCCCTTGAGATCGAGGCCGACGCCGTGCGGCGGGCCTTGTTCCCCTACCAGGCCGACTGCTACTCCAGCGGCACGAACGCCATCATCGCTGCCGGCGAGGGTTCCCGCGCCGTGGGGCGGGTCCGGGGCGAGCTTGAGGGGCTCTGCCGGAATGTCAGGGCAAGCCACCGGGAATACGAGTTCACCGAGGCCCGGAACAGCCTCCTCCTGCAGATTGGCCGGTGGGGCCCAACTTACGGGCCGCTGTGGGGCCTGTTCGGCATGCCATCGCTCGCAGCCCGCGACGTTGTGGAGGATGAGGTCTCCCGGCTGTCGGGCAATCTGGCGCTCTTGCTCGGTGTGCCGGCAGCCGCCGCTGCGGGGCCGGGGGAACCCGGCGGTCCTCCGGGCGTCCGGGAGGTCATTCGGGGGCTGGGTGTGGCGACGGGACACGAGGTGCTGCGGCCGAGGCCGGTCCGGATCGTCAGCTCGGAAACGAGGGAGGAACACGTGGACACCTCCCCAGCGGGGCTGCTTTCCCGGGCCGGCGCCACAGGCACCACAGCAGGACAGATTGAGGTCCTGCGGCTCGACGGAGGCAGCCGGCCGGCCTGGGTGGTGGTCATTCCCGGGACTCAACTGGACGGCGCGGCCGCCGGCACCAACCCCTTTGACGCCGGCGGCATCGCGGAGGGGCTGGGGTACGGCTCGGAGGAGACGACGGCGGCCATCCGGCAGGCCCTGCACAGGGCCGGAGCGGAAGCGGGGCAGCCCCTCGCTGCCGTCGGCTACAGCCAGGGCGGGATCCACGCCATGAACCTGAGCCAGGACAAGGCCTTTCTGGCGGAATTCGATCTGCAGTTCGTCTTGACGGCAGGTTCACCCGTGGGCGGCATCACGCCGGAGCCGGGGATCAGCAGCCTGCACCTGGAGCACGAGCAGGACTGGGTGCCAGGGGCCGACGGCGTGGCCAGCCCGGACACGAGGGACCGGGTGACGGTGACGCTGACCAACGCGCTGGAGGTCCCGCCGTTGGCTGACTTCGGTCTGGGTCCCGGGCACCGGCTCGGCAACTACACCGCGGGAGCGGAAGCCGTCGCCGGCAGCCAGGATCTGTCCCTGCGGACCTCCACCGCGGCCCTTGCAGCGCTCGTGGGCGCCGGCGGCGCCGCTACGGTTACCCGCTTTACGCTCCGCCGTGACGTGCCGGCCCCGCACTCCGCCAACCGCAGGCCGGACGCTCCGGGTTCCCCGTCGGACCGGAACCCGGACACAAAGCCAAGCGGGAAACGAAGCGGGAAGCCGGCCGGGAATCAGCCCCGCAGGGCCGAGGTCTGACCGTGGCCCGTTCAGCGCCTGCTGGCGCCGGTCAGCCGGCCTGCCACGAGGGAGATCACCGTGATGATGATGGCCGCCAGCACGGCTGTCCAGAAGGAATCGATGGTGAAGTGCACGGGCGTGTGGCCGCTTAGCCACGACGTCAGGTAGAGCATCGCCGCATTGATGACAACAGTGAACAGGCCCAGCGTCACAATGGTCAGCGGCAGCGACAGAAGGCTGACGACAGGCTTGACGAGCGCGTTGACCACGCCGAAGATCAAACCGATGAACAGATACGCCAGGACAACGCCGATGACGTCTGTCCCCTGCGTGACCCCGCTGTTCCCCACCGCGGCAGTGGTGGCCGCCGTGGAAACATCCAGGCCGGGGAGGAGCCAGCTCGCGATTCCCAGGGCCAGCCCGTTGATGATGACCCGAACAAGAAATGAGCGCATGGGCCCATGCTGTCATAAGTATCACCGGCGGCAGCAGGGGCGCGAAGTAGGCTAGTGGCCATGAGTTCATCAGAAAATCCGGCCGGGGGCGTCCGGCCCCGCCCGGCAGTAGACCTTCTGCCCCGCTATGCGGCCGGAAAACCGCCGGTCCCCGTCGAGGGCCTGGTCAGCTACAAGCTTTCCTCCAACGAAAACCCCCTGCCTCCGATTCCTGCGGTGCAGCAGGCCATCGCGGCCCAGACCGACTTCAACCGCTACCCGGACCCGCTGAGCAGCAAGCTGCGCGGCGCGCTCGCCGGGTTCCTCGACGTGCCGGCCGAGGACATCGTCACCGGCGCCGGAAGCCTCGGTGCGCTGAACCAGCTGCTGGCCACCTTCGCCGGACAGAACGACGACGGCAAGCCGGATGAGGTCATCTACGCCTGGCGCTCCTTCGAGGCATACCCGATCTGCGTCGGGCTCGCCGGAGCGGAAAGCGTCCAGATCCCGCTCACCCCGGACGGGCGCCACGATCTGGAGGCCATGGCGGCCGCGGTGACGGCCCGGACCAGGATGATCCTGCTCTGCACGCCCAATAACCCCACAGGGCCCGTCCTGACGTCGGCGGAAACAGAGCGCTTCATCCAGACCGTACCCTCGGACATCGTCGTGGTTATCGATGAGGCCTACCAGGAATTCGTCCGGGCGGAAGACGCCGTGGATGGTATCGACATGTACCGCAAGTACCCGAACGTCGTCGTGCTCCGGACTTTTTCCAAGGCCCACGGCCTGGCCGGGCTGCGGGTCGGGTACAGCGTTTCCAATCCCGACCTCACCCAGCACCTGCGGGTCACCGCCACGCCCTTTGCGGTTTCGCAGATAGCCGAAGTCGCCGCCGTCACCTCGCTGCAGCATCTCGACGAGGTTGTAGAAAGGGTACAAAGCCTGGTGGATGAACGCGACCGCGTCACCGCCGGACTCCGGGAGCTGGGCTGGTTCGTCCCGGAAGCGCAGGGCAACTTTGTGTGGCTCAACCTCGGCGCTGACAGTGCGGAGTTCGCCGCTCTTGCGGGGGAGCGGGCACTCTCGGTACGAGCCTTCGGGAACGAGGGCGTCCGGGTCAGTATCGGAGAGGCCGAGGCCAATACCCGTTTTCTGGAACTCTGTGCGATCTATACAAAGCCGCCACAGCGTTCCTAGCGCTTAACATGACGGCCGCAGGCACGTGCCTACGGATAAAGTAAGGACGAGTAAGCCATATATATGCCGAGCCCAGAATGTATTCCGGATGATGCATATATCCCAGCGATTGCGGCGCCTTGCGAGGCGGCAAGCAAAGGAGACGGTATGGGCGCCACACATCTGCCTGCTACCGAGTTCGACGGAACCGGCGTGGATGACCAGCGCGAGGCGGAGGCCGAAGCCCTGCTGGGCGGCCCGGCCGAACCCATGGTGCAGCTGTTGGCGCCCGACGGGACCCTTGGCACGGACCCGGTGTTTTCGGAGTACGCGCAGCGCCTGGACGCGGAAAAGCTGCGCGGTTTCTATGCGGACATGGCAAAGATCCGGCGCTTTGATGTGGAAGCCACCGCTCTTCAGCGCCAGGGCCAGCTTGCGTTATGGGTTCCTCTGACCGGCCAGGAAGCGGCTCAGATCGGGTCCGGGCGGGCAAGCCAGCCGCAGGATTACATCTTCCCCACCTACCGGGAGCATGGCGTCGCCCTGACGCGCAACGTCGACCTGGCGGAGCTCCTGCGCCAGTTCCGCGGCGTCTCCAACGGCGGCTGGAACCCGAAGGACACGAACTTCCACCTCTACACGCTGGTCCTTGCCGCGCAGACCCCGCATGCCGTCGGCTACGCGATGGGCATCCAGCGGGACCAGAAGCTTGCGGCGCGGGCCGCGGAGGCTGACGGAGCCGCGGGCGTGCCCGCCGAGCCGAAGGCCGCCGTCGTGGTCTATTTCGGTGACGGCGCCAGTTCTGAGGGCGATGTCCACGAGTCCATGGTGTTCGCCTCGTCCTACAACGCGCCGGTGGTGTTCTTCTGCCAGAACAACCACTGGGCCATCTCGGTGCCGAGCTCGGTGCAGACGCGTATTCCGCTGTCCAACCGCGCCAAGGGTTACGGTTTCCCGGGAATCCGGGTCGACGGCAATGACGTGATTGCCGTGCATGCCGTGACGGAGTGGGCGCTTGAACGGGCCCGCGAGGGCAAGGG
Organism: Arthrobacter sp. B3I9; assembly: GCF_030816935.1. Taxonomy (NCBI): domain Bacteria; kingdom Bacillati; phylum Actinomycetota; class Actinomycetes; order Micrococcales; family Micrococcaceae; genus Arthrobacter; species Arthrobacter sp. B3I9. Next base: position 414,551 of record NZ_JAUSYO010000001.1, read on the forward strand.
CCCGGTGCTGATCGAAGCGTTCACCTACCGCGTAGGGGCGCACACCACTGCGGATGACCCCACCAAGTACCGGGAGTCCGCCGAGGAAGGCCTGTGGCGGGCCAAGGACCCGCTCGAGCGCCTGGAGAAGTACCTCCGGACCGAAGGGCTGGCGGATGACGCCTTCTTCGACCGGGTCAGGGCCGACGGTGATGAACTGGCCGCCTACGTCCGCAAGACCACCCATGACCTCGAGACCCCGGACATCCGGACCGCCTTCGCCAATACGTATGTGGAGGCGCACCCGCTGGTGGCTGAGGAGCTGGCCTGGTTCGAGGAGTACAGTGCCGGATTCGCTGAGGAAGCGGGCCCCGCCGACGCGGAGACAGGGGATGCACGCTGATGACCACCATGACCATAGCCAAGGCCATCAACGAGGGCCTGCGCGCCACCTTGGGCGGCAATCCGCGGTCGCTGCTCATGGGCGAGGACATCGGCGCCCTCGGCGGTGTCTACCGGGTCAGCGACGGCCTCCTTGCCGAGTTCGGCGCCGACCGTGTGGTGGACACGCCGCTCGCCGAGTCCGGCATCATCGGAACGGCGATCGGGCTGTCCCTGCGCGGCTACCTTCCCGTCTGCGAGATCCAGTTCGACGGTTTCGTCTTTCCCGGCTTCAACCAGATCACCACGCAGCTGGCCAAGATGCATTCGCGCAGCAATGGCAACCTGACCGTGCCGGTCGTCATCCGGATCCCCTACGGCGGCGGCATCGGGTCCATCGAGCACCACTCCGAGTCACCGGAGGCGCTGTTCGCCCACACCGCCGGCCTGCGCATCATCACGCCGTCCAACCCGCACGACGCATACTGGATGATCCAGCAGGCCGTCGACTGCCAGGACCCCGTGATCGTCTTCGAACCGAAGCGCCGCTACTGGCTCAAGGGTGAGGTGGACATGGAATCCCCCGGGGCGTCCGCCGACCCGTTCAAGGCGCACGTGCTGCGGGAGGGAACGGATGCCACCGTTGTGGTCTACGGGCCGCTGGTTCCCGTGGCCCTCGCCGCCGCCAACGCCGCCGCCGAGGACGGTCACAGCGTCGAGGTCATTGACCTGCGCTCCATTTCTCCGATCGACTTCGATACCGTCACGGCGTCGGTGCAGAAGACGGGCCGGCTGATCGTCGCCCACGAAGCACCGACCTTCGGCGGCATCGGCGGGGAAATCGCGGCCCGGATCAGCGAGCGGGCCTTCCACTCGCTGGAGGCGCCGGTCATCAGGGTGGGCGGCTTTCACATGCCCTACCCCGTGGCCAAGGTTGAGGAAGACTACCTGCCGGATATCGACCGCATCCTCGAGGCTCTCGAGCGCGCCCTTTCCTACTGAAAACGTATTCCTGATCCGCGTCCCGTGCTGATCCGCACATGTACGGGACGCCATCTCCAACCAAGGACACCATGACTGTTCACAAGTTCAACCTCCCCGACGTGGGCGAAGGGCTGACCGAGGCCGAAATCGTCTCCTGGAAGGTCCGGGCCGGAGACACGGTGGCTGTCAACGACGTCATCTGCGAGATTGAGACCGCCAAGTCGCTGGTGGAGCTTCCCTCCCCGTTTGCCGGGACGGTCACCGAACTGTTGGTCCCCGAGGGCGTGACTGTCGACGTCGGAACGCCGATCATCAGCGTCAACGACGCGTCGTCCGCCGACGCAGCTGCCCCGGCGGCTGCCCCTGTCCCTGCCGCCGCCCCTGCGGGGGCGCCGGTTCTGGAACAGCCCCTGTACGGAAAGTTGGAGGCCGACAGCACCGACGCCGGCGAGCCGGCCGGCCGGCCAGCCGGCGGACCGCTGGTAGGGTCCGGGCCGAAGGCCGACGCCGCGAAGCGCCGCCGCCGGCTGTCCGCCGCCGCTCCGGCGGCCAAGCCGGCACCTCCGACACCCCCGGCACCCCCGGCAGCCATGCAGGGCCCCGTGGTCGCGTCCGCCACCCCGGCGGAGTGCGACGTTCCGGCCGAAGGGGCCGACCTGCGGCCCACCCTGGGCGGCGCCATCACGGGACTCGTCAACCGGGTCCTCGCCAAGCCGCCCGTCCGCAAGATAGCGCGCGATCTGGGCATCGACCTGGCCGACGTCGTGCCGACCGGGGCCCGCGGCGAAGTGACCCGCGAGGACCTGGTGAGTTACCAGGCCCAGCGGGACGCCGAGCTGGACCAGGCCGACAGCTTCTGGGGCAAGACCGGCCGCCCGCAGGACCAGCGCATCGAACGGATCCCGGTCAAGGGCGTCCGCAAGGCCACCGCCAAGGCCATGGTCGAGTCGGCCTTCGCGGCCCCGCACGTGAGCATCTTCGTCGACGTCGACGCGAGCCGCACCATGGAATTCGTGAAGCGGCTCAAGGCCTCCCGCGACTTCGAAGGCATCAAGGTCTCGCCGCTGCTGATTCTCGCCAAAGCCGTCATCTGGGCGGCTGCCCGCAACCCGAGCGTCAACGCCACCTGGGTGGACAATCCGGACGGCAGCGATTCGGCTGAAATCCACGTCAAGCACTTCCTGAACCTCGGCATCGCGGCCGCGACGCCCCGCGGCCTCATGGTGCCCAACATCAAGAACGCCCAGGACCTCTCGCTCAAGCAGCTGGCTCTGGCCCTGAACGAGCTCGCCACCACAGCACGGGCCGGCAAGACCCAGCCGGCCCAGATGCAAGGAGGCACCCTCACCATCACCAACATCGGAGCCCTGGGCATCGATACCGGCACGCCGATCATCAACCCGGGCGAGGTCGCCATCGTGGCCTTCGGCACCATCAAGCAGAAGCCCTGGGTCCTGGACGGTGAAGTGATCCCGCGCTGGATCACCACCCTGGGCGGCTCGTTCGACCACCGGGTAGTGGACGGGGACCTCTCGGCCCGCTTCATGGCCGACGTCGCTTCCATTCTGGAAGAACCGGCGCTGCTGCTGGACTGACGCGATACACAAAACCCCGCCGCGGAGCAATTCAATGCTCCGCGACGGGGTTTTCGGGACCTGGTGTTTGGGACCGGGATTTTCGGATCGGGTTTATGGGCGCGGGCTCAACTGGCGGCGTAGGTCAGCATCTGGATCATGGCCGGGTCGCCGGCGAGCTCCGCGAGGCCGATGGCGGCAGCGAACAGAACGCCCGCGAACGCTGTCGTGCAGGCGGTGGCCACGGTAAGGAACTTCCAGTCCTCCCGCAGGACGCTGCGCAAGGTATCGGGCATTGAGCGCCCCGGCGCGATCAGGTTGGGGGCGCTGTCGGTGGAACCGTCATCCAGGAGCGCGACGACGCGGCCCGCGCTGCGGTCGACGCGCATGGTGCAGATGTGGTTGCCGTGCCGGGCCAGGAGGATGTCGTGGCCGACGAGCTGGCGTCGCTGAAGGGTGCGCAAGGGGTTCTCCCGGATTGGTGCTGTTCGGATGTCCGCACCATTGGGGGCTTCCTCAATTTTACCGGCCGCTGCCCGGCGGACCCGGCGTTTTTCCCGTGAGGCTGGGCACCACGGGGGGTGATGCCGGTCAAAAAGGTGCCTTGCTGTCCCGACCGTGCCGGTGGCATTAGAGTGGCACCAGCCGCCGCCCGCCGGGCGGACGCGGATCAAAGGAGATGTTGCGTGTTCTCGAGCCCGTTCCCCGATGTGGACATTCCGAACGTCAGCATCTACGAGTACCTCTTCGGTGGCCTCCAGGACGACGACCTGGACCGGATCGCCGTCGTCGACGGTTCCAGCGGCGCGGAAACCACCTACCGGGCCCTTCTCGGGCAGATCGATGCCCTGGCCGGTGGCGTCGCGGCCCAGGGACTCGGAGTGGGCACGGTGGCGGCCATCCTCTGCCCCAACATCCCGGTCTTCGCCGTCGCCTTCCATGGCCTGCTGCGCGCCGGCGCCACGGTGACCACCGTGAACTCGCTCTACACGGCGGACGAGATTGCGTTGCAGCTGGACGACGCCGGCGCCGAGTGGCTGTTTACCGTGTCGGCCCTGCTGCCCTGCGCCCGGGAGGCGGCGTTGAGGGCAGGAATCCCGGCCGCACGGCTGGTGGTGCTCGACGGCGCCGAGGGCCACCCCTCGCTGCAGGACCTGCTTGCAGCGGCGGCCCCGGCCCCGGCGATCACTTTTAATCCCGCGGAGCACGTGGCCGTGCTGCCCTATTCCTCCGGCACCACCGGCCGCCCGAAAGGCGTCCGCCTCAGCCACCGGAACCTCGTCGCGAACGTTGAGCAGTCCCGCGGCCTGCTGAACGTGGCCGCGGACGACCGGCTCCTGGCCCTGCTGCCTTTCTTCCACATCTACGGGCTGACGGTGCTGCTCAACCTGGCGCTGCGGCAGCGCGCCCGGCTGGTCACCATGCCCAGGTTCGAGCTGTCGGAGTTCCTCCGGATGATCCAGCAGCACCGGTGCAGCTACCTCTTCATCGCCCCACCCGTCGCCGTCGCGCTGTCAAAGCATCCGCTCGTGGCTGACTACGACCTCAGTTCCGTGCACACCACCCTCTCCGGCGCCGCGCCGCTCGACGGTGAACTCGGTGCCAGCCTCGCCAGGCGCCTCGGCTGCCGGGTGCTGCAGGGTTACGGCATGACGGAGATGAGCCCTGTCTCGCACCTGATCCCGGTGGACGCCACGGACGTTCCGGTCAGCTCGGTGGGCTTCACCGTGCCCAACATGGAGTGCCGGCTCGTGGACCCGGCAACGGGGGAGGAAATCGAGCTTCCCGCCGCGGGCACCAGCGAGCCGGGACACCTGCTCTGCCGCGGGCCGAACGTCATGCTCGGCTACCTGAACCGGCCCGACGAAACGGCGGCCACGCTCGACTCCGACGGCTTCCTGCGGACCGGGGACATCGCGACGGTGCGGGCCGACGGCGTCGTCACCATTGTGGACCGGCTCAAGGAGCTCATCAAGTACAAGGGTTACCAGATAGCACCTGCGGAACTGGAGGCGCTGCTGCTCACGCACCCCGGCATCGCCGACGCCGCCGTGATCGGAACCCTCGACGCCGACGGCCAGGAGGTGCCCATGGCGTTTGTGGTCCGACAGCCCGGAGAGGCCGGCGAGGGACTCGACGAGGGCGCCGTGATCGACTTTGTGGCAGCCAGGGTGGCGCCGTTCAAGAAGGTCCGCCGCGTCGAGTTCATCGCCGCCGTGCCGAAGTCCTCCTCGGGCAAGATCCTGCGACGGATGCTGAAGACGGCCGAACCGGCCGGCAGCGGGAAGGCCTGAGGCCCGGTCCCCTAGTCCTCGACGTCGGTCTTCGCGATGTAGACGTCGCAGGGGGCGTTGTGCGCCACGCTGTTCGCAACGCTCCCCAGCACCCTTCCGAGGCCGCGCATCCGCCGGTTGCCGACCACGATCATGCGGGCACCGGAACGCTCGGCCTCGTTGATCAGGGCTTCGGCAGGCTTGCCGCGGGCCGCCGTGTGGGTGATCTTGAGGTCCGGTGTGCGGAGGGCATCCGCGACATTCCTGGCCACCTGCTCCGCCGCTCCGGCGTCGGAGATGATCCACTGGTCACTGCCGCTGCCGAAGACCTCGGTCCTGTCGCTGTCAAAGGCGCTGACCACGTGGAGGGTCGCGCCGAGTGTCGCAGCAAGGTCCTTCGCGGTGCGCGCAGCCCGGAGGGCCGTTTCGCTGCCATCCACGCCGACAACAATAATTCCGCTCATAAAACTACTCCTTGGGTCAACGATCGTCTTCGGTCTTGGACCAGTGATGCTTCAGGCTACAACGCCCCGACCGCTTCCTGCAGGATTGGTGCCAGCCGGCGCACGCCCTCACGGATGGCTTCCGGCGGTACCGCACTGAACGCCAGGCGGATCTTGTTGGACGGTTCGTCGGAGTGGGAAAAGGCCGCTCCGGGAATGAAGACCACGCCGGCGTCGATCGCCTTCTGCAGCAACGGGTAAGTGTCAACACCCTCGGGCAGCGTGACCCAGACGAAGAAGCCGCCCTCCGGGTGAGTCCAGCCCAGGCCCTCCGGCATGAACTCCTCGAGGGCCGCGAGCATCGCATCCCTTCGTTCCTTGTAGAGCCCGCGGTAAATGTCGATCTGGCCCCGCCAGTCGTAGTCGCGCAGGTAGGCGGAGACGAGCATCTGGTTCAGCGTCGGAGGGCAGAGAGTCACGGCCTCGGAGGCCAGGTAGTAGCGGCGCTGCAGATGGGCCGGGACCAGGGCCCAGCCGATCCGGAGGCCCGGGGCGAAGATCTTGGAGAAGGATCCCATGTAAATCACGTCGTCGGGGTTGGCGGCCCGCAGCGGCGCCAACGGCTTGCCGTCGAAGCGGAGCAGGCCGTACGGGTTGTCCTCCAGGACCAGGATGTTGGCTTTGCGGCAGAGATCAACAACCTCTTGCCGGCGGTGTTGCGCCAGGGTGATTCCCGAGGGGTTGTTGAAGTTGGGAATCGTATAGAGGAACTTGATGTTCTTGCCCGCCGTCTGCAGCGCGGCGATCTTCGCCTCGAGCAGATCCGGGATGATGCCGTCCTCGTCCATCGGGACGGTGGCGACCTCCACCTGGTACGCCTCGAAAGTGTTCAGGGCGCCGACGTAGGTGGGATCCTCGACCAGAACCACATCCCCCGGGTTGCAGAACACCTTGGTCGCGACGTCCTGGGCGGACTGGGAACCGGCCGTGATGACGACGTTTTCCGGCCTGGCGTCCAGGATCCCCTCGGCCTCCATGACCTCGCAGATCTGGGCCCGGAGTTCCGGGGTGCCCTGCCCTCCGCCGTACTGCAGGGCGGTCATTCCCTCCTCGGCGATGATCTTGGCGGCGGTCTGCCCCAGCCGTTCCAGCGGGAGGGACTGCAGGTACGGACTTCCGCCCGCCAGGGACACGAGTCCGGGCCGCAGGGAGAGGTCAAAGACATCCCGGACTGCGGACTGCTTGATGTTTGCTGCGCGCTCCGAGAAAAGCTCCTCGTGGCGGTGGGCGGACGTCGCCGCTCGTTCGATTGCGTCAATAGCCTCGGCCGGAAGTACTGCTGCGGCGGCATCAAGTGTTTCGTTGGTCACGCTGCCCAGAATACAACCGCTGTTGCTGGTAAGTAAACGTTTGTTCACTGCGCAAATGGTCGGCGGAGCAGGACGCCGGGGACAGTTGAGTGGATGCGCAAACGCCCCCGGCAGCCTGTAGCTGCGCGGGGGCGCTTGGGTGCTTTGGGGCCGGGTTAGGCTGCGGAAGCCGTGCTCGAGACTTCCAGCGCCTCGAAGACGCCCTTGATCTGCTCCACGATTTCGGCGTCCTCCTTCGGATGGACCTCGGCGAAGCGCACCATGGAGCCCGGAACGGCGAGCTTTACGTCCTCCAGGACGTGGGCGCCGGCAATGCCGGCGGCCTTGCGGGCCTCGTCCTGTGCCCACACGCCGCCGAACTGTCCGAAGGCGGTGCCGACGACGGCGGTCGGCTTGCCGCTGAGGGCACCGGCGCCGAACGGGCGGGACAGCCAGTCGATCGCGTTCTTCAGTGTGGCGGGCATGGTGCCGTTGTACTCCGGGGTGACGAGCAGCAGGGTGTCGGCGTCGTTCGCGGCAGCACGCAGTGCGGCTGCAGCGGCCGGGACCTGGCCCTCGACGTCAATGTCCTCGTTGTAGAAGGGGATGTTGCCGAGGCCTTCGTGGATGACAACCTCCACCTGCTCCGGGGCGTTCAGCTGGATGGCCTCGGCAAGCTTCTGGTTCGTGGAATCGGCGCGGAGGCTGCCGACCAGGGTGAGGACGGTGTTCTTGGACATGTGAACTCCTGGGATTCGCGCCGCAGTCTTCCTGCGGCTGACTGGTCATGGAGGCTGTTCGGCCTTCAAGGTTATAAACGGACTGGGGTCCGCTTATTATTCCCCGGGGCTACACTGGGCGCTGTGAGCTTAATCCCAATGCGTGGTGCCCAGCACGGCGGGCTCCCTGTCGCGGCATCCGAACGAAGGGATGCCGCCCGGAACCGCGGGCTGCTGCTGCAGGCGGCACGGGAACTGATTGACGAACACGGCGTTGACGCGCTCACCATGGCTGTGCTCGCCGAGCGTGCCGGGGTCGGTAAGGGCACCGTGTTCCGGCGCTTCGGAAGCCGTGCAGGTCTCATGGTCGCTCTGCTGAGCGACGCTGAGGCGGACTTTCAAGGGCAGTTCATGTTCGGGCCGCCGCCCCTGGGCCCCGGGGCCCCGCCGCTGGAGCGGCTGGTGGCCTTCGGCGTCGAACGGATCTCCTGGGTGCTGGAGTACGGGGACCTGGCGCGGGCCGCCGGGGTCTCGGCCTACAACCGCTTTGACGTTCCGGCCGCCGTCCTTTGCCACCGGCACGTCGATATGCTGCTGCGCCAAGCCGGGGTCACGGCCGATCCGTGGCTCATGGCCGGCTCGCTGGGCGCCACCCTTGAACCCGAACGCCTGCTGTACGCCGTGCGGGTACACGGGATCGCCGCGGAGCGCCTTGCCCTGTCCTGGAGCGAGCTTGTTTCGCGCGTGGTCCGGGCGGCGTAGAATAGCTCAAATTTCCCGGCATGGCCAGCTGACCGAGCAGGGCGCATTCTCCATAACAATCTGGTGGTGGACCTGCGGTTCTGCCCCAAATGGGCCCGAGGCGGCGCTTTGCATGTGGTAGTTTGCTCTGGAATGTGACCCGCAGCATAGTCCCACCAGGACGTGCCGAAAGGTGTGCAGACAGGCCAAACACCATGGCCTTGATCCGGATCAGCAGCAGAAACCCGCTGCTGGAAGGGGACTACGGAAGGATCAACGTTGTGAACCTCGCTACGACTCCGGCGCTCAGGCCGGCCGTCGCCCGCCGCCTTGCATCGTCCGGTCCTGCACAGACAACGGCGACTCGGAACTAGCGGCACAATGCTCCGGTACTTGGCAAAACGTGCCGTCATCTACGTTTTCATGATTTTCCTGACCACATCGGCAGGGTACTTCCTGGCGGTCAGCACCCTGCAGCCGGCACTGCTGGAACAGGGAGCGCATCCCCCGCCCGACGCCCGAGCAGGTGGTCAATTCCTTCCGGCTTAAGGGCCTTGATCCGACCCTGAGCCCGTGGGAGCGGTACGTGGACTGGCTGACCGGGATTGTCACCCGTTGGGACTGGGGACGGAGCCCCAATGGCGCCTTCATCAATGCCGAGTTCGGTGACCGGGTCTGGATCTCAACCCGGCTTTTCCTGGCCTCCATCATCCTGACGCTCATTATCGGCGTCGCCCTCGGGGTGTACACAGCGGCGAGGCAGTACAAGGCCTCGGACCGCGTCATCACCTCCTACAGCTACCTCGTGTACATCGTGCCGGCGCCGATCGCGTACTTCTTGGTCCAATTGGGCGCCATCAACATCAACGAGACCGTGGGCGAGCGGATATTCTTTGTCACCGGCATCTCCACCCCGGGCCTGGCCGGAGACGGTTGGGTCCAGTTCGTCGACATGCTCGCCCACTATGCTGTGCCCACGTTCGCGATCACGATCGTGGGCTGGGGGACTTACCAGATCGCCCAGCGCCAGTACCTGCTGGACAATGTCAACGCCGACTTTGTCCGCACGGCCCGGGCGAAGGGACTGACCCGCAACCAGGCCATCACGCGCCACGCCCTGCGGGTTTCCTTCATTCCGGTGGCACAGAGCATCGCGTTCACCGTTCCGGCCATTTTCGCCGGCGGCTTCTTCGCGGAGAAAATCTTCGCCTGGCACGGCGTCGGCTCGTGGTCCATCGATTCCATTGCATTGCAGGACGTCAACGCCGCCACGGCGACCCTGGCCTACGGCTCGGTGATCTTCGCGATCGGCGCCATCCTCGCGGACTTCGCCACCACGCTTGTCGACCCCAGAGTGCGGGTGCAGTAACCATGACGAACCTGAACGCCATCGATCCCGCCGCCGTCGCCACCGAAGCGAAAATCGAGAACAGCGACGTGGTGATCGGCAAGTCCACCATCATCCTGCGCCGCTTCCTGCGCAACAAGACGGCCGTCGCGGGCCTCGGGATCTTCCTTGGCCTGACGCTCTTCTCCTTCATCGGCGGTGCGTTCTCCAGCTGGACCAAGGAGACCATCGACCCGTTCAATATCGGCATGCCGCCGTCGGCAGAGCATCTGCTGGGCACCTCCCAGGCCGGAATCGACCTCTATGCCCTGACGGTGGAAGGGACTCGGATCTCGATCCTGATCGGCCTCGTCGTCGGGCTCGTCTCCGTTCTGATCGCGGCCGTCTACGGCTGCACCATGGCCTACTTCGGCGGAAAAATCGACAAGGTCATGCTGTTCATCCTCGAAGCGCTCATCATGATGCCCGCCCTGCTGGTGGTCGCCGTGGCGACGAGCGGCGGCGGCAAGGGACTGCAGCAGAACCTTCCCAGCTGGCTGCTGCTGATCATCGTCCTGCTGGTCTTCAGCTGGATGGGCACGGCCCGCCTGATCCGCTCCCTCTCGATGTCCCTCATGCAGCGCGACTTCATCAGGGCTGCCCAGTACATGGGCATCCCGGCGCGGCGCATCGTCTGGCGCCACCTCGTCCCCAACATCGGCTCGCTGCTGGTCCTGGACATCACCCGCGGCGTAACCGGCGCCATTCTGGCGGAGGTGGCGTTCTCCTTCATCGGCATCGGCATCAAGGTTCCGGACGTAAGCCTGGGCGTCCTGATCGGCCAGGCCACCTCGCAGGTCTCCACCTTCCCGTGGATGTTCTGGGTGCCCCTGGTTGTGATGTTCCTGCTGACCGGGTCACTGGCCATGATGAATGACGGCCTCCGGGACGCATTCGACCCCACCTCCAGTTCCGTTGGCCGCGCCAACAGGGGCAGTGCGAAGAAGAAGAACAAATGAGCTTCGAAGTCACCGCGAATACCGCGTCCACCGGCACGAACGCTGCCGAGCGGCTGCATGTGGCCGGGCTGCATTCGCCTGGTGATGCCCCGGCGGATGCCGTCCTGTCCGTCCGGGACCTGAACGTCCGCTTCAACACGGAGAACGGCGTGGTGCACGCGGTCCGCGGCGTTGATTTCGACCTGCTCCCCGGAAAGACGCTCGGGATCGTGGGCGAATCCGGCTCCGGTAAATCGGTCGCGTCCTTGGCCATCATGGGCCTGCTGCCCCCGACGGCGCAGGTAACCGGCTCGGTCCGGCTCAAGGGGAAGGAACTGCTGGGCCTCAGCGACAAGGCGATGTGCGCCTTCCGCGGCAATGACATCGCCATGGTCTTCCAGGACCCCCTGTCGTCCCTGACCCCGGTCTATACGGTCGGAACGCAGATCGTCGAGGCGCTCACGGTGCACAATCCCGCCATGAGCAAGCAGGCCAAAGAAGCCCGCGCCGTCGAGCTGCTTGCCATGGTCGGCATTCCCAGCCCGAAGGACCGGCTGAGGGCCTTCCCGCACGAGTTTTCCGGCGGCATGCGCCAGCGCGTCATGATCGCCATCGCGATCGCCAACAATCCGCGGGTGCTCATCGCCGATGAACCCACGACGGCGCTCGACGTCACCATCCAGGCGCAGGTGCTGGAGGTGCTGCACACCGCGCAGGAGGAAACCGGCGCCGCCGTCGTGATGATCACCCACGACCTTGGTGTGGTCGCCGGCATGGCGGACGACATCATGGTCATGTATGCGGGCAAGCCGGTGGAGACCGGCACTGTGGATGAGATCTACTACAACCCGCGGATGCCATACACCATGGGTCTGCTGGGCGCCGTGCCGCGCGTGGATAAGGCGGAAAAATCCTCACTGGTGCCGATCGAGGGCATTCCACCGAACCTGATCCACACCCCTACCGGGTGCTCGTTCGCCCCGCGGTGCCCGCTTGCCAGCGACGCCTGCCTGAAAGGCGAGCCGGAGCTTTTGCCCGTCGGCGGCACGGGCGGCGGCACCGGCGACGGCACGCGCGGCAGCATGGGCGGGAGCGGCGGCATGGATCACAGGGCCGCGTGCATCAAGTCCGGATTGCTCGGCGGCGAGGCGGACGTCCACGAAATCTTCCGGGCCCCTGCCGTTCCGGTCTCACCCTTTGACGCGATTCCCCGTACCGAGCGCAAGGCGGTCCTCGAGCTGAGGGACGTGAAGAAGCATTTCCCGCTGATGAAGGGCGCCCTGATCAAACGGCGGATCGGCACGGTGAAGGCCGTGGACGGCGTGAGCTTCGATATCCGCGAGGGGGAGTGCTTCTCGATCGTCGGCGAATCCGGCTGCGGAAAGACCACCACGCTGCTCGAAATCATGGAATTCCGCAAGGACCAGGACGGCGAGGTGAGGATCGGCGGGCTCAGCAACAAGGAAGCCTCCGATGCCCGTGCCCGCAGCGCCATGCGCAAGCAGCTCCAGATGGTGTTCCAGGACCCCACCGGAGCCCTCGACCCGCGGTTCACCGTGTACGAGGTGCTGGCCGAACCGCTGGAGAACGCCGGGATGGCCAAGGCTGACATCCGGAACCGGATCCTGGAGCTGATGGCGCTCGTGGGGCTGCAGCCGGACCACGTGAACCGTTTCCCCAACCAGTTCTCCGGCGGGCAGCGCCAGCGCATCGGCATTGCCCGGGCCCTGGCCGTAAACCCCCGGCTGGTGGTGCTGGACGAGCCGGTGTCCGCCCTTGATGTGTCCGTGCAGGCCGGCGTCATCAACCTCCTGGACCAGCTCCGCGCCGAGCTCGGGCTGAGCTACCTGATGGTGGCGCACGACCTGTCCGTGGTGCGGCACATCTCCAACCGCGTCGCGGTGATGTATCTGGGCAAGATCGTGGAGATCGGGGACGTGGACAGGGTCTTCGACAACCCGCGCCACCCCTACACGCGCGCACTGCTCTCCGCAATCCCTGTCCCGGATCCGCACCTGGAGCGCACCCGGCAGCGCATCATCCTGCAGGGGGACCTGCCGTCGCCGCTCGACGCGCCCAAGGGCTGCAACTTCGCCTCCCGGTGCCCCGTCTTCGCCGCGCTGCCGCCGGCGAAGCAGGAAAAGTGCCTGACGGTCGAGCCGCCACTGGAACCGGCTGCCCCGAAGGGGGACGGGACGGCGGGCGTGCCGGCGGCACCCGGCTCCCCGGAACCCGGGCCCGGATCCCCGGACCAGCAATTCGCCTGCTTCTATCCCGACGGCGAGCTGGACGAAGACATGCTTGTCGTCCATGAATCCGCCTGACTCACCGGTCCACAGACACATCACACCTCGCAGAAAAATGAAGGGAACACCATGAAGAATCTGACCAAGATCGGCGGAGTTGCCGCCGTCGCGGCGGCGCTCGCGCTGACCGCTTGCGGCGGTGGTGGCGGCGGAGCCAAAGGGCCCGAGGCCGGCAAAGGCCAGAACGCCGGCAGCGATCTGACCAAGCTCGTCAGCATCAATGCCAAGGACGTCAAGGACCTCCAGCCGGGCGGCACCGTCACTCTGCCGCTGGGCAACATCGGGCCGGACTTCAACGGGTTCTCCAACAACGGCAACAGCGCGGACAACACCGCGATGATGGTTCCGATCAATCCGGTTGGCGTGAGCGGCGGCGGCACCGGCGGCTGCTGGAAGTACGACTTCGTGGGCAAGGCCACCCCGAACAAAGACTTCTGCGAGTCGGTGGACAGCAAGATCACGGACGGCAAGCAGACCATCACCATCAAGATCAACGACAAAGCCACCTACAATGACGGCACCCCGATCGACGTGAAGACCTTCCAGAACACCTGGAACATCCTCAAGGGTGACAACAAGGACTACGACATCGTGAGCTCCGGAGCCTACGAGTTCGTTGAGTCCGTCGAGGCCGGCAGCAGCGACAAGGAAGTCATAGTCAAGACCACCAAGCCGGTCTACCCGCTGGAATCGCTGTTCTTCGGTCTCATCAACCCGGCCGTGAACACTCCCGAGATCTTCAACACCGGCTTCACGGGCGAGATGCACCCGGAGTGGATGGCCGGTCCTTTCAAGGTGGACCAGTATGACAGCGCCGCCAAGACCGTGACCCTGGTCAAGAACGACAAGTGGTGGGGCACCAAGCCCGTTTTGGACAAAGTTGTGTTCCGCCAGCTGGAGAGCAGCGCCGCGATCGCCGCGTTCAAGAACGGCGAGATCGACGGCGTTTCCGCCAACACCATCACACCGTACAAGCAGCTCGACGGAACCAAGGATTCGGAAGTCCGCCGCGGCCAGCGCCTCTTTGCCGGCGGCCTGAACATCAATGCGCAGAAGGCGCCGATGAACGACGTCGCGATCCGCAAGGCCATCTTCACGGCAGTGGACCGGGAGGCCCTGCGCAAGGTCCGCTTCAACGGCCTGAACTGGGAGGAGCCCAGCTCCGGATCGATGATGCTGCTGCCGTTCTCGGAGTACTACCAGGACAACTACCCCGTGACCGAGACCGGTCCCGACGCCGCCAAGAAGGTGCTGACCGACGCCGGCTACACGCCCAACGCCGCAGGTGTCATGGAGAAGGGCGGCGTTCCGGCCGCGTTCAAGATCAGCAACTTCGGTGACGACCCCACCACGCTGGCCTTTGCCCAGACGCTGCAGAACCAGCTCAAGGCCGGCGGCATGGACGTGGGGATCGATCAGCGCGCCTCTGCCGACTTCGGCAAGGTCCTGGGCAGCCGCGACTTCGACCTGAGCATCTCCGGCTATACGGTCGGCTCGGACGCGACGGATGCGGTGAAGCAGTTCTACGATTCCAAGACCAACGAAAACCAGCTGGGCGACGCCGAACTGGACGCAGAAATCGCCCGGCTTGCCTCGATCGAGGACAACGCCGAGCGGAACAAGGCGGCCATGGAGGTTGAGAAGAAGCACATGGCGAAGTACTTCTCCATGGGCGTGGTGATGAACGGCCCGCAGATCTCCTTTGCCCGCACCGGTCTGGCCAACTTCGGCCCCTCCCTGTTCCAGAGCCTGTCCCAGGTTCCGGACTGGACCACCCTCGGCTGGGTCAAGAAGTAACCTCCCCTTCCGACGCTCCCTCACCTGTAGCAGCTCTCCGGGCGACGCTCCCTCACCTTGTGGGGGAGCGTCGCCTGTTTTGGTGCCGGATCTGAGGGAGCATCTGGTGGTCCGGGGTAGCGTGGTCCGGGGTAGCGTAAGACCCATGACAACAGGTTCGTCCCGGCCCATCCGCGTCGCTATCGCCGGCTTCGGTCTCTCCGGCAGCGTTTTCCACGCGCCGCTCATCGCGGCCAACCCGGCCTTTTTCGTTGACGTCATCTCCACGTCCGACGCCGGCCGGAAGGCAGCAGCGTCCGCGACCTATCCCGGAGCCAGGATTGTGGACAGCCCGTCCGACATCATCGACCTCGCGGGGGAACTGGACCTGCTGGTGCTCGGCACGCCGCCGGCCACCCACTACCCGCTCGCGAAGGCCGCGCTGGAAGCCGGGCTCGACGTCGTCGTCGACAAACCTTTCACGGTGCGCAGCGCGGAGGGCGAGGAGCTGATTGCCCTGGCAGCGCGGCTGGGCAGGGTCCTGACCGTTTTCCAGAACCGGCGCTGGGACGGAGACTTCCTCACCGTCCACTCCCTCGTGGGTGGCGGCAGCCTCGGCTCCGTGTCGCGGTTCGAGTCACGCTTCGAGCGCTGGTCGCCCGCGGTCACCAAGGCGTGGAAGGCCTCCGCCACGGCGGACGACGGCGGCGGCGTGCTGTTCGACCTCGGCACCCACCTGCTGGACCAGGCCCTGGAACTCTTCGGGCCCGCCACGGTGGTCCACGCCGAACTCGAGGTGCGGCGCCCTGGGGAGAAGGCCGATGACGACGTGTTCCTTGCCCTGCGGCACGATTCCGGGGTCACCAGCCACCTGTGGATGAACATGCTCTGCGCCCAGCAGGGCCCGCGCTTCCGGCTGCTGGGCAGCGAGGGCGCATATACCAAGCACGGCATAGACCCGCAGGAGCCCTTCATCGTTGCCGGCGGCAGTCCGCTCGACCCCGACTATGGGGTGGAGGACCGCGACTGGGCCGGAATGCTGGGCCGGGACGGGCACCTGGACCGGCTGCCCACCG
The DNA here is from genome assembly GCF_030816935.1 of Arthrobacter sp. B3I9. Taxonomy (NCBI): domain Bacteria; kingdom Bacillati; phylum Actinomycetota; class Actinomycetes; order Micrococcales; family Micrococcaceae; genus Arthrobacter; species Arthrobacter sp. B3I9. The sequence goes on from NZ_JAUSYO010000001.1 coordinate 430,477, forward strand.
AGCGCGGTGCCTATCCCGAGTTCTACCGGATCCTGGCCGAGAAGATCAACGACGGCGGCGCGGACTCGGCGCTGCCGCTCCCGGTCGATCCCGCCGGCCCGGTTGCAGTGCTGAAGCTGATCGAACAGGCCCGCGCGCTTAAACAACAATCGACTGCTCCGTAACTGCCGTTCTGGAGGTCCAAAAGGGCGGTTGGGCCCACGCCGGCAGGGTTCCCTGGCCGAGCTTGCGAGGCGAGGGGGCCGGTGGGGAGCAGCCGATGAGGTGTTGGTTACGCGGAGACGAGCTCGTGCCAGTCGGCCACGAGCGGCAGGTTGTGCGCCTCCGACACGGAGCGGTGCGCGACCTTGCCGCCTGCGATGTTCAGGCCGGCGGCCAGGGCGGCGTCGCGCTCGAACGCGGCCTTGACGCCCAGGTTGGCCAGCGCGACGGCGTAGCGCAGGGTGACGTTGGTGAGCGCGTACGTGGACGTGTTCGGCACGGCCCCGGGCATGTTGGCAACGCAGTAGAAGATCGTGTTGTGGACCTTGTACGTCGGTTCCTGGTGCGTGGTGGGGTGCGTGTCCTCGAAGCAGCCGCCCTGGTCCACGGCGATGTCCACCAGCACGGAGCCGGGCTTCATCCGGGAGACGAGCTCGTTGGTGACGAGCTTCGGGGCCTTGGCGCCGGGGATCAGCACGGAGCCGATGACGAGGTCGGCGTCGACCACGGACTTCTCGATCTCGTAGGAGTTGGAAGCGACGGTCTTCAGGCGGCCCTGGTACTGGGCATCCAGTTCGCGCAGGCGGTTGATGTTGATGTCCAGGATGGTCACGTCGGCGCCGAGGCCCAGTGCCATCGCGGCGGCGTTGGTTCCGGCAACCCCGGCGCCCAGGACAACGACCTTCGCCGGCCGGACACCGGGTACGCCGCCGAGGAGCACGCCCTTGCCGCCGGCGGGTGCCATCAGGGAGGTCGCACCGACCTGGACGGACAGGCGGCCGGCAACCTCGGACATCGGGGCGAGCAGCGGCAGCGTGCGGCCCTCCTGGACGGTCTCGTAGGCGATGGCGGTCACGCCGGTGTTGATGAGCTCCTGCGTGAGTTCCGGCTCGGCGGCCAGGTGCAGGTAGGTGAAGAGGATCAGGCCCTTGCGGAAGCGGTGGTACTCGGCCTTGACCGGCTCCTTGACCTTCATGACCATGTCGGCGCGGGCCCAGACGTCATCGGCGTCGGCGACCATTTCGGCGCCCGCGATGGCGTATTCCTCGTCCGTGATGCCCGAGCCCAGGCCCGCGCCGCGCTCCACCAGGACGGCGTGGCCTTGGGTGCGGAACTCGTGGACGCCGGCCGCCGTGATGGCGACGCGGAATTCGTTGTTCTTGATCTCTTTGGGGACACCGATGATCATGTGTTGGCTCCAGTGCTGTGGCCGCGCGGGCCGGGATGTGCGGAAATTCGTACTTCCAGACTAAATCCCGCTGTGAGGCAGGTGACAGCAACGGACGGCCACGGAAGGCGCTGGCCCGCGGATTTCCGCGGTTTTCGGAAACGCTGGTTAGACATCTGTCGAAGTCGGGGGCGTCAGGTGTCGCCTACTGTCCGTCGGGCAAAGTAGGGTGGCAGGATGCAGCAGCAGGACGTGGAGCAGCTCGTGGAGCAGGTGGCGCTGAAGCTGGGCCGGGGCCTCTCACTCGAAGACCTGGACGGGCTCCTACTGGCCTACAGCTCCAACCAGTCGCACGCGGACCGGGTCCGCGTGAACTTCCTGCTCAGCAAGCGCGTGCCGGTGGACGTCGGCGCGTGGCAGCTCTCGCACGGGATCGCGACGGCGGTGCGCCCCGTCGTCGTACCGGCAAACGAGGAGCTGGGGATGCTCGGCCGGGTCTGCGTGCCCCTGCTGGTGCGGGGCTTCCGGGTTGGATACCTGTGGGTACAGCTCGATGCTGAAGACCCCAGTGCCACCTCAGTGCTGGCCCGCCTGCCCGAAGTGGCCGCCGACGTCGAGCAGCTGTCCGCCTTGCTGCTCGATTCCAATACCGCCGAATCGGAGTTCCGCCGCCGCCGCGAACAGGAGTTCCTTGCCGCCTGCCGGGGCGAGTCCAACGCCGTCGCGGCCGTGGGCGGGTGGAAGGAAGTGCAGGGCCGCGGGCCCTGGCAGCTGGTGACGGTGCTCGACGCGGACGGCTGGGCCGAGGGGTCGGACCCCATCGCCTCTACGTTGATCCACCGCTCTGCCGCGTTGCAGGCCACCATCGGCGTGGACGCGGCCCTGTTCAGCGCCGGCACCGAAACCCACGCTGTGGTGCTCTTCAAGGAATCCACGGGCCGGGCGAACCACGCCCAGGTCCTGGTCCACTACCAGCTGGAGCTGGCCAAACGCTCCGGCCGTCCCGTCCGCCGGATCATCCTCGGCATTTCCGAGGGCTTTGCCAGGCCGCGGGAACTGGCCGAGGCGTACCGGCAGTCCCGGCAGGCGGCGCAGGCGGCGGCCGTGGACGCCCGGCTGGGCGAACTTGTTGATTGCCGCTCCACCGGGCTCTACCAGCTGCTCGCCTCGGCCGGCGGCGGTGCCGGGGCCTGGGCCGACGCGGGGTCGGTCTATTTCCGTCTTCTGGAGGACCAGGACCGGAACGCTGAACTCCTGCCAGTCCTTGAGTTGTTCTATGACAACGACGGCTCGGTCCAGCAGGTGGCGGACAAGCTGCATCTGCACCGGAGCAGCATCTACAACCGGTTGGGCAGGATCCGGCAGCTCCTGGGCGTTGACCCGCTCAAGGGGATGGTGCGGCTGGAGCTCCACGCGGCGATCAAGGCCCGTCGCTGGGCCGACCGGCCCAGGATCTAGCGGGGCAGGACCTAGCCGTGCCCGTCAGGTTTGGGGCGGTCCGCGTCCAGGGAAAGGTCCGCACCGGACCGCCGGGCGGTCCCGCCCGCTTCCTCACTGCCAGGTTTCCGCGCTGTCTCTCCCGCTGCCGTCGGCGCCGTTTCCCGAGCCGCCTCCCGCCTGCGGCGTGAGATCTGGCTGTCCGCCCACATGGCGACCGCCACGAAGGCGACGCAGCTGGACATGAAAGTGCCCGTATTGTTCAGGCCCATCGCGGTTCCGAGGATGCCCGTGAGCACCATGGCGGCTATGCCGGCCACGATGTGCCACCCTCTGAATTTACCCACGATTCAAGCGTAACCCCGGCCTTCTCCGCGTTCCCGCGCCGGACCGGGATCGTTGCTTGATCCTTATCACCGCTTCACGAAGCTTCCCCGGCGGCGTCATGACCGGGGCCGCCGTGGCCTGCGCCCGTCACGCCCTCGCCGGGACTGTTCTTCTTCTGCCTTTCGAGCCACGCCATGATGTCCGCGAGCCGGATGCGGCGGTGCGTGCCACGGTATTCCACCGGGATCTCGCCGCGGTCGGTCATGTTTCGCAGATAGGTGTGCGAGATGCCGGCGAGCTCCGCGGCCTTCGAGGTGGTGAGCATTTCCTCGACGCTGCTGACCGTGACCGCCTCGCCCCGGCTGAACCGGCTGAGCAGATCGACGACGGCGTCCCGCGCCTTAGGCGGCAGCCGGTGCACGGTGCCGTCGACGAACACGGTGATGTCGTGGCTGCCGTTCAGGGCGTACTTGAGTTTCTGCGCGTCCTCAGCCGGAAGGCCGGCCGTCACCCGGGGAGCTATGAGTGCCATGGACTGCATCCTAGCGCCCCGGGCGGGGCTCACACGGCGCACCTGGCCGCGGATCCCCGTTAGAGCCCCAGCTCCTCAAGCACCGGAAGCTTCGCCCGTACCCAGGCGCGGGCCTCCGCTGCGCTCGGCGCCGAGAGGGCCAGCTTGGCAAGCTCCTGCGCCTCGGCGAGGGTGACGGTCTTGAGGACCGCAGCTACGGCAGCGATCGACCGCGCCGTCATGGACAGCGTGGTGACACCCAGCCCGGTGAGGACGACGGCGAGGGCAGGGTCCGCCGCTGCCTCGCCGCAGACGCCCACCGGTTTGTTGTGGCCCTCCGCGGTGGAGCCTTCGACGGTCAGGCCGACCAGCCGGAGCACGGCGGGCTGCCACGGGGTGTTCAGTCCTGCCAGCGGCCCGAGCTGCCGGTCCGCCGCCATGGCGTACTGCGTGAGGTCGTTGGTGCCCAGGCTGGCGAAACCGACCTCGCGGAGGATGGCCTCGGCGGTCAGGGCTGCCGAGGGGACCTCCACCATGACGCCGGGTGTCTTGATTCCGGCCTCGCCGCACATACCGGCGAACCGGGCCGCTTCCTCGGCCGTGGAGATCATCGGCGCCATGACCCACACGTCCGCCTCGGATTCCTGCTCCGCCCGGGCGATTGCCTGCAGCTGGCGTTCCAGCACGCCCGGCGTGGTGAAGTCGGTCCGGTAGCCGCGGACGCCGAGAGCCGGGTTCGGTTCCGTGGCGTCGGTCAGGAAGGGCAGCGGCTTGTCCGCGCCGGCGTCCAGGGTCCGGAGGACCACCTTCTTCCCGGGGAAGGCATCGAAGACGCCCTTGTAGGCCGCAGCCTGCTCGTCCACGGTGGGCTCGGTGTCGCGTTCCAGGAAGCAGAACTCGGTCCGGAAGAGTCCCACGCCCTGCGCGTTGAGGGCTGCGGCGGCCACGGCGTCCTTGGCTCCGCCGACGTTGGCCAGCAGCGGCACCAGGTGACCGTCCGCCGTCGAGCCCGTACCGTCAAAGTCGGCCAGCAGCGAGGCGGTGGCCGCCCAGTGGGCCGCGGCGGCACGCTCGGCTTCGCCCGGGTCCACGGTGATGATCCCGGCGGCACCGTCCACGTACACCTCGGTGCCGTCAGGCAGTTCGTCGACGCCCGCGGCGGCCACGACGGCGGGCAGGCCCAGGGAGCGGGCGATGATGGCGGTGTGCGACTGCGGTCCGCCGCCGGCCGTAAGCAGGGCCAGGACCTTCTCGGGGTCCAGGGTCGCGGTGTCGGCGGGGGCGAGGTCCTCGGCGATCAGGATGAAGGGAGTGGGGGAGGTAGGGATGCCGGGGGCGGGCACGCCCCGCAGTTCCGCCACGATCCGGGCGCGGACATCGAGGACGTCCGTGGCGCGTTCAGCCATATAGCCGCCCAGGTTGTGCAGCATCTCCGAGACGGACGCGCCGGCTTCCCAGATGGCCCGCTGGTTGGAGGCGCCGCGGCCGATCAGCTTGGCGGCACTCTTCAGGAGCATGGTGTCCGTCGCCATGAGGGCCGTGGCCTCCAAAACCGCTTTTCCGTCACCGCTGACGGTCTCGGACCGGGCCTTGAGCTCGTCGTGGACCGCCTTGGCGGCCGCTTTCAGTGCCGCCGTGGCTTCCTCCGCGGTGCTGCCTGCCGGGAGTTGCTCACCAGCGGGGGGTTCGCTGATGGGTTTGGGCATCTGGCGGATGCTGCCGATGATGCGGCCGGGGCTGACGCCTACGCCTGGGAAGTTCTGCACTGAAGGTCCTCATTCTCTGCCGTGGCCGGGGGGCCGGTTCGGGCGCCGCCGCTGATCCCGTGACTCCTGCGTACCAAGCGGCTGACTGCTACGTCAACCGGGATCGCGGCACCTGAAAAAATTGTATGTGATGCACTTCATATAGCGTTGCTATAGGTGCTAGGGTAGCGGTTATGAGTTTCGATGGCCAGCTCCCGCCCAAAACGCGGCTGCTCCGTGCGGCCGCCGAGCTGCTGGCCAATTCAGCCGGAGCGGCGGTCTCCACCCGCCAGATCACCAAGCTGGCGGGAGTGACAGCCCCCACCCTTTACCACCACTTCGGCGACAAGGAGGGCCTGTTCGACGCCGTCGTCGCGGCCGGTTTTGAGGACTTCGTGGCGGACGAACGCGACTTCGCGCCATCCGGCCAGCCGCTGCAGGACATCCGGCGGATGTGGGACAAGCACGTGCAGTTCGGCCTCAAGCAGCCGGAACTGTATCTGGTCATGTTCGGCAACATCCGGCCGGAGAGCCGTCCCGTCATCGTCGCCGATGCCGAGGCGCTGATGGAGGAGCTGCTGAACAAGGCCGCCGTCGCGGGCCAACTCAATGTCCCGCCGCGGGAAGCGGCCAGGAGCATCCTGGCCGCCAACGTGGGCGTGACGCTCATGCTGATCGCGGAAAAGGCGCCAGAGCGGAACCTCGAACTGTCCGCCATGACCCGCGACGCCATGATCTTCGCCGTTTCCACCGAGCAGGCCCGGAGCAGCGGCGCGGAAGATTCCGGCAGATCCTCGGTGGTTGTGGCGGCCATCGCATTGAATGCGGCTCTTCAGGCGTCGCACTCGGACCAACTCTCCAGCTCAGAACTCAAGCTGTTCCTTGAATGGCTGCACCGAATCTCCACCAGCTCAACCAGCTAGCTCGTCGAAATCATCGGATCATCCTGCGGAGCAGCAGGCATCACGGTTAGGAAATCACATGGCAACAGAGACAGTTGCGAAACCCCGCACCAGTGCGCGGGTGCACGTCCAGAAGTTCGGGACGTTCCTGTCCGGCATGATCATGCCCAACATCGGAGCGTTCATCGCCTGGGGCCTGATCACCGCCCTCTTCATCGAGAAGGGGTGGATACCCGTTCCGGCCCTTGGCGGCTTCGGCACCAATGCCGCGGGCGCACCGAATGTGGGCCTCGTCGGTCCCATGATCACCTACCTGCTGCCGCTCCTGATCGGTTACACCGGCGGCAAGATGGTCTATGACGTCAGGGGCGGCGTGGTCGGCGCCATAGGCACCATGGGCGTCATCGTGGGCGCCGGCATCCCGATGTTCATCGGAGCCATGATCATGGGCCCCCTCGGCGGCTGGACCATCAAGAAGATCGACTCGATCTGGGACGGCAAGATCCGGCCCGGTTTCGAGATGCTCGTGAACAACTTCTCCGCCGGCATCTGGGGTGCCCTGCTGGCCATGCTTGGCTTCTTCGGGATTGCCCCGCTGGTGCAGGGTTTCAGTGCGGGAGCAGGGAACGTCGTCCAGTTCCTGGTAAACAACGGCCTGCTGCCGCTGACCAGCATCTTCATTGAACCCGCCAAGGTCCTGTTCCTGAACAACGCCATCAACCACGGCGTGCTGACCCCGCTGGGCATCCAGCAGTCCCTCGACCAGGGCAAGTCCATCCTGTTCCTCCTGGAAGCCAACCCTGGTCCCGGTCTGGGAATCCTGCTCGCCTACATGTTCTTCGGCCGCGGTGCGGCGAAGGCCTCCGCCCCCGGCGCGGCCCTCATCCACTTCTTCGGTGGCATCCACGAGATCTACTTCCCCTACGTCCTCATGCGGCCGCTGCTGATCCTGGCTGCGATTGCTGGCGGCATGACGGGCATCGCCACGCTGGCCGTCACCAACTCCGGCCTCGTGGCACCGGCGGCCCCTGGTTCCATATTCGCGGTGATCGCGCAGACCTCCCGTGACAGCTATGTCGGTGTCATCCTCGCGGTCCTGCTGGCGGCAACCGCGTCCTTCCTCGTGGCCTCCGTCATCCTGCGCACAACGCGTCACAGTGACGAGGGTGACCTCAGTGACGCCACCTCCAGGATGGAAGCCATGAAGGGCAAGAAGAGCTCCGTCTCCTCAACCCTCACGGGCGCCGGTGCCGGTACTGCCGGTGCCGCGGGAAGTGTTGCGGTCCTGGCCGGTCCGGTCAAGAACATCGTCTTCGCCTGCGACGCCGGCATGGGTTCCAGCGCGATGGGCGCCTCGGTGCTCCGGAACAAGATCAAGGCGGCCGGCTACCCGGACGTCAAGGTCACCAACGCAGCCATCGCCAACCTCAACGACAGCTACGACGTCGTGGTCACGCACCAGGACCTGACGGAGCGGGCCAAGCCCGTGACCGCCAGCGCCGTCCATGTGTCCGTGGACAACTTCATGAACAGTCCCCGCTATGACGAGATTGTGGAGCTGGTCCGGAGCAGCAACACCGATTCACAGGCAGCAGGCGGCGGTGCGCACGTTGCCGAAACGCACGGTGCCGACACCCGCGGGGCGGGCACCACAACGGTCACGGAGGAGGAAGCAGGGGCAGGCCCCGCCGGCATCCTTGTTGCCGACAGCGTTGTCCTGAACGGCGCGGCCACCACCCGTGACGCCGCCATCGACGAGGCGGGCCGCCTGCTGCTGGACCGCGGCGCGGTCGACTCCGGCTACATCGACGCCATGCACGAGCGGGAGGAATCGGTGTCCACCTACATGGGCAGCTTCCTCGCCATTCCGCACGGCACCAACGCGGCCAAGGACCACATCAGGAAGTCCGCGGTTTCAGTGGTCCGCTACCCGGACGGCATCGACTGGAACGGCAAGCAAGTGAAGTTCGTCGTCGGCGTCGCCGGCATCAACAATGAACACCTGCACATTCTCTCCTCGATCGCCAAGGTCTTCACCAACAAGGCACAGGTGGCGCAGCTTGAGGCTGCCACCACGGTCGACGAAGTGCTGGATCTGTTCGGAAAGGTCAACTCATAGTGAAGGCTGTTCATTTCGGCGCCGGAAACATCGGGCGCGGGTTCGTGGGTCTGCTGCTGCACGAGGCGGGGTACGAGGTGGTGTTCGCGGACGTCGCGGATGCCCTGATCACCCAGCTGGCCGCCGCGGACAGCTACCAGGTCCACGAGGTGGGGGAGGCCCCCACCGTCCGCACCGTGACGAACTTCCGGGCGCTGAACTCCAGCAGCCAGGAGGCGGACGTCATCGCGGAGATTGCGACGGCGGATGCGGTCACCACCGCCGTGGGCCCGCACATCCTGAAGTTCGTGGCCCCCGTGATTGCTCGGGGAATCGCCGCACGGGCGCCGGGACTCGGACCGCTGCAGGTGATGGCGTGTGAGAACGCCATCAACGCCACGGACATCCTCAGGGACGAGGTGGCGGCCCAGTGGGACCCGGCTGCCGGCTCCCTGGCGGACGCCGCAGTGTTCGCGAACACTGCCGTGGACCGGATCGTACCCAACCAGGAGGCCGGACAGGGCCTGGATGTCACGGTGGAGACGTTCTACGAATGGGTCATCGACCGCACCCCGTTTGCGGGCAAGGAGCCGGTGATCCCTGGCGCTACGTTCGTGGACAACCTCGCGCCGTACATCGAGCGGAAGCTGTTCACGGTGAACACCGGACACGCAGCGGCCGCCTACTTCGGCTTCGAGGCCGGCCTGGAGAAGATCTCTGATGCCATGGCCGACCAGGACGTCGCGGCGGACGTGGGGGCGGTCCTCGAGGAGACCAAGGAACTGCTGGTGGCCAAGCACGGCTTCAACCGTGACGAACAGGAGGCCTATGTGCAGAAGATCCTGGGCCGCTTCTCCAACCCGCACCTGCCGGACACGGTGAACCGGGTCGGCAGGGCGCCGCTGCGCAAGCTCAGCCGGCACGAACGCTTCATCGGCCCGGCGGCGGAACTGGCCGAACGCGGGATCGTCCCGGAAGCTCTGCTTGGGGCCATCGCCGCGGCGCTGCGCTTCAACGATCCGGCCGACACCGAGGCGGTGGAGCTCGCAAAGATCCTGGCCGCGTCCACGCCGGAGGACGCAACGGAGAAGATCACAGGCCTGGAGCGGAGCCATCCGCTGTTCCCGGCCGTGTCCGCCCTCGTTGAAGAGGCCAAGGCGGTGGTCTAGCCGTACCTGCCGCACCGCAAACGACTGGCCCTCCCTCACATCACGTGAGGGAGGGCCCGTCATTTAAGCTGCGGGAGCTGCGGGAGCGTCAGGCGCGGGTGGCCGCATCCCTGGTTTCGGCGTCGGACATGGCCTTCCATTCCGCGACCCGTGCCTGGTGCAGCGGGGAGCGGCGGACGACGGCGTACGCGACACCGAGGACCGCAAACCAGGCCGGCGTGACCAGCAGGGCCGTGAACGTGTCCGGTTGCGTGGTCAGCGCCCAGACCAGGAACGCGAAGAACGCGAAAACAACCCACACCATCGGGATGCCGCCGGGCATCTTGAACGGCGATGCCGCGTGCAGCTCGGGGCGGCGCTTGCGGAACACCAGGTAGCTGGCGAGGATGATGCTCCAGACGAACATGAAGCAGACAGCCGAGACGGTGGTGACCATGTCGAACGCGACGCCCACGTCCTTGCCGGCGTAAAGCAGGGCGACGCCGGCAAGCAGCAGCACGCAGGAAAGAAAGAGCGCGTTCTGCGGAACCTTGCGGCGGGAGAGGCGGCCGAACATCCGGGGCGCGTCGCCGTCGTTCGCCAGGCCGAACACCATCCGCGAGGTGGAGTAGATGCCCGAGTTCGCGGAGGACATCGCCGAGGTCAGCACGACGAGGTTCACGACCGTGGCCGCGATCCCCAGCCCGGCAAGTGAGAACATCGCGATGAACGGGCTCTGGCCGGCCTTGAACTCCGTCCAGGGCGTCACTGACATCAGGATGATCAGGGCGCCGACGTAGAACAGCATGACCCGCACGGGGATGGCGTTGATGGCGCGCGGCAGGTTGTGTTCCGGGTTCTTGGTTTCGGCGGCGGCCGTTCCCACAAGCTCAATGCCCACGAACGCGAAGACGGCGATCTGGAAGCCGGCCACGAAGCCCATGAATTCCTTGGGGAAGAAGCCGCCGTGGTTCCACAGGTTCGTGAACCCGGCCGTGCCCGCGTTGGAGCGGAAGCCGGTGAAGATCATTACCAGGCCCACCACGATCAGCGCCACGATGGCCACGATCTTGATGAGAGCGAACCAGAACTCGGTCTCACCGAAGGCCTTGACGGTGGGGAGGTTCAGGAGGAGCAGGATGACGATGGTCGCGAGGCCCGGTATCCACAGCTGGATGCCCGGCCAGAGCTGCTCCGCGTAGCCCGCGATCGCAATGACGTCCGCCACGCCGGTAACCACCCAGCAGAACCAGTACGTCCAGCCGGTGAAGAAGCCAGCCCACGGGCCCAGGAGATCGCCCGCGAAGTCACTGAAGGACTTGTATGCCAGGTTGGAGAGCAGCAGCTGGCCCATCGCGCGCATGACGAAGAACAGCATGAAGCCGATGATCATGTACACGAAGATGACGGAGGGGCCGGCGACCGAAATGGTTTTGCCCGATCCCATGAAAAGTCCGGTGCCAATCGCGCCGCCGATGGCCAGGAGCTGGATGTGCCGGTTGCTCAGCGAGCGTGCAAGGTGGGGCTCGGTGTCCCGGCCCGGGGCAGTTCTCTGCCCCGAAATTGTCTGTTCGGGCATATCGTTAATCCTTCGTCTGGTCCGCCGAGGGTGACGGCGGATACAAAATCAGCCCTTCCAAAGTACAGGCCCGGAAATCGATCCGCGGTGTCGGCCGCCCTGGTGCCCCGTTCATGACAAAAACCGGCACCCGATCTTGACCGTTAGGCAGCCTAACTGTTAGGCTACCTAACTATGAACAGCAGTGAAAAACCCAGTCCCGCGCTCCATGCCTTGGCCCAGGACTTTCGTAATGCGCTGCGCCACAGCGTGTATCTCGTCCGCCGCCTCGACGCCGACGGCGACCTCAGTGCCGCCCAGCTCAGCACCCTCAAGATGCTCCTCGACGACGGCATCCGCGTCGGGGAAATCGCCCGGAACCTCGGGGTCAAGGTGCCCAGCGCCACCGAACAAATCATCAAGCTCGAAAAGGCGGGCCTGGCCCGCCGCGAAGCCGACCCGGATGACTCCCGGGCCGTCCGGGTGGTGCTGACGGCGGAGGGCCGTAGCGCCGTCGAGTCCGCGGACGAACGGCGCAACGCCGTCATGGCCGGAATCCTTGCGGCCCTCAGCGAGCCGGAGCGCCGGGCCCTCGCCGCCGCCATTCCGGTGGTCGAGAAGATCAACACCACCCTTCAGCACTGAACCACCAACACTTTAGGAGTGCCCTTCATGCAAGGCCAGCTCGCCGACACCGCGCCGGCAGTGGAAGAAACCCTCGAGGCTGAAAAGGCCTCGCTACTCAAACAGCCGAAGGCGGTGTGGGCCACGGCCCTGGCCGCGGTGTTCGCGTTTATGGGCATCGGCCTGGTGGATCCCATCCTCCCGGCTATCGCCAAGAACCTGGAGGCCAGCCCCAGCCAGGTTTCCCTGCTGTTCACGAGCTACTTCGTGGTGACCGCCGTGGCGATGCTGGTTACCGGGTACGTCTCCTCGCGGATCGGTGGCAAAAAGACCCTGCTGATCGGCCTCGCCGTCATTGTCGTTTTCGCCTCCCTGTCCGGCATGTCCGGAAGCGTCGGTGAGCTGGTTGGATTCCGTGCCGGATGGGGTCTGGGCAATGCGCTGTTCGTAGCCACCGCCCTTGCCGTCATTGTGGGTGTGGCCAGCGGCGGTGCCGGCACCGCGATCATCCTCTACGAGGCGGCCCTGGGGCTGGGCATCTCCCTCGGCCCGCTGCTCGGGGCGCTCCTGGGCGGCTGGCAGTGGCGCGCGCCGTTCTTCGGCACCGCCGTGCTGATGGCCGCTGCCTTCTTCGCCCTCGTCGCACTCCTGCCCAGGACCCCGCTGCCCGAGCGAAAGGTCCGGCTCCGCGACCCGTTGCTGGCACTGGGCCATAAGGGACTGCGCACGACGGCGGCCAGCGGACTGTTCTACAACTACGGCTTTTTCACCATCCTGGCCTTCACGCCCTTCATCCTGGGCATGGACGCCTACGGCATCGGCGGCGTGTTCTTCGGCTGGGGCGTGGCCGTTGCCGTGTTCTCAGTGTTCGTGGCGCCCGTGCTGCAGAACCGCTTCGGCGCCACCAAAGTGCTCACCGGCACCCTGGCCCTCCTGATGCTGGACCTCGCCGGACTCGGACTGGCAGCAGGTCACTCGGTGCCCGCCGTCGTCGTCCTCGTAGTGGCGTCCGGAGCGCTGCTGGGCATCAACAACACCATCTACACCGAGCTGGCCATGGGAGTCTCGGACTCTCCGCGGCCCGTGGCGTCGGCCGGTTACAACTTTGTGCGCTGGATGGGCGGGGCACTGGCACCGTTTGCCGCGGCGCAGCTGGCCGAGCACTTCGGCCCGCAGGTACCGTTCTTCGCCGGCGCCGTGGCCGCCATCATCGCCATGGCGATTGCCGTCGGCGGGCGCCACTACCTCGCTGCCCACGAACCGCACGTCGTCTAGGCTTCCCGCCCGCCGGTTCCCCCTCGTATAAGCGACGAGATGACAGAAAACGCCAATGTTCCACGTGAACATTGGCGTTTTCTGTCATCTCGGCGGAGTGCGGGCAGGGTGCAGGGGGTCAGGACTTGGCTGAGCCCTTCGGGACGAAGAGGGTATCCGCCTGTTCCAGGGACATGCCGTTGGTCTCGGGCACCTTGAACATCACGAAGAAGAACGACGCGGCCGCGAACAGCGCGTACATGGCGTAGGTCAGCGGCAGGGAGGCGCCGGCCATCACCGGGAAGCTCAGGGTGATGCCGAAATTGGCGATCCACTGGGCGGCTGCGGCCAGGCCCAGTGCCCGTGCCCGGATGCGCGACGGGAAGATTTCACCCAGCAGAACCCAGACCAGCGGGCCCCAGGAAGCACCGAAGCTGATGACGAAGACGTTCGCGGCAACGAGGGCTGCGGGGCCCCAGGCGCCGGGCAGGGAAATTGAGTCACCGGTGCCTGTGGCCGAACTGAAGGCGAGGGCCATGGTGCCGAGGGAGAGGGCCATGCCGATGGAGCCCGCCAGCAGAATGGGACGGCGGCCGACCCGGTCCACCAGCGCGATTGCCACCAGGGTTACCAGGATGTTCGTGATGGAGGTGGCCACGGAGATGGTGAGCGAGTCCTTCTCCTGGAAACCCACGGCCTTCCACAGCGTGGTGGAGTAGTAGAAGATCACGTTGATGCCGACGAACTGCTGCAGCACGGACAGGATGATCCCGATCCAGACCACCGGCTGCAGTCCCAGGGTCTTGCCGCCCAGGGAGCCCTTCTGGCCCGCAAGCTTGTCCTCGTCGATGGCGGTCTTGATGTCCCGCAGGTGGCGGTCCGGGTCCTCGGTCGGGGCGATTGACGTGAAAACCTCCAGCGCCTCCGCATCCTTGCCCTGGAACACCAGGAAACGCGGCGACTCGGGCAGGGTATAGGCGATCCAGCCGTATACAACCGCCGGGACGGCCGCGGCCAGGAACATCCAGCGCCATGCCTCCAGGCCGAACCACAGGTCCTGGTCCGCTCCGCCCGCCGAGGTGGCCACCAGGGCGTCGGAGAGGAGGGCCGCGAAAATGCCCGAGGTGATTGCCAGCTGCTGGAGCGAGGCCAGACGTCCCCGGACGTGGCGGGGTGAGATCTCGGAAATGTACGCCGGTGCGATCACCGAGGCCAAGCCGATGCCGAGCCCGCCTACCAGGCGCCAGAGGATCAGGTCCCAGACGCCGAAAGCGAAGCAGGTGCCCACGGCGCTGACGAGGAACAGCAGGGACCCGATCTTCATCGCGGGGATGCGCCCGTAGCGGTCGGCAACCTTGCCGGCCAGGTACGCACCCGCAGCGCAGCCGAGCAGGGCCACGGCGACGGCGAAGCCGGTCACGGCCTCGCTCAGCGCGAACTCGTCCTTGATCGCGTCGACAGCACCGTTAACCACCGAGGAGTCGAAGCCGAAGAGGAAGCCGCCGACGGCGCCTGCCACGGCCAGCCATATGACCCGCTTGGGAATCTTGGCGGCGGTCTGGTCCTGGGTTGTGGTCATGCGGCTCCTCGGCAAGTCGGTCCGCGGCTTCCGCCGCGACTACCAAGTCTTACACCGCACCCGGCGTGCCCCCTGTCACACGGGCCAAATAGTGAGAGGAAACATACACTTCCTGCCGCGCGGACGACGGCGCCGCCCCTTTGCCGCTCCGCCGCGTTCCGGCTTCCCTCAGCGCTCGATGAGGATCCCGTCCGGGTCACACCAGATCATCGCGTTGGGCCGCACGGTCACGCCGTCGATCACCAGTTCCACGTCGACCTCGCCGGTGCCTGCCTTCGCGCTCTTGCGCGGGTTGCTGCCGAGGGCCTTGACCCCCAGCGGGAGCTCCGCGATGGCGGCCCGGTCGCGGACGGCGCCGTGGATTACGACGCCGGCCCACCCGTTGCTGACGGCACTCGCCGCGATCAGGTCCCCCATCAGCGCCGTGCGGAGCGAACCGCCGCCGTCGACCACCAGGACGGCACCGCGGCCGGGGGTCGCCAAGGTTGCCTTGACGAGGGCGTTGTCCTCGAAGCAGCGGACGGTCCGGACCGGCCCGCTGAAGTGCGTACGGCCCCCGACCGATTGGAACTGTAGGGCCACGGAGTCGAGCTCCTCGCCCCGTTCGTCGTAGAGGTCAGCGGTGTTCACGTTCAATGCGGTCATTGGTGCTCCTTAAGGTAGAGACAGGACGAGAAACAGAAGGGCGGATCCCGAGACCCACGATAGTCTGGCCACGGATCGGGTATCGGCCTGTGTCACGAGTCCTGGGGGAGCAAAGCATGAGTCTGTCCGAAACGCCCGGAGCAGCTCCGGATCCTGCCGTGGCGGGCCCCGGCAGGGTGCCAGCGGCCGCGCTCGCGGAACCGGAGCGGCGGGTCCGCCCGGTCTGGACCGCGGGCGTGGTGCTGGTGAACGTCGGGATCAATGCGGCGTTTTTCGGCCCGCTCCAGGTTTTGCTGGGCCAGCAGGCGGCGGCGTTCAGTGAAGAGGACAAGGAAGCCATCCTTGCCCTCGTGACCGGTGCCGGCGCTGCTGTATCGCTCGTGGCCAATCCACTGTTCGGAGCTTTCAGTGACCGGACCACGTCGCGGTATGGCCGCCGCGTGCCGTGGGTGGTTTTCGGGGCGGTCCTCGGCGCGGCCGCGCTGATTGCGCTGGCAGGGGCCCCGGACGTCGCTGCCATGACGCTCCTGTGGTGCCTCGTCCAGACAGGGTGCAACGGCGCCTATGCCGCGATCACGGCCGCCATCCCGGACCGGGTGCCGGTCCCTCAGCGCGCCACCGTGGGCGGCATGGCCGCCATGGGCCAGACTGTGGGGATCCTGATCGGCGCGGTGATTGCTGCCGCCGTGGCGGGAAACTTTGCCGCCGGTTACTTCGTCTGCGCAGCGGCGCTGCTGGCCGGCGTCGTGCTCTATTTCTTCAAGAACGACGACGTTCAGCTGCCCGCGCAGGCCCGGCCGCCATTCAGCGTGGCCGGTTTCGCCAGGGGCTTCTGGGTATCGCCGCGCCGCTACCCGGACTTCGCCTGGGCGTGGCTGACCCGGTTGCTGGTCAACGTCGGCAACCACATGGTCACGCTGTATCTGCTGTTCTTCCTCAAGGACGCCGTTCATGTGAAGGAAGCGCAGGGGATCGAACCGGAATTCGGTGTGCTGGTCCTCACCGGACTGTATGCGGTGATGGTCATCATCACGAGTGTGGTGGGCGGGCGGTTGAGCGACCGGATGGGCAAGCGGAAGCCGCTCGTCATCATCTCCTCGGGGGTCATTGCCGCAGCCTCACTGATCCTGGCGATCGCGCCGACCTGGCCGGGCGCGCTGATCGGCGCCTCCGTGCTCGGCATCGGCTTCGGCTGTTACCTGGCCGTGGACTTTGCGCTGATTACCCAGGTGCTGCCCGCGGCGCTGAGCCGCGGCAAGGACCTGGGCGTGCTGAACATCGCCAACTCGCTGCCCCAGGTGCTCGCGCCGCTCATCGCCTTTCCCTTCGTGGTGCTGTGGGGCGGGTATGTTTCGCTCTACGTGGCGGCGGCGGTGATCGGCCTCCTCGGGGCTGTTTTTGTCGTCAAGATCAAGGGCGTGGACTGACCCGGGAGTCCTTGCGGGCGGTGTGCCGGGGACTGGCCGCTGGTTCGTATGTGCCGTGCGGCTGCGCCGTATAGGGGTTGGGAGTTGCCGCGGCAACGGTGCGGAGGAACCCTTCGTTCCTGCCGAGAAGGATCTGAAGAAAGCTTGCGCGCTGCTGGCCAGCAAGGCCGAAGCCGCGTAACCGGTCTAGGCCAGTGACGTTAAAAAGCGCCACATTGCTGTGAGGTGGAGCACGCGATCTGGCGAAAAACGCGGTGCCGCCGGTACCGTGCCTGCCGGCCCGGCCTGAACGCGTACGCACCTTGGTTACCATTGCAGAACCGGAGCGGCACCGCCGCCAGCACTGCCCGGAGCTTCACTGCCGGCCCGCCATCCTTGGGCCGCCGACGTTCCCCAGCCCATCTCGAGCACCCTGTGCTCATCTTTTCTCGTCCCGTGCGTCCACGGTGAGCCCCCAGGAGACAACGACGTGTCCATTGAAACCATCCTTCCCGCCGATGCCGCTTCCCCGGAAGAGCCGGCAGCCCCACTGACCGACGCGGAGATTTTCGCAGCCCACCAGGGCGGCAAGCTGGCCATTTCCAGCACTGCCCCGCTGGCAACCAAGCGGGACCTCTCCATTGCCTACACGCCCGGCGTGGCACAGGTCAGCCGCGCCATTGCCGCCGATCCGGACCTGGCCAAGACCCTGACCTGGGCCCAGCGCCTCGTCGTGGTGGTCAGTGACGGCACCGCCGTCCTGGGCCTGGGCAACATCGGTGCCAGCGCCTCACTTCCCGTGATGGAAGGCAAGTCCGCCCTGTTCAAGACCTTCGGCGAGCTCGATTCCATCCCGCTGGTGCTGAACACCACCGACGTGGACGAGATCGTCGAGACGCTCGTCCGGCTGCGCCCGAGCTTCGGCGCCGTGAACCTTGAGGACGTCTCGGCGCCCCGGTGCTTCGAGCTCGAGGAAAAGCTCATCGAGGCCCTCGACTGCCCCGTCATGCACGATGACCAGCACGGTACCGCCGTCGTCGTTCTTGCAGCCCTGACCGGCGCCGCCAAGGTGACGGGACGCGAACTGGCGGGCCTGCGTGTGGTCATCTCCGGCGCCGGCGCTGCCGGAATCGCTGTCGCCGAAATCCTGCTGGCCGCCGGCATCGGCGACGTCGTCCTGCTGGACTCACGCGGCGTGATCCACCGGAATCGCGCCGACATCGCCGCCGACCCCGGCAGCAAGAAGGCCAGGCTCGCGGCGCGCAGCAACCCCCGCGGTGTCGACGGCGGACCCGGCGAGGCGCTGCTCGGGGCGGACGTCTTCATCGGAGTCTCCTCCTCCAAGCTGGATGAGGAGCACCTGAAGCTCATGAACCACAGCTCCATCGTCTTCGCCCTGTCCAACCCGGACCCCGAAGTCCTGCCGGAGGTCGCACGGCAGTACGCCGCTGTGGTTGCCACCGGACGCAGCGACTTCCCCAACCAGATCAACAACGTCCTGGCGTTCCCCGGCATCTTCCGCGGCGCCCTCGACGCCGGCGCCCGCCGGATCACCCCGGCGATGAAGCTGGCCGCCGCCCGCGCCATCGCCGCGCTTGCCGAGGACGGACTCTCCGCGGACTACATCGTGCCGAGCCCGCTGGACCCGCGCGTGGCACCGGCGGTTTCGGCAGCGGTCGCCGCGGCGGCCGAGGCGGAGTAACCGCGGCAGGTCCTCCTCTGGCCGGGACCGAGGCGGCAGCCGCGGGGACCATAGACTGGGGCGATGAACCCCGAGACAGTCGTGACCATCCTCTGCGGCCTGGCCATCCTGGTGGGAGTGGCGGGCACCATCATTCCCGTGCTCCCCGGCAGCTTCCTGATCGGCCTCAGCCTGCTGGCCTGGGCGCTGTGGGGTGGCGCCGGAACTACCGGCTGGGTGGTATTCGCCATTGGCATGGTGTTCGTCGTTGCGGGCATGGCTGCCAGCGCGGTCCTGACCGGCCGGAAGCTCAAGCAGCACAGCATTCCCGGCCGGTCGGTTGTGGCGGGCCTGGTCCTGGGCGTCGTCGGCATGTTCATCATTCCGGTGGTGGGCCTGTTCGTGGGCTTCGCCGCCGGGCTCCTGCTCAGCGAACTGCACCGCACCCGGGTGTTCCGTACCGCCGTCGCCTCCAGTTGGGCAGCGCTGAAGGCCACCGGCCTCGGCATGATTGCCGAATTCGGCCTGGCCTGCCTGGCCGCGAGCACGTGGGTGATCGGCCTCTGGGTGGCCGCGGCAGCCTAGGATGCCTGCTGCTGCGGCCTGCCACTAGCATGGGTGCATGAGCGCCGGACCCGGAGAATCCGTTCCCCAGCAGCCGCCCCTGTTCCGCGATACCCGGGACCTGACGCCCTTCCGGAAGGCGCTGATCCGTACCCCGGTGCGCGGCCTCGCCGGGGGTGTGGCCGGGCTGGTCTCCGCAGTCCTGGCCGGTACGACCCGGGGCACTCTGAGTGCCGAGGGCGGTTTTCCACGGCTCGGGAAAGTCGCCGGCCGGAGCCCCGGGAAGGCGGCGAAAGCCGTGCATCCCGCTGTTTTCGGCAGCACGGACCCGGACCGGCTGATCGACCTGGCCCGGCAGTTCCCGGACTGGGCCGGACTCTGCTACCTCATGGCCGGGTTGCTGGCGTACACGCACGGCGGGTACCTGCGTGCCTCCGAGCTGCTCCAGCGTGGCCTTTCGGTCCGGAACGGCGACGCCGCGAACGGCTACGCCTCCCAATACCTCGCCGGAGTGCTGACCCGGGTGGAGGTTGCCGAGCGGATCGAAGTACCGGTCCTGTTCAGCGAAGAAGCGGTCTTCCTCGCGCTGTCCCACGCGCTCCGCGAGACCGGCCAGACCGAGGCAGCGCTGGCCGCCCTTGCCGGACTGCCGCCCTCGCTCCCGCTGGCGCTTGCCCGCCGCTCGCTCGCGGCTGGCCTGGGCCGGGACGCGGACGTGGCGGCGGACACCGAGGGCCTGCTCAACGGCGATGACCTGTCGGCGGCGCTGCTGCTGGTGCGGGCCCGCTCGCTGCGGAAACTCGGCGACTATGGTGCCGCCCGCGAGGCGCTCCAGGAAGTCCTGCGCCGGCGGAAGACGGACTTCACGCTGCGCAGCGACGCCCTGACCGACCGTGCCCTGCTGCTCTTGGACAACGGCCGGAAATCGCTCAGCCCGCGGGAATGGCAACGCCGGAAGCCTGCTGAGCTGGAGGCCGTGAGGGCGATCCGTAAGGATGCGGAGATGCACGAGCTCTGGGACCGGGAATACGGCCGGGCAGGCGAGGGCGACGGCGGCTGATCCGGGAGCACCCGGCTTCCGCCCCAGCTCAGGGGCGTATGTCCACGTAGCTGCTACGCTTGCGGGCCCCCGCGGCAGGTAGTACAAACGAGGCATGAGAGACGCCGCCGCCCGCTGGATGCAGCACTACATCACGGCCTGGGGCTCAAATGATCCCGACGACATCCGGGCCCTGTTCACGGAGGACGCCGTCTACTACACGAGCCCGCACGAGGCGGAGCCGTGGGAGGGGCGGGAGCAGATCGTTGAGGGCTGGCTTGCGGCCCGGGATGATCCCGGGGACTGGTCTTTCGAGTGGAATCTGTTGGGGGTCGACGGCGGACGGGCCTTCGTCCAGGGCCTCACGACCTACCAGACGGACCACCGCAGCTACGACAACCTGTGGGTCATCCAGCTCACCGCCGACGGCCGGGCCTCATCCTTCACCGAGTGGTACATGCCCCGCAAGTAATGGTTCACCCGGCAGGGGCAGCTCAGCCGTGCAGCACCGCGGGGGCCAGGACCGGCACGAGCCGCTCAGCGAGCAGCGCGACGCCCAGCCCCACCATGATGATTCCGCTGGCCAGGGTCACGCGCCGCGCCGCCGCGGGACGCGCATGCAGGATTTTCCGCGCGAGCAGCGCCACGCAGCTGTAGACAACCGCCACCAAGAGGACGAAGGTCAAACCCAAGAGCCCTGACTGCACCGGAACCGGCAGGGACGCCTCGGGGTTGACGAACTGCGGCACGAGGGCCACGTAGAACAGCAGCCCCTTTGGATTGATGCCGCTGGTGCCCATGCCCTGGACGAACGTCCGGAACTGGTTCGCCGGGGCAGACAGGTCGGCGGCGCCGCCCCCGAAGCTCGCCCCCCGCCAGGACCGGATGGTGGTGGCGCCAAGCCAGAGCAGATACGCGGCGCCGGCTACGGTCAGCCAGCCAAGCACGCCGGGGATGCCGGCGAGCAGGGCGGCCAGGCCGGCCACGAGGAGGGCGGTGTGCAGCACGTAGCCGCCGCAGAGCCCGGCCACTGCCGGCACGAAGCTGCGCTGCCTCAGCCCCGCGGTGATGGAGTAGGCCCAGTCCGCCCCGGGGGTGCAGGCCAGGGCGCCTGCGACGACCAGAAAGGAAAGAAACAGCTGCGAATTCATGGGAGCTCCTGGGGCGTGGTTACAGGAAAAACTCTAGGGAAGTTTCCGCCGGAAGTGCTCGCTGTTTTCGCCCCGAATTGCCGCTGGCCGGTAAGATTATTGCGTGCTGGACCATATCGATAGAAATATTTTGCGCCACCTCAAAGAGGACGGCCGCATGACCGCCACAGCGCTCGCCGGAGAGGTGGGTCTGACGGTGGCGCCGTGCCACCGGAGGCTCCGCGATCTCGAGGCGTCCGGAGTGATCCGCGGCTATCGGGCGGACATCGACCCTGCCGCCGTCGGGCTGGGTTTCGAGGCAATCGTTTTCGTGACGCTGCGGCAGGTGGACAGAGCCACCATGGAGATCTTCGAAAACCGTGTGGCGGCCAACCCCAACATCGTGGAGGCCCAGCGGCTGTTCGGCTCGCCCGACTACCTGCTCAAGGTGATCGCTGAGGACCTCCCGGCCTACCAGCGTTTCTACGACGCCGAACTGACGTCGTTGCCCGGCGTCGAACGCCTGACGTCCACGCTGGTGATGAAGAACCTCAAGACGAACATCGGGCCCCCCGTCTGACCCGACCTGTCCGATCAGGCGCCGAGGAGGCCCGTGGTCCGGTACGGGATGACCTCGCGCAGGAACATGCTGGTGGATGTCCTCACGATCCCCGGGCAGAGCCGGATTTCCTCAGAAACGCGGTACAGATCGTCCGGGCTGCGCGCCACCACCCGGATCAAGAGGTCCGTATCGCCGGCCGGGGCGTGGCATTCCAGCACCTCGGGGATGTTCCGCAGAGCTGCGATCGCCTCGTTCAAGTGGCTCTGGTCCAGCTCCGCGCTCACCGCCGCCGCGACACCCCTGCCCAGGGCGGCCGGCAGCACGCGGCTGCTGTTCGGACGGAGGGACCCCGACGCCGTCATCCGTTCCAGGCGCGACTGTACTGTTCCGCGAGCCAAACCGAGGTTCTGGGCCAGCACCATGATCGGCACCCGTGGGTCCGCGTCGAGCGCCGCAAGAATCCGCTTGTCGGTGGCGTCAAGTTCCTGCAATGTGACCACTTTCTGCTCGGCTTCAACGTCCTGATTGATCACATTGACCACTCCGCCTGAAGTCCGTTGCACCAACTGTAGGGCTTCTGCTGAAATGGTGGCAACAAAGGGACGAGGCCATCGCCGGATCCCGAAGGCTACGGGTACCCCGGCACACCACCCGGACCCCCGATGAGGCTTCCCGCAAGGAACCCGCCGCTGATTGACTCTTGTTCACGCATCGTCTTTCCGCACCCGCAGTGCCATGGCCCGGAGCAACGCCCCGGGCCGGGCCCGGCAAGAGCCCCTGAGTTACCGACGTCGGATTTTTCGGAGTCTTCGGTAGCTGAGGGGCTCTTGTGTTGCGCCGCATAGGCTTGTCCCATGACGTCAGCCGGCCGTTTTGCCCCCAGCCCCTCCGGTGAACTGCACGTAGGCAACCTCCGGACCGCCATTCTGGCCTGGCTGTTCGCCCGGTCCACCGGCCGGCCGTTCCTGATGCGCGTGGAGGATCTGGATCGGGCACGCGCCGGCGCCGAGGCCGAACAGCTCCGTGACCTGGCCGCCATCGGCGTCGACTGGGACGGCGACATCGTCCGCCAGACCGGCCGCGGCCCCCTTTATGCTGCGGCCATCGACCGGCTCAGCGCGTCCGGCATGACGTATGAGTGCTTCTGCACCCGGCGGGAAATCCAAGAGGCGCCGTCCGCACCGCACGCCCCGCAGGGGGCCTACCCGGGGACGTGCCGGAACTTGACCGAGGCGGAACGCGAACAGAAGCGGGCGGCCCGGCCTGCCGCGCTCCGGCTCCGGTCCAACGTCAGGGAAGCGACAGTCCAGGACGTGCTGCATGGCAGCTACACGGGAGTGGTGGACGACTTCGTACTCCGCCGCAACGACGGCGTCACCGCCTACAACCTTGCAGTCGTGGTGGACGACGCGGAGCAGGGCGTCGGTCAGGTGGTCCGCGGCGACGACCTCCTGCCCTCCACGCCCCGGCAGGCTTATCTGGCCTCACTGCTGAATATGCCTGCTCCGGAATACGCGCACGTGCCGCTTGTGGTCAATGCCACCGGCGCCCGGCTGGCGAAGCGTGACGGCGCCGTTACGCTGGCGGACCTGGCCCGCGCCGGAGTAGGTGTCGATGAGGTCCGGGATGCGCTGTTGGCCTCCCTCGGTCTTCCGGCCGGGCCCTTATACGGCGTGCTGGCCCATTTCGATCCCCTGACGCTGCCCCGCGAGCCCTGGGTGTGGCCGGGACCAGGGCCGCGCGGCGCGTAGGCCCTCCGTCCGGCGCGTAGGCTGAAACCATGCCAGAACCTGTTGCTCCCCGATTCACTGTTGAGACGGCGAAAGTGCTTGCCGAAGTCGCGCACAACCGCCAGAAGGACAAGCTCAAGCGTCCCTACCGCGAGCATGTGCTGGCCGTTGGCGACGCACTGGCGGACTTCGACGATGACATCCGGATTGCCGGTTACCTGCACGACATCGCTGAAGATACTCCGATGACCCGGCAGGCACTGCTGGAGATGGGCGTCTCGGAACGTGCCGCGGACATCATCGAGCGCGTCACAAAGCGCCTGCAGGAGAACCCCGACGACTACCAGGCCGGCATCCGGTACATCGCCCAGGACCACGACGCCACCTTGGTGAAGATCGCGGACAACGCCCACAACTCCCTGCCGGAGCGGGTCAGGGCGCTGGCCGAAAAGTGGCCGGACAAGCCGCCGGTCACGCGCTACGACGAGGCCCGCCCGGTGCTCTACGCCGCCGTCCCGGTCGAGGAAACCCGGAAGATCCTGGCCCGCATCAACCCGTGGCTGCTGGCGGAACTCGACGACATGCTGGACGAGGCGGACGACACCGACTACGAGAACCTTTCCTACGACGTCCCCGAGACGTAGCCGGTAGGGAGCCCGGCGGCCGGTGCATGCCGACGAGGCCGGGACCGCCACAGCAAACCGAGGTAAGCCAGGTCGAAGACGCTGCAGAGCAAGCCGACGCCCAGGATGAGGGGCGAGTTGCCGTACCAGCCGAAGACGAAGGTAGGCGCCAGGGTGCCGATCCACTTGGCCGCGGCGATCAGCAGCGTCTGCCCTCGGGATCCGCCGCGCGCCACGAACATGGCGATGAAGAGCCCTGACATCAGCAGGTTCTGCAGGAAAGCGGTGTAACGGGAGGCGGCGTCCCAGCCGAACTGGGCAACAAACAGCAGCTGCACGGCGAAGGACGCCGTGGCCAGCAGGATCGCCCAGCCGATGAAGAGCCGCCGCGTCACCCAGGCCGGCAGTTCGGCGCGGCCGAACTTAAGGAACGTGTAGACGATCGCGACGTCGGCGAGTCCCCAGGCAACGTTGAAAAAACCCTGCACGGTGATGCCGGTGGCGAGGGACCGGACGCCGTAGATGGCTTCCCAGGCGAAATTGAGGCCCAGCGCGGCGGCCGGGATGGCGTAGCTCCGGTCCCTGAACCCGACGCGGATGGCGTCGATGTAGACCACGGTCCAGGCCACGCCGCTCACGATTGTCAGAAACAGGATCATCGGTTCCTTCTACACCTTGCTGCCGCCCGGCCGCTTCGACGGTTCCCTTTCCAGGCGCTACACGCGGCCGAGGGCGCTGATGTCCTCCAGGAACTGCTGGTGGACTTCTTCGCTGACCGTGGTCCGGGTGTCGGCGATCGCGTCGAGGTAATCCTGGGTGGCCGGGCCCTTCCGGACCGCCTCGCGGACCGCCACGTTGCCCCCGGAGGCCGCGCCGCCGTCGTCGTACACGGCCTTCTCCAGCGCCCGCTGGGAGGCGCTCCGCGCGGCGTATTCAATATCGGCGGGGGAGAAGCCTTCGGTCCGGTCCACCAGCAGCTCCACGTCCACGTCGTCCACCACCGTCGCGGGAATGAAGCGCTGCCACATGGCCTCGCGGGCCTGGCGGTCCGGCAGGCCGATCGGAATGACATAGTCGAAGCGGCCGTGGCGCAGGAACGCTGAGTCCAGGGCCCGGATGAAGTTGGTCGCGCACACCAGCAGGCGGCCCGGCTGTTCGCGGAACGCCGGAATGATCTTGAGCAGCTCGTTGGTGACGCCCTGCAACGGCGACGGCGGCTCGCCGGACCGCTGGGCCGCGATCTCCTCCACCTCGTCAATGAACACGACGGCGTGCTCCAGTTCGGCGATCTCCAGGAACGTCTCGCGCAGCGCGCCGGCCAGCCCCTGCGGATCGGAGGCCAGCCGCGAGGGGAACACCTCCACGAACGGCCATTCCAGCCTGGAGGCGATCGCCTTCGCGAAGGTGGTCTTTCCGGTGCCGGGCGGACCGAAGAGGACGACGGCGCGCGGCGGCACCACGCCGTACTCGTCGGCGAGGTCGGCCTCGGCCAGCGGCAGGACCAGGCGGCGTTCCAGCAGTTCCTTCTCGTTCCGCATGCCGGCCACGTTTTCCCAGAGATCGCGGGCCAGGATCCGGCCGGCCCAGCAGGCTGAGGGGCTCAAGCTCCTGGCGCTGGACGGGGATTTTCCGTTCGAAGTAGCGCAGGTTCTGCTTCAGCGCGAACCCCCGGCCCAGGAACGCCTCCACCCGGGTCTCGGCCTCCGGCATGAGCGCGGAAAGCTTGTTCAGCCCGTGCGGGGCCATCCGGTTCTCGACGGCGGCGAGCAGCGAAGTGCCGATCCCGCGGCCACGGTACTCCGGCAGCGTGGCCAGGAACACGATCCAGCCCTGGTCGTGCGCGGCGCGCCCGACGGCCGCACCCACCACCTGCTCGCCCTGCACCGCGACGACGGCATGGTCCTTTTCGCACGAGGCCAGGACCTCGGAGAGCGCGTAGACCGGCTCGACATCGGTGGCCTTGAGGGATTCCCAGAGGTGCAGGATGCCGTCCAGGTCGGCCGAATGAAAATCCCTGATCCGCCAGTTGGTCATGAGGTGTCTCCCGGGTGGTTCGTCGCTGAGCCAAGTTGAGCCTGTCCGCTGAGCATATGCGAAGCAGGCCTGAGCAGTGCGACGACGGCGTTTGGTTACGCCGGTGCGTGGAGCCCCGGACAGGAGAGGCGGCGGCCGTGGCCGCGGCGAGAGCCTAGAGGTGCTGGATGCCTGCCCGCTGCATGGCGTCCTTGTAGACCGCGACGTTCTTGCTCAGGAGCTCCTCCTGCTTCGCTGCAGAGACGGCGAAGGCGCGGCCCCCGAGGGCAGTGGCCTTGTAGATCTTGACGCCCCGGTTCTTCAGCGAGGAGTGGTAGGTCTTCTCAAAGAGGGTGAGGAAGGCATGGGCGTCGGCACCGTGGGCGATGACGGCCGAGACGCGCTTGTTGATCTTCAGGAACTGGCGGAAGGGCCGGAGGCCGTCCGTTTTCTCCTGGACGTTCAGCGCCGAGGGAAGCTCGGGGTCACGGACCCACGGGTAGACGTTCCACGGCATCACGTATCGGGGATCGAGTTCGGCCGCCTCGTAGATTGACGTGGCGCGCCGCGCCGCTTCGTCATCGTTGAAGTGCGAGACGAATCCGGACTCGGTGCCCTTGCCGGGGGCAATGTGGAGGCTGACGATGCGGCATTCGTCCTCATCATGGACAGGATCGATATAGGGGACAACCGACCCCGGCTTCTTTTCCATCAGTTCGTCGCAAAGCTGCGTTACCGCCGCGATGTTCGGTTCCTGCAGCAGGGTCTTCTTTTCGTCCCAGTCAATCGTCACGATTTCTCCCTCAGCGCTCGGCGTCCAGAAACAGGCCTCTTCTCCCACTCTACGCTTTCAGTGGAGACGGCGGTTGGAGGCGAATCCGGGACCTCCGGCCCCTAGTGCCCTTCCGGTGCCGGGCGTACTCTTAAATCGCCTGCAGGTAGCCATCACATTCAGCCGGGTCGTTCGGGACATTCAAGTGTCCGGGCCATCTCATAGCGAGATCGCGAAGGTACCTGCGGGCCTTTCGTTTAACGTACGCGGCAACTGGTTTGCAGTTCTTGCGCGCTGGCGCAGGCCCGTCCCGAGGAGATTGCCGTGACCAGGACCGTGACGAAAATCAGTTCCGCTGCCCCGGACCGCCGATCCCTTTTGCAGGCGATGGGGCTGGGTGCAGCTGGAATCGCCGCCGCACCGTTGCTCGCCGGCTGCACTTCCCAGGCCGGGGCCGGGGGCGACGCCGGAAAGTCCAGCCCGGCGGCGTTGCTCCCGGCTCCGGAACCCCAAATCAAGCCGTTGCTCGACCAGCAAAAAGTCGACGCCGCCCTGGCCAAGCTGGACGGGATGATCCAGGGCGCCATGGAGAGCACCGGAGTTCCCGGCATTGCGGCGGCGGTGGTCTACCAGGACCGGGCGGTGTACACGAAAGGCTTCGGCGTGCGGGAGTCCGGCAAACCGGAGACCATCGACGCCGACACGGTCTTCCAGCTGGCGTCCGTGTCGAAACCCCTTGCCTCCACGGTGGCGGCGGGGGCGGTCGGCCGGAAAACCGTCGAATGGAAGGATCCGGTGATCCGCCACAGCCCGGACTTCGCCCTGAGCGACCCGTTTGTTACACGGAACGCGACCATTGCGGACCTTCTGTCGCACCAGGGCGGCCTGCGGACCGGCTCGGGAGATCTGCTCGAGGACCTTGGTTTCGACGAGGCGTACATCCTCAGCCACCTCAACCAGCAGCCACTGGATTCCTTCCGGGCCAGCTACAACTACAGCAACTTCGGCTACACCGCGGGCGCCAAGGCGGTGGCGGATGCGATGAAGATGCCCTGGGCGGACCTGGCGGACGAGATCCTGTTCAGGCCGCTGGAAATGACCGACACCAGCTACCGCCACGCGGACTACCAAAAGGCAGCGAACAAGGCACTGATCCATGTGCCCGTCGGGAACAGGACCTGGGTCGCCAAATTCAGCCGCGACGCCGATGCGGAGGCCCCTGCCGGCGGCGCCAGTTCCTCGGTCCGGGACCTTGCCCGCTGGCTCCGTCTGCAGCTCGCCAACGGCAGCTACGACGGCCGGCAGATCATCGACGCGGAGGCTCTCGGAGTCACGCATGTCCCCCACGTTGTTTCGGTGCCGCCGGCCACCGCGGGAGCGCGCACCCGGTTCTACGGGCTGGGATGGAATGTTTCCTATGACGACCAGGCCCGGCTGATGCTCGGGCACTCGGGAGCCTTCAACCTCGGTGCCGCGACAGCCGTCTCCATGCTCCCGGGAGAGCAGCTCGGCATTGTGGTCCTGACGAACGGGCGGCCCCAGGGCATCCCGGAGGCCATCTGTGCAGGGTTCCTGGACGTTGCCCAGAACGGGGCACCCACCGTCGACTGGTTAAGCTTCACCGCCGGGGCCTTCCGGAAGATCGATGAGTCGGAGAAACCCAAGGTGGATTACAGCAAGGCGCCCGAGCGGACACAACCCGCGAGGGCCAATTCCTTCTATACCGGCAACTACACGAATTCCTACTATGGGCCGCTGACGGTCGCCCAGGAGGGTGGTGCACTGGTCCTCGCGGTGGGTCCGGCGGGCAAGACCACGACGTTCAGTTTGGCCCACTACGACGGCGACACCTTCAGCTTCAGCTCGATCGGGGAAAATGCCAACGGCCTGGCCGGGGCCATCTT
Organism: Arthrobacter sp. B3I9; assembly: GCF_030816935.1. NCBI lineage: Bacteria > Bacillati > Actinomycetota > Actinomycetes > Micrococcales > Micrococcaceae > Arthrobacter > Arthrobacter sp. B3I9. Next base: position 459,098 of record NZ_JAUSYO010000001.1, read on the forward strand.
TGCGGCAGGTGATGGAGCAGGCGCAGCCGGAACGGCTTCCAGCGTTAGACTCGACTTCTACGATGAGACCGGGCTGGGCACCTTCACCCGCAGTTGAGGCCCTGGGTCTTCCGTATGCTTCAAAGGGACCGCTACTGCCCGACCCGAGGAACCCATTGCCGATCAACCGACGCACCCTCAAAGCCGATGGATTCACCGGGTTCAGGACACTTGCGGGCCTGGAAATCAACCGTATCCCGCAGAAACCGGGGATCTTCGCAGTACTGCAGCCCGAAGGGTTCCGTCCGCAGTACCTGGCCAGGAGTACGGCCGGCGTCTTTAAGAAAAAGGACCCCACGCTGCAGGCAGCTGCGCTCTCCGCCGAATGGGTCGACGGTGCTGACGTCCTCTACTTCGGAAAAGCAGGCCCCGGCAGCAAAGGCAACCGCGGGCTTCGGCGGCAGATCCAGGAGTTTGTTGACTTCGGCAGGGGAAGGCCACCGGGCCACTGGGACGGCCGCCTGGTCTGGCAGCTTGCCGGTACGGAATCCCTTGTGGTCGCCTGGAAGGAGCTGCCCGCCGAGCAGCTGGCCGCCGCGGAAGCCGGATACCACGCCGTGTTCCGCGAGGAGTACGGCCGGCTGCCCTTCGCCAACCTCGTGCAGGCCAGGGTCAGGGGCAGCTAGTCCCGACCAGCGTCCGGGTATGCCCGGCGTTACATGGTACGGGACCTTTGCCCCTTACTGGGAAGCCGGGTCCCAAGAATGCTGGGATGTGGGGCGGTTCCTGCAGAAATCCGGGGGGATGAACCACTTCGCACCACCGGTCTCGCTTGAACCTTGGGGAAATGGCAATTTTGCACTTTCCGGTTGCACAGGAAAGGCAGGAGACCATGTCCAAAATGACCGTTTGGTCCGGATCCGGGGAGACTCACGGGATTCTCATGCGGCGGGGGAGCTCTGAGGCTCTGTGAGTTCTGTTCATCGTCATTCCAGTTCGTATCACGCCCACCCCTCCCACGGTGATCCGCGCATAAGGGTGCTCGTCCGCATTGACGCCGTGGAAGAGTCGGCAAAGGTGGAAGTCCGGGGCCTCGTCACGAACGCCAACATCCGGGCCCTCTATGTAGTTTGCCGCCGTGTCGTCTCGAAATTGCCCGGGCACGAACTTGTTGTTGACCTCGCCCATGCCAGGGTGACAGCCGCCGCTTTCGATGAACTGCAAGAGCTCGCCCGTCAGTCCATTGTTTCCTCCGGCATCGACTCCTCAGTGACCCCTTGCCGGCTGCGGATCGTGGAGCCCCCGGTCATTCTCCGGGCAGAGGCGCCCGCAAGAGGTTCCCGTTCCTGAGGATCCGCGGAACTGAAAGCCGAACCGGGTATGACTACCTCCCGAAAAGGAATGTTGTGAAAGGACGGCGGTTATGAGACCAGGCAGGATTGTCATGCTCGTGCTGGGCACGCTCAGCGCGCTCCTCGGACTGGGACTGCTGGTCGGCGCCGCCGCAGCGGGATGGGCCAACTACCAGCAGCGGGACAACGGGTACTTCACCACGCCGTCGGGGCGCTTCTCCGCGGATGCCTATGCCCTTACTTCCCCGCGCCTCGGCATCATGACCCAGGGCCGTTCCGATATGGGTCCGGTGACCGTGCCGGGCAGCATCGTCATCCGGGGCTCCGCAGCGGATCCGGCCAGGCAGGTCTTCATCGGGATCGCCCCGCAGGCCTCGGTGGCGGCCTATCTGGCCGGCGTCCAGTACTCCGAGATCACCGAGGTCCGCTTCTCCCCCTTCCGGGCACAGTACCTGCCCGTCCCCGGTTCCAGAGTTCCTCCCCGGCCGGCCGAGCAAAGTTTCTGGACGGCCACCGCCACAGGCCCCGGGGCCCAGGAACTCAAGTGGGACCTGAGGTCCGGTGATTGGGCGGTGGTGATCATGAATGCCGACGCCAGCACGCCCGTGGGAGTTGATCTCCAGGCAGGGGCCCGCTCGGACCTGCTGTGGCCGATCTTTGTTGGCCTGCTCATCGGCGGTCTGCTGCTGCTGGCTGCCGGTGTGCCCCTGATCATCATTGGTGCTGCGGGGCTAGGGAGGGGTCTGCCGCGCCGACCCGGGCCGCCGCCGATGTCCGGCCCGCAGCCGCCCGGGCCAGCTTACGGAACGCAGGGCTTCGGGGGCGCCGGATACGGGGACGCGGACCGCCCGCAACCCTATGCAGGGCAGGGTTTCGGGGTCCAGCAACCCGCCGGCCCGCGCCACGCGGGGCCGCCACTCGCCGGACCGCCAGTTGCGGATGCTTCGGCCCCGCCATACCCGGCCCCGTCATACCCGGCGTCGTCATATCCGGCGTCGATGTATCCTGCCGCGCCGTACGCTGCCCCGCCGTACACTTTCCCGCCGGGCGGGGGCGAGGCGGTGTACCCCGCGAAGCTCACCGGCTATCCGGATCCCAACTTGTCCCGCTGGCTGTGGCTGGTGAAGTGGCTGCTGGCGATCCCGCACTTCATCATTTTGTTCTTCCTCTGGTTCGCCCTCATCGTGGTCACGATCGTCGCCTGGTTCGCGATCCTGTTCACGGGCCGCTACCCGCGCTCGCTGTTCAATTTCAGCGTCGGCGTCATCCGCTGGAACTGGCGGGTGTCCTTCTACGCCTACGGGGCGCTGGGCACGGACAGGTACCCGCCATTCACTCTCGCCCGCACCGATTACCCGGCGGACTTCGACGTCGACTATCCGGCGCAGCTCTCCCGGGGGCTGGTGCTGGTCAAGTCCTGGCTGCTGGCTATTCCGCACCTGCTCATCGTCGCGGTTCTCACCGGCACTGTGCGGACGTGGGTAATGCGCGACGGCGTTTGGGTGCAGGACAGCGTCGGCATCTCCCTTCTGGGACTGCTGGTGTTGATCGCCGGGATCATCCTCCTCTTCACGGGGCAATACTGGCGCGGCCTGTTTGACCTGGTGCTGGGGCTGAACCGCTGGATCTACCGGGTGATCACCTACGTGACGCTCATGCGGGACGAGTACCCGCCCTTCCGCCTGGACATGGGAGCGGCTGATCCGGGCGACGCCCCAAGGCTTACCGCTGCCGGACCTTCCGGCGCACCCGGTTCTGCCCTGGACGCGGCAGCTCAGGACGATAACCCCGCAGCTCAGAACACCGCAGCTCAGAACACCGCGGCCCAGAAACCCGCAGACAGTGCAGTGACGCGCGGTCAGGGTGAACCGGGCGCTTCCTCCCAACCTGAGCCCGACGCGCCGTCCCGCCCCTAACGGGTTCCGCGCTCTTGCCACCGTGCTCTTGCTTCCCCCCAAGGGCGGGAACATAGTGGAGGAAATTCACCACTCAGCGGCAGGGGGCAGGCGACGATGCTGAGCAACGGTGCGCAAGGCAAGGGTTTGCTTCAGGGCAAGATCGCCGTCATCTACGGCGCCGGCGGCGCCATCGGCGGGTCGGTGGCCCGCGCCTTCGCCGCGGAGGGCGCCTTCGTCCACCTCGCCGGGCGGACCGAGTCACGCCTGGAAAAAGTAGCCCAGCGGATCCTCGAAGATGGCGGCCAGGCCGAAACCGCCGTCGTCGATGCCCTCGACGAGGAGCAGGTGGAGGAGTTCGTAGCCCGGGTGGCCAAGATAAGCAGACGGATCGACATCTCGTTCAACGTCATCTCCTTCGGCGATATCCAGCAGCCGCTGCTGGAGATCGACGTCGATGACTTCACCCGGCCGGTGACCCTTGCCACGCGGACCCACTTCCTCACCACCCGAGCCGCAGCGACGCACATGATCAAGCAGCGCTCCGGCGTCGTGCTGATGTTCGGCGGGTCCGGTCCGCAGACCCTTCCCGGACTGGGCGGCTTCAAAATCGCCCTCGACGCGATGGAGGGCCTGCGCCGGCAGTGGGCGGTCGAACTGGGACCCTACGGAGTCCGGGTGGTGACCATGGTGACCGGCGGCATCATCGAGACGATCCCGTGGCAGACCGAAGGGCGCGAGGAAATACTTGCAGGTATCGAGAAGTCCGCCCACCTGAACCGGACCGCTACCCTCGCCGATGTCGGGAACGTGGCCTGTTTCATTGCCTCCGACAAGGCCGGGGCCATTACCGATGCCACGGTCAATATCTCTGCCGGTGCAATCGTCGACTACTAGGCCCCGCAGGAAGGCCCCGGCGGGGCTGGACAGCGAAGCCGCTACTCCACCGTGACCTTGATCCGCTGCACAGCGTTGTTGCCCATCCCCTGGTAGTTCCACACCTGCTCCAGCGGCTGCGACGCCCCGCTGGCGTCGGTGGCGCGGCAGGACAGCTCATGTTCGCCCTGGTCGGCCACCCAGGGCATCGACCACGCGCACCAGGCAAACGGTGCCGCCGGGCGCTCCAGCTGCGCGGGTGCCCACTTGCCGTCGATGCCGACTTCAACCCGCTGCACGGGGCCGTGCCCGGACCACGCCCTGCCTCTCAACATGACGGGTCCGGCCGGGAGGACCCTTCCCCGGGTGAAGAAGTCCGGTATGCCGGGCGGGACCATCAGCGACCGGACCCTGATCCATGAGACCGGAGTGCCGGCGTCGTCCGCGTCCTGCTGATAGCGGTAGGCAACCTGCTGCTGGAACCCGTCGAACGGCTTGGTGAGCACCTTGATCGAGGACAGCCACTTGACGCTGGCCATCCCGTACCAGCCGGGGACCACCAGCCGGAGCGGATAGCCGTGCTGCGGGGGCAGCTCCATGCCGTTCATCCGGTAGGCCAGGACGACGTCGGGCCGGAGCGCCTCGCTGATCGGCAGGCTCCGCGCGTACTGCTGGCGTACGCCCCCCTGGATCCCGGTATCCGCGCCGGTAAACAAGACCTCCACGGCGTCATCCTGCACACCGGCCTCGGTCAGCAGATAAGCCAGCGGAACGCCGGCCCAGAGGGCCGTGCCGACACCCTCCAGCCGCCAGGGCTGGCTCAGCGGGCGGGGCCGTAGGAGGGAACGCCCGTTCCCCGCACATTCCAGCGTCACATGGACGGCGATGCTCGGCGCGCGGTGGAGCGCTCGCAGGCTTAACTCGACAGCCCGTTCCACAGCACCGCCGATCCGCAGGTGCCAGTGGTCCGGGTCGATGAACGGGATGTCGAAGTGGTTCAACAGATAGTGGAGGCCGGCCGGTGTGGTGTCGCTCTGCAGCGCCTCCAGAGGCATCGAGTGATTCCGGACCGCGAGCTGGAGCTCCTCGGCCGTCAGTGGTCCGTGGCTCGGTTCACCGGGATGCGGCGTGAGCCTCTCAGCCGGCCGGCGTGGAGTCTTCGAGATCGAGGAGTGTCTGGACATCTGCTTTGGCATGGCGTGCTGCGATTCTGCTCCGGACCGGCCCGGGTTTGGCCGGTGCCACCTGCAGTCAGGTCTACGCCGCGGCCCGGAGGGCGTCAATACTGGGCTGGCCCGTCACGCTCCGCCGACCCGTCCCGGCTGGTCCCCCGCGCCGGCCCGCCCGCCGGCCCGGCTGGCGGAGCCCGTGGTTGGCGAACCTAAAGCGTGTGCGAAGCGGCCAGGAACTGTGCCAGGTTCAAGGGTTCACGACCGGTGAGTTCGTGCACCGCAGACGTCGGGCCGGCCAGTTCCCCGGCGGCAATGGCGGTGTAAGTGCTCACCCAGGCGTCCACCTGCCACGGAGGCGCGCCGTACGGCACCCGCGACGCGTAGGCCTCCTCAAGTGTTTCGTTATGAAAGGTAACGGTCCGGCCGGTTCCTGCTGACAGGAGCTTCGCTGCTTGCTCCAAGGAAATGTCCTCCGGTCCGGTCAGCCCGTAGGTGCGGCCGATGTGCAGGGCCGGGTCCCGGAGCACCGTGACGGCGCAGCGGGCCACGTCGGCACGCGCGACGGCGGCCATGACACCGTTCCCGGCGGGTCCCCGGATCACGCCATTCTGGTCGGCCAGCAGCGGCAGGAAATCCAGGTAAAAGTTATCCCGCAGAAACGTGTACTCCATGCCCGAGGCCTTGATGCGTTCTTCCGTGGCGTAGTGGTCACGGCCAAGGGTGAAGATCGAATCGGGCGCCGCGCCGAAGAAGGAGGTGTACACAATGTGCTGCACTCCGGCCTCGGCGGCCGCGTCGACGAACATATAGTGCTGTTGCAGCCGGTCTTCCGCCTCGGCGGCCGAGACCATGAAGAGGGTCTTGGCCCCCTGCAGGGCGGCTCGTGCCCGCACCGGATCGGCATAGCTGAAGGCCAGCGGCACCGCTCCCTCCAGCTCCGGTGCCCGGCCGAGGTCACGCACCAGCAGCCGCTGCCGGTTGCCGGCGGCGGCCAGTTCGCGGGCCACCATCCCGCCGAGGTACCCGGTGGATCCAGTGACGGCGAGTTCAGGGCCGGACGCCATGGTTCTAGGCCTCCTTGGCGGCGGGCGGCTTGTTCTGCGCCCGGTCCTGCGCGGACAGCGGACCGATGACGGTGGCGGGGCCGTTCCCTGCCTGTAAAGGGTGCCTGAGCCGGTTCCCGAAGGTGGTTTCCAGGTTGTCGACGCCACTGTTCCCGAGGTATCTGCACTTCATGGACCTCACCGTAGCGGACTTGCCCCGCCGCGGGTAAGGCTCAGCCTGCCTTGCGGCCCGGGGCGGCTTCGGTTTTTGCGGGGGCGGTGGCGGGGGCGGCGGCGCGCGCCGCTGGGGCCGGGGGAGTGGGGCGGACGACGGCCGCAGCAGCCCCGGCGGCGCGGCTCAGGCCCTGGGCGACGGCGAAGGCGATGGTTGCCACCAGCCGGCCGACGCCGGCAATGACCAATGTCAGGACGAAAACGGCGAAGAGGCCAATGAACATGGCAAACGCCACGCCAAGGGTGCCGAAGAAGGTCAGGTTCAACGCAATGGTCGTCGGATCTTGCACTTAACCTCTCCAATCGGTCCTGCAGCGTCGTGCACCCAGGCAAAGGTCGCGGGGAGCAACAGCACCTCTAACCATACGGAATTTTTACGACGTACACGGGAGGAACAGGGGGTGTCCGGCAAGACGTGTCATAGCTGTTATGGACCCCGCCAAAAGCGGCTCCACGGCTTGCGTCTATAGTCGGAATAAACCCCGCCGGCGTCGTCCGGCCTGCCTTAAGGACACTCTTGACGAACCCCGTTCCGCCCCCACCCGGGCCGGACCTCCCTCCTGACCGCGCCCCCTTCGAAGGCAACTGCCCGTGCCTCTCCGGGGAGCGGTACGGCGATTGCTGCGGCCGGTTCCACCGAGGGGAAGCCGACGCGCCGACGGCGGTACAGCTCATGCGTTCCCGGTACAGCGCCTTCGTCGTCCTGGATGCCGCCTACCTGCTGCGGACCTGGCACCCGGACAGCCGCCCCGCCGAGCTCACACTCGACGAGGGGATGCAGTGGCGCCGGCTCGACATCCTCTCCACCACCCGCGGAGGGCCGTTGGACCGGGAGGGAACCGTGGAGTTCAAAGCCCACTTCCGTCACGGCAGCGAACGCGGTGTCCACCACGAGGCCAGCCGTTTTCTGCGGATGGACCGCCGCTGGTACTACGTGGACGCGCTCTGGATGGCCTGACTGGGCCGGCGTGGCTCAGCGGTCTTCGGCCGTCTCGGCCGGAGTGAAGCCTGCGCGGTCCACCTTGCGGTGGAAGTGCATGCCGGCAAGCCCGCCCAGCACGGCCCCGATCAGGGCCACAAGCGCAATGACGACGGCGGCGATGATGCTCATGGTGTTCAGCTGTCCCTCGTTGACCGGGATCCTCGGGAAGCTGTTCAAATTGGCCAGGATGTTGAATTGCTGGCCCGCGATCAGGCCGAGAATCGCTACCACAACGGCAGCGATGATGGCCCAGATCCAGACCATGAAGCCCTGCTTCGCGCCGTTGAAGCGGGCCATGCGGCCGGCAACGTAGCCGCCGCAGTAGTAGGCCACGAACAGGATGACCAGCAGGGCGATGACGCCGACAAGCCCAACGGTCTGGTTGGCGCCGCTGACGGCTTCGTTGACATCGGTGTTGGTGGCGAGTCCCACGGCGGTCCCGGCGGCGGCGACGAATGCTGTCAGCAGCACGGCCATGCCGGTGGCGGCCAGCCATCCGAAGAACGCGGAGCCGATCTTGATGCCGCCGAACTGCTCCTTTTCGCGGGCCACCACGGTCTCCCGGGTGACGGTGTCCGGCACTGCGGCGTCGCGGCGGACGGCGTCGTGCCGGACTGTGTCCTCACGCGCTGTGTCGTGACGGACGGTGTCCTCACGCGCTGTGTCGTGACGGACGGTGTCTTGACGGGTGGTGTCCTGACGTGCGTCGTGGATCCGGGCGTCGCGCGAACCCGTGCCGTCCTCGCCGTGACGGGGGGTTCCTTCTTCGGGGCCTACTGCACTGCTCATGACGACTGCTCGCTTTCACTGACTGACCCGGGCTCGTGGTCTGAACCGGCACCGCTCGGCGGAGACCGGTCGGGGTCTCACCTCCACCTAACCACGCCGTAAAGCCAATTAGCAAGGGTGCTTACCATTTTGTCGGCCGGGAGCGCAGCGCCTGCCGGTCCAGCGTCAGCGGTAGTTCCGGTGTAGGTTCTCCTTCTCCGAGGGGCGCGGCCGGGCGTCGGCAATCCAGGGACCGGTCCCCTCGGACTGGTCCAGAACGCCAGCCTCAAGCCAGAGGTACCCGCCGTCGAGAACCTTGCGGGAGAGAACGCGGTCGGTGTCGTCCGTGTTCCGCCACAGCTGGTCAAAGTATTCCTCCACGCGTACCTTTGCCTGTTCGCAATATGCTTCCGCGAGCTCGAAGGCTGAAGCGGCCCGTTCCGGCGCGGTACGCAACAGCATCTCCGCACGCGAGCAGCAGGCGGCCATCGCAAACAGCTCCGCCCCGATGTCCACGATCCGGCCCAGGAATGCCTGCTTGTGCTCGAGCCCGGCCTGCCAGCGGCCCATCCCGTAGAACGTCTGCCGTGCCAGCCGCCGGGAGGACCGCTCCACAAAGCGCAGTTGTTTCGCCAGCCGGCCGAAGTCCCCGTAGGAGCGCGGGTCCATGCCGGCCCCGGCCACCAGCTTGGGCAACCACCGCGCGTAGAACCCGGAGGCACCGACGGCAGCCTTGGCCTTGTCCGAGAGAGTGGCGTCGGCCGACGCAAGGTCGCCGGCGGCCGTCAGGTGCGCGTCGACGGCTTCGCGGGCAATCAGCAACCTCATGATTTCCGAGGAACCCTCAAAGATCCGGTTGATCCGCAGGTCCCGGACCTGCTGTTCTGCCGGTACAGCGCGCTCGCCACGGGCCTGGAGTGAATCGGCTGTCTCGAAGCCGCGGCCGCCCCGGATTTGCACCAGCTCGTCCGCGATCCGGCAGCTGATTTCGGTGCACCACAGCTTGGCGAGGGCGGCCTCGATCCGGACATCCTTCTGGCCGGCGTCGGCCATCTCGGCGCACAGCTCGAACACGGCATCCAGGGCGAAGGCGCTGGCGGCGATGAAGGCGATTTTCTTGCCCACCGCCTCGTGCTGGCCCACCGGCCGGCCCCACTGGGTGCGGGCGTTGGACCATTCGCGGGCGATCTTCAGGCTCCACCGTCCGGAACCAACGCACAGGCCGGGAATGGAGAGCCGGCCGGTATTCAAGGTGGTGAGGGCGATCTTCAGCCCCTGTCCCTCACGCCCCAGCCGGTTGGCCGCTGGTACCCGGACCTGGTGGAAGCGGGTCACGCCGTTTTCGATGCCACGCAGCCCCATGAACGCGTTGCGGTTTTCCACGGTGATGCCCGGTGAATCCATCTCCACCACAAAGGCGCTGATGCCGCCCTTGTGGGCCGTTCCGTCCGGACCGGTGTGGGCGGGGACGAGCGCCATGACGACGACCAGTTCTGCGATCACCCCGTTGGTGGTCCACAGTTTGACACCGTCCAGCAGGTACGACTCGCCGTCTTCCGAGGGGACGGCGGTGCTGCCCATCCGTGCCGGGTCGCTGCCGACGTCGGGTTCGGTCAGGAGAAACGCCGTGATGGCCCCGGCGGCGCAGCGCGGCAGGTATTTCTGCTTCTGCTCGGGCGTGCCGAACACTTTCACCGGCTCCGGGACACCGATGGACTGGTGCGCGGAGAGGAGGGCGCCGAGACTGGGGTGCACCGAGCCCAGCAGCGCCAGCGCACGCCCGTAATAGACAAGGGAGAGGCCGAGGCCGCCGTAGTCGCGCGGGATTTTCATGCCGAAGACGCCCAGCTCCGCGAGGCCCTTGAGGTAACCGTCGGGAATCTGGGCGTCCCGCTCAATGGTGCGGCCGGACATCGTCCGGCAGTAGGCGGCCAGGCGGGCCAGGAACTCTTCGCCGCGTTCGACGTCGTCCGCCGGGGCTTCAGGCCAGGGGTGGATCAGACTTAAATCGAAGTGGCCGAGGTACAGGCCCTTGGCGAAACTGGGCCTGTCCCACGTGGCCTCGCGGGCGGCTTCCGTGATGGCCCGCGCATCGGCCGCGGTGGCCTCCGGCCCGATCGCTTCCGCGGGGACCGGCATGTCGGTATCGCCGCCGCCGTTCGCCGGCCAATCGCGGGGGACTTCAGTTGGGGTATTCTCAGCGGCTGGATTTTCGACGGCGGAGCTCATCGGGCATCTCCTCTAACCGGGGTGGCCGGCTCGAGCCCTGGATCCGCCGTGGGTGGAGGACCCTTCAGCTGTCCCGCAATACTACCCGCGGGTAAGTCCCCGTACTAGGGGCTGCCTGCCCCATAAAGTCCGCCGTGAAGTCGCCGGCCAACTCTCCCGGCAGCTCGACCGTGGACGCGTGGTGGACCAGCCGGTCCCACAGGTGGTTGAGGCCGCGGACGAGTCCCAGCAGGAGGGTTGCCGAGATAGCCCAGGCGAGCCGTCCGGCGCCGGTAAGAACCAGGGCGGCGAAGGCCGCTGTCATCATGAAAAGTGCGATTACCAAGGCAAACACGAGTGTTCCGACGAACACCATGGTTGCCGTTTCCACTGCACTTAAATCGAACTGCATTCTTCCTCCTGCACCGTTGCTGCGGCTGAATCAGTAGCCTGAGCGTAGGGTGCAGAAGCCCGGGTCAGCCAGACCGCCAGGGGGATGTCGCGGTTCTCGATATGGGATTGGAATGCTACTCACGCGTAGGTCACGGAGCGGTCGCGAAAGTCACGGAGCGGTTGCGAAGGCTCGCCGCTCTGTGGTGGTGCCGGGCGGGGCCGGTCAGTCGTCGTCGAACTCGGGGCCGTCCTGGCCAAGGACCTGGAAGTCCGCGCCTACCTGTACCTCGACCTGGGAACCGTCCGCGAGCCGGACCTCCACTTCATAGGCGGCGCCGCCGTCGTTCTCCCGTTCCACTTCGCTCACGGTGCCCTGCCCAACCCTGGCGAGGGCGGCGCTCGCGGCCCGGTCCCGGTCAGCTCCGCTCAGGGCGGCCTGGTTGAAGTCGTCGTCGTCCGGAGCATCCACCGTTGCCTGGAACGAACGGTCAACTTCGACTTCCACTTTGGCACCACCCGGAGCCAGGACGTCAACCTCGTAGGCGCCGTCATCGGCCTCTGCCTTGAGCACGGTCCCGCCGCCGGTCTTCCCGAGGGCCGCCTCGCTGGCCTGCTGCAGTTCGGTCCCGCTTAAGGGCCGGTCGTCCGCGCCCAGCGTGTTGGCGGCCACTGCCACCGTCGCGCCGCCTAGAACCACGGCCGCCGCGGCCACCCCGGTGATGAGCATCGCTTTCTTACGCATGACATCTCTCCCCTCACGTGGTGTACATAGTGTGCTCCTGTACGGAAGAGCAGACAATGATCAATCCAAAGTCCGGGCCTGCGTTAACCTTGTAGCTGGCAGTTTTTCGAATCCCCTGCCGCTCCCAAACCCCCGAGGCAGCCGAAGGAGAGTGCGTGTCCCGCTCCGCATTGTCGTCGGCTGACGCCATCGGCGCCCGTCTGCGTGACCTCGAACTCCTCACCAAGGGGCCGGCCTGGGCGCTGACGCGCTCCGCACCGTGGGTGATTGCCGTCCTTCAGGCCTCCTTCTCGCGCGCCCGCCCCCAACTCCCGCTGGAGCAGTTCCACGCGGACGTCGATGCCTTCCTCGAACAGCTCCGGCGCCAGACGCCCGGCGGCGGAGAGCAGCATGGCGGAACCGCCCCGGGACCGCTCTCCGGAAAGAAATATGCGGACGAATGGACCCGAAAGAACTTCCTGACCCGGCGCAACCAGTCCGGGCAGATCGTCTATGAAGTCACGGAGCCCGCGGCCCGCGTCCTCGCTTTCCTGGACAGCCTCTCGAGTGAACGCTCCACCCTCAACGGGTCCCGGCTCGGGACGTTGCTGGGAGACGTGGAGAAGCTTGCCAATGAGACGAACCCGGACCAGAGCGCCCGGCTGGAGTCCCTGGAGGAGGAGATCGGCGAACGGCGCCAGCTCATCGAGGACATCAGCTCCGGGGACTTCGACGGCCTGCTCGACGACGACGAGGCCGTGGAAGCCGCCGGCAACATCCTGGACCTGGCGGCCAGCCTGCCGGCGGACTACAAGAAGATGCGCGACCGGATCGAGGAGCTCGTTGGTGAGCTCCGCAACCAGATCATCGAGGAGTCGCTGAGCAAGGGTGCCACCATGGCTCAGGTCCTGGAGGCCGACAAGCGGCTCCGGCAAAGTCCCGAGGGGCGGACGTTCCGCTCCTTCACCGCATTCCTGGAGGACCCCCAGCAGCAGCTCCGTTTCCGCTCCGCGATCGGCGAGGTGCTCAGCCGGCAGTTCGCAGACGAGCTGAGCCAGGACGAACGCGAAACCCTGAAAAACCTCGTCGCGGAGCTCCGCACGCAGCACAGCCAGATCCAGCGCATCTACGGCAAGCTAAGCGAAAGCCTCAACACCTACGTCCAGAGCGACGACTTCCGCCAGTCGGTCCGGCTCCGGAAGGTCCTGCGCGAAGCGGAGCAGGCCATCCGTACCCTCCCCTACGAACGCGAACGTCCCGGGCTGGTCCGCGGCCCGGTGCTGTTCAACGCTGGATTCGAGTCCCTCTCGATGGTCAAGCTCTTCGACCCGGACGAATTTGCGGCCCCGCCGAAGCTTGCGGATCCCATCGCGTTCAGCGACTCGGACCGGGTGCGGTCACCCCGCACCGTAAAGGCCAGCCCGGCGGCCATCCGCGCCGCTTACGCGGGCGCCTCCTCCCTGCCCGAGGCCTGGGCACAGCTGCCCGACGAGGAACGGCACATCAACTCCATCCGTGCGCTGCTCGCGCACGCGCTGCACGAGGGCGCGGGCTTCGACCGCGAAATCTGGGACACCCTCGACTTTGAACAGATCGACGGCTCCACGCGTACCGCGTACCTGCCCGCGGTCACCCCCAAGAAAGACTGAAGATGACTGACGACATCACGCCGGCGCCCGTAGCGTTCGGTGCCGCCCCTGGCGACCACGGACCCGCCGACCACGGCCACGGCGACCCCTTTTCCATTGCTCCGCGGGACACCTTCGTGGACGGCGCCGCGTTGTTTCCCGGTGACACCGGCGTCCTGCCGATGAAGGTCCGCCAGGCCCTCGTGAAACTCCTCAAGGGCCCGTATGTCGACGGCGGCCGCGACGAGAAGCTCTGGACTACTCTGCTCGATAACCAGCTGATCCTCCGCAGCCGCTTGTCGGAACTGTTCCTCACCTTGCAGCTGGACCACGAACGCAAGGTGGCCGTGCTGCGCCCGGTAGACCCCGAAGCGATCGGCGGCAGCACCCGCTCCAGCATCCTGCGCCAGCAGCGCGCCCTGAGCCGGGTCGAAACCATCGTGCTGCTCCGCCTCCGCCTGCTCCTGGACCGCCACGTCACCGCGCAGACGGACCCCACCATCACCCGGGAAGAAATTGCCGAACTCGTCGCGCACTACCAGCCAGCCGGCCAGCAGGACGCCCTGCGCGATGCCGACGTCGTCAGCCGCGCCATCACCAAGCTCCTGGCCCGCCAGCTCCTCCTCCCCACGGGCCTGGACGACGTCTACACAATCTCCAACGCCCTCCCCCTGGCCCTGCCGTTCGAAAACATCGGCGACATCCCGGCCCAGATCGAAGCCCTCGTAGCAGCAAGCACCGACCCCTCCGGCACAGAACCCCTGCTCGAGCTGGACGGCGACACCGCAGGTCTGGCTGATGACACCGAGGCTGACGACGACGCCGATGCCGTTGGCACAGACGCCCGAGGCGAGTTGACGAGCGAAGACGACGACGGCGATGCCGCTCCGGGGGTGGCATCGGGCCTGTCGGAGCCGGACGGCCTGCTGCTTGCAGCAGAGCCGTCCGGCGAAGGGGCGGGGGCGGCATCGCCGTCGGCGTCCCCGAACGCAACCGAAGCGGAGGAAGCCAAATGAGCATCGCAACCATGCTGCCCATGGGCGAGCTGACGAACCCCGGCCAGATGCGGCTCGCCCTCGTGCAGGTGGTCAACTGGGGAACATTCCATGGCGCGCATACGATGCATGTGGACCGCAACGGCACCCTGCTGACCGGCAATTCCGGCGTCGGAAAGTCCACGCTGTTCGACGCGATGCTGCGGGTCTTTGATGCCCGGCCGCGTTCCAACGAGGCCGCGGCCCAGCGTGCCGGCGGCGCCGTGGAGGACAAGCGCACCACCTTCACCTACATGCGCGGCAAGGTCGGGGACAAGGCCGTGGGCGAGGGCTCGGCCAGTGCCTTCCAGCGGCCGGGGGCTACCTGGTCCGCCGTCGCGCTGACCTTCGACAACGCCGTGGGCACGCGCGTGACCATTTCCGCGCTGTTCGACCTGCCGAAGAACGGCACCGAGTCCAGCGTCGGGCGGTATTACCTGATCGACCACAAGCCGCTGGACCTGGCAGCGCTGGAAGGCATCGCGGAGAAACGGTTCACCAAGGGGGCGCTGGACGCCATCTTCCCGGAGGCCCAGGTCTTCGACGTCCACAAGGCCTTCGCGGAGCGTTTCCGGCGGCTGCTGGGGATCAATTCGGACCAGGCCCTCCCGCTGTTGCGCGTCATCCAGGCCGGCAAGGGCCTCGGCGGCAGCGTCAACACGTTCTTCCGCGACCAGGTCCTGGATGCGCCTGCCACGTTGGCCGCCGCGGACGACGTCGTCGAGGAATTCAGCAACCTGATGTCCATCCGGCAGCGGCTCGAGGATGTCCGGCAGCAACGTGACCAGCTCGCACCGGTCCCCGGGCTCAACAAGGAGTACGCCCAGTCCCTGCTCGACGCGAACCGGCTGCGGGACCTCGCCGGGGAGGAGTTCGAGGCCTACAAGCAGCAGCTGGCCGTCTCCGTGCATGAGAAGACGCTGGCCAGGCTCAGGGGCCTGGCGCAGGCCAAGGCCAAGGAGCTGGGTGCCGAGCGGGGCGTCCGGGACGGACTGGCCAAGGAACTGCGCCAGCTCGAGGCGGACTATAACAACCAGGGCGGCAACGCGATCTCCGCGATTGAGCAGTCCCTGGAGAACGCCCGGGTGGGGCTCAGGCTCCGCCAGCAGGTGGAGGAATCGGCGCGGAAGGCCTTGTCCGATGCGGGCCTTAAACTGGAATGGACGGCGGCCGGCTGGGAGCAGGCGCACGCGCACGCGGCCGCCCGTTCGGCTGAGCTGGCCGACGACTCGGAAGCGCTCAAGGAACTGCGCTTCGAGGCCTTCGACGGTCACGCCACCAAGAAGCGCGAGCTTGCGGCCGCCGAGCAGGAATTCGTCTCGCTGAAGACGCGCAAGTCGCTGCTGCCGCCGTCGAGCATTGAGAACCGGAGTGCCATCGCTGCCGCCACGGGTATTCCGGAAGAGAACATGCCCTTCGGCGGCGAGCTGGTCGATCTCGCTGAGGGCCAGGAGCAGTGGCGGCCCGCGGCCGAGCGTGCGCTGCGCAGCCTCGCCACCACGCTGCTGGTCCCGGGGGAACACTTCGCCGCAGTCACCCGGTACCTCAACGATCACTCCGTCCGCGGTGCGGTGCGCGCGGTGGACGTCTCCAAGCCCCTCGCCGGGGGCGCGCTGACCGTGGAGGATGCGGGGGACACCGACCTGCTGCGGAAGCTGGACATTCTCACCGACGGCCCTGGGGCGGGTGCCGGCGAGTGGATCCGCGAACGGATCGCCCTGGATTTTGCGTACCCGTGCGTCGAGGACCCGGATGAGCTCGCGCGGCTGGATAAGGGCCTCAGCCTGGGCGGCGTGGTCAAGCGCAACCGACACACCGTGGAAAAGGACGACCGGTTCACGTCCCGGCAGGACTATGTCCTCGGCTTCGACAACGCGTCCAAGCTTGAACTGGTCGCGGCGCAGGTCGAGGACCTGCGGCAGGAGCTTGCCAAGGCTGCCGAACTGGCACAGAGCCGGGAAGAATCGCACCAGGGGATGACCCGGCAGCTTGAGGCCCTGCGGCGTGTCGCCGAGGACGACCGCGCGTGGGAGCAGGTTTCGGCCACCGTGGCCGCGGAGGAGCTCGGCCGGATCGAGCAACGGTTGAAGGATGCCCTCGCGGCGCAGGCCGACCTGGAGCCCTTGCGCGGCAAGATCGAAGTTGCCCGGCAGAAGCACCAGTCCAGCACCGAGGCCGCTGCCGTGTTGCAGAGCGAGTACAAGGCCCTCGATTCGCGGTTGACGGCTGCCGATTCGCTGCTGGACGCCGCGCGCAACCGGCTGGCGCAGTCGCCGCCGTCGGAGGCCACCGTGACCGCGCTGGAACCGTACTTCGCCGGTTTCGGCGACGTCCTGGAAATGCACGAACTCGACAACCTCGCCAACCAGGTGCGGACCCGGCTCCTGGCGGAGCTGCACGCCGCTGAGTCCCGCGGTCAGGCGACGTCGGAGCGGCTCACCCGGATCTTCGAGGGCTTCGTCCGCGAATGGGGCACGGCGATCTCCGCGGACCACGGCACCTCGATCGGGGCGGCGGGGGAGTTCGAGTCCCGCTACCACGCCATTGTCAGCGACGGTCTGCCCGCCCAGGAGGCCGAATTCAGGCAGTTTTTCAACCAGCGCACGCACGAGTCCTTCAGCACGCTGCTGCATCTGCTGGACGAGGAACGCCGGTCCATCACCAGCCGCATCCTCCCGCTCAACGGAATCCTGTCAGAGGTGAACTTCCACGAGGGCAGCTTCCTGGAGCTGGACATCAAGCAGACGCTTCCCGCTACCGCGAAGCAGTTCAAGGACGCCATCCAGAACGCGCTGAAGGTCCGGCACGCGCGGCCGGGTAAGGCCGGCGCAGCGGAGACTGACGACGACGCCGAGCTCACCGGCCGCTACAAGTCCCTCGAAACGCTGGTCAAGCGGCTCGGCTCGCAGTCGCCGGAGGACCGCAGGTGGCGTGCCGAGGTGCTGGATGTCCGCGGGCACCTGTTCATCCAGTGCAAGGAGCACCGCGAGGTCCCGGGCGCTGGTGCAAAGGGCGGGGCCAAGCAGACCGAGGTCTTCATGCACGCGGACACCGGATCCATGTCCGGCGGCGAGCGGCAGCGCTTCACCGCGTTCATCATGGCCGCGGCGCTGAGCTACCAGCTGGGCATTGCCGAGCAGGGCTTCACCACCTACGGCACCGTGATGATGGATGAGGCCTTTGTCCTCGCGTCGGAAGAATTCGCGGGTGCCGGCATCAAGGCGCTGCACGAGTTCGGCTTCCAGCTGCTGCTGGCCGCCCCGGAGAACGTCATCGACCTGTCGCGGCACCTCGGCTCCGTCACGGAAATCCTGCGGGACAAACGCACCAACCGGTCCGGGGTGCTGACCGCACCAGTGATCGGTCCGCGGCCCGGAGCTGCAGGAGCCTGGCGCTCGGAGGCAAACCCGGTGGACATCGTCCTCCGCTGACGCGGGCGCGAGCAGAACCTGAGAAGTCTGCTTTAAAGGCGAGCTATATAACAAATCGATGGAATTATTGCACGGGTTCTGGTGCTGCCCCTTCGGCGGTGCCACCCTTTGGGGCATCACCTCTTCGCCCGCGCTCCACCGGGGTCATCGCGGAAGTCTCCGGTCCGGGATGTACACATGCTCCAGCCCCGCCGAGCTTGAGGGCGTCCTCGAGAAAGGCACCACCATGCGCTCCTCGCATCGCGCACCCCTCGCGGCAACCATCGCCGCAAGCATCGCCGCTGCCGCCACCCTCGCCATGACCGGCTGCGGCCCTGCAGTTCCGGGTGGAGGTGGGTCACCCGCCTCCTCCTCCGTCGTCGCAGCAAGCCCTGCTTCGGCGAGTCCGACGCCGCCGGCGAGCGCTGCGCCGCCGTCGTCCGCTCCCGCTGCGGCCGGCCCGGTGACGTACACCTTCCCCGACGGCCACGTGTCCTTTCAGCATCCCGCCGATTGGCGGGTGGAGCTCTTTGATGCGGGAGGCTCGCCGTTCGTGGGAACGGCCACGGTATACGACGCTCCCGGCACCAAGCAGGCGACCGTCTATTCCGGGCAAATCGCCGACGGGGTGACGAGCCCTGTGACCAAGACGGTCTTCGAAGCCGCTCCCGTGCCAGGACTGAAGGGCCAGCCCGCACCTGCGGCCCAGTATTCGTTCTATGTCGATCGGGTCAATGAGCTCGCCACCTACCGCATGCACCTGACTGCCGGAGCTCCCATTGCCGGTGCGGAGATGGCACTAGATGGGATCATCCGCACCGCCCAGGGCGTCCTGCTGGCCGACGTCAACTTCATCGACAAGCCGTTTGCAAGCGACGATGCTGCCAAGTCCTGGTTGTCGGGCGCTGAAGGGCAGGCACTCAAGGCGCTGCTGCTGAGCGTGTCCTACCGCTGACCGCAGCTGGCCGGACCCGCCGCGGGCTCCGCGGCAGCCCGGGCCCGCGCTCGGGGGCATGACAGCGGGAGCGTGCCATTGAAGAGGGCCACTTCAGCGGTCGAAACAATTACGTTACGCAAACCTTCCTTAATTCACTGAAGGATAGGCTAGCCTTACTTAGGTTCGCTCCGTTGACCTAAGGATTTTCATGACCGCCCCCGTTTCCACAGACCTGCCGCCCTCTTCCTCCCGCGCCGGGCGGCTCCGCAAGGCCCGGAAGAGTGCCGCCGCCAAGTCCGCGGCGGTGCTGGCCGCCACCGTTTTGTCGCTGACCGCCTGCACCACCGGTGCCGCATCCTCCGCGCCGGCCGATTCTGCCGCCCCGAGTGCCAGTTCGGCCTTCCCGGTCACCATCAAGCACGTCTTCGGCGAAACCACCATTCCGGAACAGCCGAAGCGAGTCGTAACCGTCTCGTGGGTCAACGACGACGTCTCGATCGCCCTCGGAGTAGTCCCGGTGGGGGTGCCCAAGAACGAGTGGGGCGGCAATGACCTCGGATCCACGCCGTGGAAGGATGCCGCCCTCGAAAAGCTCGGCGCGGGCTTCGGCTCCGAGAAGGCCCCGGCCCAGTTCTCCGAGGCGGACGGGGTCAACTTCACCGAAATCGCCAAGCTCAACCCCGACGTGATCCTCGGCGCGTACTCCGGCCTGAAAGAAGAGGATTACAAAAAGCTCAGCGAAATCGCGCCGGTGGTCGCGTATCCGGACATCGCCTACGGCACGCCGTGGCAGGAAACCACCACCATGATCGGCACCGCGCTGGGCAAGAAAGCGGAGGCCACGAAGCTGGTCGCGGACACCGAAGCCACCATCACGGACAAAGTTTCGAAGTACCCGCAGCTGGCGGGCAAGACCTACATCTACGGCAACCTCGAGCCCGCCAAGAGCAACGGCGTCAATGTCTACACGGCCAACGACAACCGGCCCCGTTTCCTTGACTCCCTCGGCATGAAGCTGGCACCGGTGGTCGAAGAGAAGTCGAAGGGCTCCTCCGACTTCTTCATCCCGTGGTCCGCGGAGAAGGCCAACGAACTTGAGTCCGACATCTTTGTCACCTGGGTTCCGGACTCCGCCACCACCGCCTCCATCAAGGCCGACCCGCTGCTGGGCCAGATCCCCGCTATCAAGACCGGCGCCCTGGTGGCCGACTCGGACAACACACTGACCCTGTCCATCTCGGCCTCCTCTCCGCTGAGCCTGCCGTGGTCCCTCGACACTTTCCTGCCGCAGCTTGCTGCTGCCGCAGACAAAGCAGCGAAGTAGCCACCCTCAGCCATGAATCCACGAACGACGGCGGTCCGGCCCGCCATTGGCGCGCCCCCGGTGCCAGCCGCGATGGCGCCGGCAGCGCGCACCACCGAGGCGACCGCAAAGCCTGGCGCCGACGGTCCGGGCCATCCGGACAGCGGCGGCAACGGCCGCAGCACCTGGTTACTGGCCGCCGTCGTCGTCCTGGCGCTGGTGACTGCGGCATCCCTGGCGGTCGGAGCGCGCGGCCTGGCACCGGAGACCGTCTGGCAGGCGCTGACGCAATTCGATCCGGCCAACGGCGACCATGCCGTGGTGCACGCCCGGATCCCGCGCACCGTCCTCGGCCTGCTTGCCGGGGCCGCCCTCGGGCTCGCCGGAGCCGCCATGCAGGGGCTCGCGCGGAACCCGCTGGCGGATCCGGGCATTCTGGGCGTCAACGCCGGCGCCGCGTTGGCCGTGGTCACCGGGATCTACGTCTTCGGGATTTCGTCGCTGGGCGGCTACATCTGGTTCGCCTTCATCGGCGCCGCCGCGGCGGCCGCCGTCGTCTACGTCATTGCCTCGCTGGGCAGGGACGGTGCGACGCCGGTAAAGCTCGCCCTTGCCGGCGCCGCCCTGAGCGCGGGACTGTTCTCGCTGATGAACGTCATCCTGGTGTCCAGCCAGGACACGCTGGACCGCTTCCGGTTCTGGCAGGTGGGGGGTATCGCCGGCCGTGACTGGTCCGCGGTGCTCCCCGGTGTGCCGTTCCTGGTACTGGGTGCCGCGATCGTGCTCGGCGCCGGACGGACCCTGAATAGCCTGGCCCTGGGGGACGATATAGCCCGCGGGCTGGGCCAGCGGGTCGGCCTGGTCCGCGGAATCACCGCGGCGGGCATCGTCCTCCTGTGCGGCTCGGCTACCGCGCTGGCGGGTCCCATCGGCTTCGTGGGCCTTGTCATTCCCCACGCGGTGCGCTTCCTGAGCGGCCCGGATTACCGCTGGATCCTGCCCATCTCCACGATCCTGGCCCCGGCTCTGCTGCTGGCCGCCGATGTGGCCGGCCGCGTGGTCTTGCTGCCGGGCGAAGTCCCCGCCGGGATCATGACGGCCCTCGTGGGCGCGCCCGTGTTCGTGTGGCTGGTCCGGCGCGGAAAGGGGGCCTCGTTGTGAGGACCGCACCCATCGCCGAGCCCGTCAAGCCCGGCGAGCCCGTCGACCCCGCCGAGCCCGTCGACCCCGCCGAGCCCGTCGAGATGACAGTTCGCAGCAGTGTTGGGCGCGGACATTGGTGTTATCTGCCGACTCGAGGGGCCTTCCGCAGCCGCACCGCGGTGTTGGCGTCCGCCGTCGTGGTTCTCTTCGCAGCGGGCGTCCTGCTGGGGAGTTACACCGTCACCATCCCGGACTTCTTCCGGATCCTGGCAGCCCACTTCACTGGTGGTCCGAAGATCCCCGGGGCAAGCTTCATCGTGATGGAGAACAAGCTGCCGCGGGCCGTGACCGGGGCGCTGATCGGTGCTGCATTCGGGCTCTCCGGCGGGCTGTTCCAGACGATGCTGCGCAATCCGCTGGCCAGCCCCGACGTGATCGGCATCAGCTACGGGGCAAGCGCCGCCGCGGTCACAGCCATCGTGGTCTTCGGGGCCTCCGGCACGGTCGTCTCCGGCGCTGCCCTGGCCGGAGCGCTCGGCGTTGCCGCACTTATATATGCCGTTTCCCGGAGCCGCGGCCTGGGCTCCGGTCCGGCATCGGGAGGGCGTAGCGATGCTGCCGGCAACCGGCTGATTCTGGCTGGAGTCGGGATCGCCGCCGCGCTTCAGGCCGTGGTCAGCTTCCTGATGACCCGGGCGGATATCCGCACTGCCGCTGACGCCCTCGTCTGGCTCAACGGCTCGTTGAACGCCGCAAGCTGGGACCGGGCCGGGATCCTCGGCCTGGCCTTGCTCGTCCTGATTCCGGCCGTCCTGTTCCTGGCCGGACGGCTGCGCATCCTCGAACTCGGTGACGATGCCGCCGCCGGCCTCGGCGTCAGGGTCGGAAGCACACGCCTGGCGGTAGTCGTCACCGCCGTCGCCCTCGCTGCTGCCGGCACGGCGGCGGCCGGTCCGGTTGCCTTCGTTGCGTTCCTCGCAGGCCCCATCGCCCGGCGCTTTGTGCGCAAAGCCAGCCTCCCGGCCTCGGCCCTCACCGGCGCGCTGATCGTCCTCTCGGCGGACTACGTGGCCGCGAACATCGCCCCGCTGCTTCTGCACGGCACCGTCCTGCCGGTGGGAGTGGTGACCGGCGCGCTGGGTGCCCCCTTCCTGCTTTGGCTGCTGGTCAGCTCCAACCGAAAGGATGCCTGAAATGGCAGCTTTGCACACCTCCGGCCTGACCCTCACGTACGGTCAGCGCGCCGTCGTCGAGGGCCTGACCGCCGACATCCCGCCGGGGAAAATCACCATGATCGTCGGCGCCAACGCCTGCGGGAAGTCCACGCTGCTGCGGGGCCTGTCCCGGCTGCTCAAGCCCGCCGCCGGCACGGTGACGCTGGACGGCATAGACATCCGTGCCCGCCCCGCCCGCCAGCTCGCGCGCAGCCTGGGGCTCCTCCCGCAGCAACCCGTTGCCCCGGACGGCATCACGGTCCGCGACCTCGTGGGCCGGGGCCGCTACCCGCACCAGGGCTTTTTCCGGTCCTGGTCCCCGGAGGACGAACGCGCTGTGCAACGCGCCCTGTCCGCGACAGACACCCTGGTGCTCGCCGAACGCAGCGTGGACGAACTCTCCGGCGGGCAGCGCCAGCGTGCCTGGATCGCCATGGCGCTTGCCCAGGAAACGGACGTGCTGCTTTTGGACGAGCCGACCATCTACCTCGATCTCGCCCACCAGGTGGAAGTCCTCGACCTCATCACCGATCTGAACCGGGAGCGCGGCACCACCGTGGTGATCGTGCTGCACGATCTCAACCTTGCCGCCCGGTACGCGGACCACGTCATCGCCATGAAGAGCGGACGGATCGTCGCCGAAGGCGCGTCCCGCGACGTGGTCACCGAAAACCTGGTGGAAGAGGTGTTCGGCCTGGCCTGCCGCGTGGCTCCGGACCCGGTTTCCGGAGCACCGCTGATCATTCCGCTGGGCCGACACCACGCCGAGCCCGTCCACGCCGCAACAACCAGCCTGGAGTTGATCCCATGACCGCAACCAACAGCCCCCTCCGCACGATCCACGCGCGGGCGTCGGCGGCCGAACCGATGACGATGGCATTTGAAGTCCAGGTCACGGCGGTTCAGCAGCTCACACCGACCTTCCGCCGGATCACCTTCGGTGGCTACTCGCTCCGGGACTTCGGCGTGCATGGCAACACCCTGGACCTGCGGATCAAACTCATGATCCCGTCTCTGGCCAAAGATGGCCACCCCCTCCCGCTGCCCGAATTCCGGACGGAACAGGCGGGCTGGTACCAGGACTGGCTGGGCCAGGACCCGTCCGTCCGGGGTTCCATGCGCACCTATACGGTCCGCCGGGAGCGCCTTGACGCCGTCTACCCGGAAATAGACGTCGATTTCGCACTGCACGGTGACCATACCGGCCACGGCGGCCCGGCGGCGGACTGGGCCCTGCGGGCCAGCCCGGGGGATACCCTCAAGCTGATCGGGCCCAACAACAGGGCGGCGCACTGTGTGACCGCGGAACAGTACTCAGGCATCGAATGGCGGCCCGGCCTGGCCCAGCGCGTACTGCTGGCCGGCGATGAGACGGCCGTCCCGGCCATCAGCGCAATCCTGGAAAGCCTTCCGCCCTACATGAGCGGGCAGGCCATCCTCGAGGTCCCGGAAAGCGGTGACTTCCAGGACGTGATGACAGCGGCCGACGTCGAGATCAGCTGGCTTGCACGTTCCACCGCGGCCGGTGGCCCGGTTCCCCACGGCCGGCTGCTGCAGGAAGCGGTCCGCGCCGCGGTGCCGCTCCCCGGCTGGGTAGGCAGGAAGAC
Organism: Arthrobacter sp. B3I9; assembly: GCF_030816935.1. Lineage (NCBI taxonomy): Bacteria > Bacillati > Actinomycetota > Actinomycetes > Micrococcales > Micrococcaceae > Arthrobacter > Arthrobacter sp. B3I9. Next base: position 482,997 of record NZ_JAUSYO010000001.1, read on the forward strand.
GACGGAGCGGGTGGCCGGACCGGAGCCCGAGGACGTCGACGTGGACCAGCACGTCCTCTGGGAGACGCCGGCCCGGATGGACACCGCGGCCATCGCGGCCGGCAGAAACCCGGACACACCTGCCGGCGTTGCGCCGTTCTATGCCTGGATAGCGGGCGAAGCAGGCGTCATCAAGGAGATGCGCCGCTACCTGGTCCGGGATGTGGGAATCGACCGGAAACAGGTGGCGTTCATGGGGTACTGGCGCCAGGGCAAGGCCGAGCTGTGACGCCGCAGCTCCCGTATATATGGTCGCGGGAAGCTGGTGCGGGCGGGCTGGAGAGCCGGCAACGGCCCGCGGGCAGGCTAGCTGTCCAGCAGGTTCTCGAAGCCCGGCGCCACCCTGTTGGCGTGGAACTCCATGACCTCGAAGTCGGCCACTCCGTTGACGTAGAAGGGGTCCTTGGCAAGCGAGGCGTCCAGGACCGCCCGGTCCGCATTGGAAAGCAGCAGCCCTCCGGTGCGCGGGATCTTCCGCCCCGCCACCATAAAGACGCCCTCATCGAAGGCCGCCTGCAACCACGTGACGTGGGCGGGAAGATGGAATTCAACGATCTCTTCGGGGACTTTATAGCTCAGGGAGACGACGTACATACGGCCAGCCTACCGCCTGGTCCGCGGCACGCTTCGGGCCGTCTACGTCGTCGGGGAACGGGTTGAACGGTCAAGCAACAGTGCCTTCTAGAATGGACTCATGACCGAACCGCGCTGGCTGAACGCCGACGAACGCCGTGCCTGGCTGGCCCAGCTCAGCATCAATACGCTGCTGCCCGCAGCCCTGGACACGCAGCTGCACGGTGCAGGCAAGCTTTCCCTGTTTGATTACAACGTGCTGGCGATGCTGTCCGAGGCCGACGACCGGTTCCTGCCGATGAGTGAGCTGGCAGCGCGCACCAGTGCCTCCCTGTCTCGGCTCTCGCATGTGGTGACGAAGCTGCAAAACCGCGGCTGGGTGGAACGGCGCCCGCACCCCGGGGACGCCCGGGTCACTACGGCACATCTCACGGAGACCGGCATGGCCACCATCGAGCACCTCGCGCCCGGGCATGTGGAGGCGGTCCGTTCGCTGTTCCTTGATGCGCTCAGCGAGGACGACGTCGCGGATCTGGCCCGGATCGGTGAGAAAATCGTGGCCCGCCTCGACGACGACCATTGGATCCTGCGCGAAAGCATTTAGCAGGACGCTGCACAGAGCTACCGGACACGGCGCTACCGGACACGGCGGCGCCGCGGCCCGCGGCCTTCCGGCCCTTCTTTGTTTGCTTGGGGCAACTGCTGGCAGACTAGCTCCATGGATTTCACGTCCCGCTACGTAGCCCTCGGAGACTCCTTTACGGAAGGCGTCGGCGACGACGACTCTATGCGGCCCAACGGCGTCCGGGGATGGGCGGACCGGGTGGCAGAGCAGCTCGGCGCCGCAGACCCCGGTTTCGGCTACGCAAACCTCGCTATCCGGGGCCGCAAGCTCCGCCAGATCATGGCTGAACAGGTGGACGCCGCCGTCGCTCTCAAACCCACCCTGGTGAGCATCTATGCCGGCGCGAACGACATACTCCGGCCCAAGGTGGACATCGATGACCTTCTGGCGGACTACGACGCCGGCATCGGCAAGCTCACGGCCACCGGTGCCACGGTTGTCATGTTCACCGGCTTCGACGCGCGCGGCTCCAAGGTATTCGGCACAATGCGCGGCCGCACTGCCATCTACAACGAGTTGGTCCGCGGCATTGCCGGCGACCACGGTGCCCTGCTGGTGGACTACTGGCGCTTCAACGAGTACTACGACTGGGGCATGTGGGCTACCGACCGGATGCACATGTCGCCGGCGGGCCACGCGAACATGGCCAAACGTGTCCTGACCGTCCTGGAACACGACCACTCGATCGACGTCCCGCCGATGACGCCGGTGCCGGAATTGAGCCGGGCCGAAGCGATCCGCGCCAACGCCCGCTGGGTCCGGGAATTCGCCGCGCCGTGGGTGGTCCGCCGCGTCACGGGCAAATCCTCCGGCGACGGACTGGCGCCGCGCTACGCCAAGCTCTCCCGCCTGTAGCACCGCGCAGTCCGGCACCGCGCAGTCCGGCACTGCGCAGTCCGGCACTGCGCAGCCCGGTCGCGGCGCAGCCCGGTCGCGGCACAGCGCGTTCCGGGTGGCAGCCCCGGATGGCAGACTGTATGGATCACTACTCGCTGGTTTCCGGAATTTCCCAAGGAGCAGTTCGACGATGAGCGCTACGTCACTCGAATTTCCCGAAAACTTTCTGTGGGGCGCGGCGACGGCCGCGTATCAAATCGAGGGCGCCGCCCGGGAAGATGGCCGCCAGGACTCCATCTGGGATGTCTTCGCACGCAAGCCCGGCGCCGTGGCCGATGCCCACAACGGTGACGTGGCCTGTGACCATTACCACCGCTATAAGCAGGACGTTGCCCTGATGCGGGAACTGAACCTCAAGGCCTACCGCTTCTCCACGTCCTGGGCGCGGTGCATGCCCGACGGCGTCACGCCCAACCCGGACGGCATCCGGTTCTACTCCAGCCTGGTCGACGAGCTGCTCGCCGCCGGCATCACTCCGTGGCTGACCCTGTACCACTGGGACCTCCCGCAGGCCCTGGAGGACCAGGGCGGCTGGGCCAACCGCGAAACAGCGGAACGTTTCGCTGACTTTGCGGAGGTGATGCACGAGGCGCTGGGCAGCAGGGTCCGGATCTGGACCACGCTGAACGAGCCCTGGTGCTCCGCGTTCCTGGGGTACGCAGCCGGGGTCCATGCACCAGGACGTACGGAACCGGCCGCCGCGCTCGCCGCCGCCCACCACCTGTTGCTCGGTCACGGCCTCGCGGCGCAGCGGTTGCGCGCCAGGGACCCGGAAGCGGACATCGGCATCACCCTCAACCTCAACGTGGTCGACCCCGTTGATCCCGCCAATGCCGGGGACCTCGACGCCGCGCGCCGGCTGGACGGCCAGTTCAACCGGATCTTCCTCGACCCGCTGTTCCGGGGCGGGTACCCCGCCGACGTGCTGGCGGACGTGGCGCACCTCGGTTTTGCCGGCATCATCCGCGAGGGCGACCTGGACGTCATCGCGGAGCCGATCGACCTGCTGGGAGTGAACTACTACCATGGCGAGGCCGTCACCAAGACGCCGCCCGCGCCGGAGGCCGCGCCGCCGTCGCCTTTCGTCGCCGCCGACGGCGCACATGCCGTGCCACGGGGGCTGCCGGTCACCGGAATGGGCTGGGAAGTCCAGCCCGACGGACTCCGCCGGCTGCTGAACCGGGTGCAGCAGGAGTACACCGGACCGGCCGGAATTCCGATCTACATCACGGAGAACGGGGCTTCCTACGAGGACGTCCCCGATGCCGCCGGCTTCGTCGACGACCAGAACCGGCTCGCCTTCTTAGACGCCCACCTTCGAGCCCTCCACGCGGCACTGGCCGATGGCGTGGATGTGCGCGGCTACCTGGCGTGGTCCCTGATGGACAACTTCGAATGGGCCTACGGCTACTACCAGCGGTTCGGCTTGGTGCGGGTGGACTACGGATCCCAGCAGCGCATCCCCAAGGCCAGCGGACTCTGGTACGCCGGGGTCGTCCGCCAGAACGCGTTGACGGCCGCGCCGGGACTGCAGCCCGCTTAGCTCGTCGCCCGGAATCCCGGCGTGGCAAGCAGGCCGCCGTCGGCCGAGATGGCAAGGACTTCGACGTCCCAGTTGTCCGTGGCTCGATCGAGCATCGGGCGTCCGCCAGCCATAATTGCTGTCGCCAGCACGTCGGCGGTGACGATGTCCGCGGCGGCCACCGACACCTGGACGAAATCGGCCCGGCCGGTTCCGGCAGTCCAGATATGGTCCCCCCGCTCCGCCGAGCCGGAGGTTGCCAGCGAGCAGAAGCGGCTGGTGCCGCCCAATGGAAAGGCCGCGGCAAGTCCCATGCGGTCGGCCGGGTCCACGATCCCGGTGTGCCATGATGCCCCCGAGCCCGGGGCGGGGGAGCCGCTGACCAGTACGTCACCGCCGGCGTTCAGGCACCAGGCCTCCAGGCCCAGGGCACGAAGGGCGGCGCCCGCGCGCAGGATGGCGTAACCCTTGATGATTCCGGACAGGTCCAGGACACCGTCGGGCCGCTCCGGGGTGAAGGCGCCCCCGGTCAGCAGCCGCCAGCCGGCGGCGTCCGCGTACCGGTCCAGCAGCTCGGCCGAGGCTTTCCGGAGTGTGATTTCCCCGCGCGCCAGTTTGCTGGCCTCCGAGTCGGGCCGGTACAGGCTGAACCGTGCGTCCAGCCCGGCAAAGACGCGTTCGACGGCGGCCGCTGCCGTGCCGCGCGCACCGGCGGTCTCGTTCCTCCCGGTGGCCGATTCCGCTGAGACAGCCGCTGGCGTCGCGACGCTGACGACGGTCCCCATGCAGGTGAACGTGCTGGCTTTCAGGGCAGGCGGCGTTCCTCCCTGCCCCCCGGGCTCAGAGGTTCGCTGCATCGAGGGCTGCCTGGAGCGAACTCAGATAGGCATCACTTGTGACCGTGGCGCCGCTGATCGTCTGCACGTCAGCAGACTGGGCAGCAAGGACCTCGGTCCGGAGCAGGGGTGCCGCCCGGTTGCTGATCTGGATGGACTTCCGCTCTGCGTCCGTCAACTGGAGCGCAGTGACATCGGTGATCTTGCCGGACTGCACTGTGATCTGCACCTGGACGGCGCCGAAGCGGGTCTGGACGACGGCGCCGGGAAACGTTCCGGCCGCCTTGGCCGCCGCGCCGGTGCTGCCGGACGCTGCGCTGCCGGTCCCGGCGCTACCGGACGAGGTGCCGGTACTGCCGGCTGCGCCGGTGGAGGTGCTGGCGGACGTGCCCGTCGCTGAGCTTGCCGTCTCGGCAGGCTGGCCGCCCGACTGCCAGCCCACCAGAAGAATTCCGGCCGATGCCAGTGCTGCTGAAACCGCTCCCCGTATTCTCACCAGTCAAACCTTTCGTAGTGGAGTTGTTCTTCCTTGGCGCCGGCGGCGCGGGCATCGTCGAGGACGACGCGGGCCCAGTTCGCGGGTCCGCAAATGTAGATGTCGGAATCGGCCAGGTCCTGAACGTAGCTCTCCAGCCGGTGCCCCGCACACGCAGCTTCCTCCGGAAGCCAGGCGGGGCCGCCCGCGGCGCGCGGGCCCACAAGGTGGAACAGCGTGGCGCCGCGTCCCTGGCAGAGTTCCAGGATCTCGTCGCCGAGGTAAAGCTCCGACCCGCTGTGGCCGCGGAGCAGGACGGTAGCGTCGCCAGGTTCAAACGGGGTGTGCTCCAGCAGGGCGCGGAGCGGGGTGATCCCGATGCCGGCTCCGATCATGACGACACGCTTCCGGCTGCGGGCTGCGGTGCTGAAGAGCCCGTAGGGTCCCTCCACGGCCACTTTGGTGCCTGGCTTCACTGCTGCCAGCTGCTTGGAGCCACGGCCCAGGTTCCGGACGGTGATCCGCAACATGCCATTGCCTGCCGGGTCGAACCGGATGGGCTCGGCCGAGAGGCTGAACGGGTGCGGGTGCCACCACAGCCCGGGAGCGAGAAACCTCCAGATGAAGAACCGTCCGCCGCTGCCCGCGAGATCGGCCAGGTGCAGCCCCGTCATCTCGATGCTGACGACCCCCGGCGCCACCGGCACCACCCGGCTGACCGTCAGCTGGTGCCGGAACGTGGCCACGACTGGCTCCAGGACCCGGTAGTGCACGAGGGCGGTGCCCGTGGCGATGCAGATGGCGAGCCAGTACCAGCGCTGCCAGGTGCCCTCGGCAAAGAGTCCGCCCACGCTGAACTGGTGCGGGATCGACGTCAGGACGGCAGCGTAGGTAAGCAGATGGACCGCGTACCAGAACTCGTAGGGGAACCGACGGCGGACGGCCACCAGGGACGTGACCACGACGGCGATGAACAGTGCGATTGATACGAAGGCCAGCCACATGTCGGGGACGAGCGCCCACAAGGCAACCGCCTCGCTGACCGGGTCCAGGCCCTCGGCCATCCCGTAGCCCACCGCGATGAGAACCCCGTGGGCCAGCAGGAGGTACAGCGCCGGCTTCCCGAGCTTCCGGTGGAACTCGAGAGCCCGGTCGTGGCCGACGGCGGCGTCGATGAGCGGGATACGGGCCGCCAGGAGCAGCATCAACAGGACGAGGTCCATGCCCGCGAGGCCGGCTACGATTCCAACGGCCGTGAATGATCCGGCGAGCGTGGAGAACCCTGACGCGCCGCCGTCGGCGAGCCACAACGCCACGGCGCCGGCCACCGATGACCACGCGAGGACGGTCAACAGGTCGGTCCGCAACAGCCGCCGACGCGACTGCGCCCGGAACGGGTCCTGGCCGTAGCGAGGACTGTCCGGGCGCCCAGGTGGGCGGCGGGTTCCTGCTGGAACAGCGGACTGGAGTAGTGGTGTCATGAGACAAGCGTCCACTCAGTCCCTATCATTCAGCTGTGAAACCGCTACGGTGCGCTTATGTCCCGGGCGGCTCGTATGGCGCGGCCATATACACCACCTCCCCCGTGGATTGGTCTTTAATTCGTCAAGCTCGTAGACTTGGTAGGCGCTAGGTGGCGCGGAGCGTGTGCAATTGCTCCGGTTGGCGGGATTTGTCTGCAGAAACGACAGTCCCGATGGCCGGTAGTTAGGGGCTCAAGTTGCGTGCACTCCTGTATTCGCCCAGTATCCCGGCAGTTCGCAGCGGCTTTCCGAAAGGTTCCGCCGCCGTAGGCCGTGGCCCACATTCTTCGCCGCAGTGAGGACAGCAGCCGGTTTGCGCCGTCTGCCTGAACACCGCGGGGACGAAGCACGTGGGATCTGGAAGCGGACGCTGCCTGTCGCACGGTCGCGCGGGAACTCCGCCTACCGTTTCAATTATTTTTGAGGAGAGTCGTCATGGCAGCACACTGCCAGGTGACCGGAGCCGAGCCGGGCTTTGGACACAGCATTTCGCACTCGCACCGTCGCAACAAGCGCCGGTTCGATCCGAACATCCAGAAGAAGCGCTACTGGGTTCCGTCCCTGCGCCGTAATGTCACTTTGCAGGTCTCTGCAAAGGGCATCAAGACCATCGACGTACGTGGCATCGACGTAGTCGTAGCCGCCATCCTGGCACGAGGAGTGAAGCTCTAGTGGCAAAGGACAAGGACGTACGTCCGATCATCAAGCTCAAGTCGACCGCGGGCACGGGTTACACCTACGTGACGCGCAAGAACCGTCGTAACGATCCGGACCGCCTGGTTCTGAAGAAGTACGACCCCAAAATCCGCCAGCACGTCGAATTCCGAGAGGAGCGCTAAACACATGGCTAAGAAGTCAATGATCGCTAAGAACGAACAGCGTAAAGTCATCGTCGAGCGTTACGCTGCCAAGCGCCTCGAACTGAAGAAGGCCCTGGTTGACCCCAACTCAACCGACGAAGCTCGCGAAGCTGCACGCCTCGGCCTGCAGAAGCTCCCGCGCAACGCCTCCCCGGTGCGCGTTCGTAACCGCGACATCATCGATGGCCGTCCCCGCGGCACCTTCCAGAAGTTCGGTATCTCCCGTGTCCGCTTGCGCGACATGGCCCACCGCGGTGAGCTCCCGGGCATCACGAAGTCTTCCTGGTAATTCAGCACCCCTGAAGCCAGTGGCTTGAGAAGGGCCGGCGACCGAAAGGTTGCCGGCCCTTTTTGCGTTGGAGACGAGCGGCCGCCGGGGTCCTCCGGGAAGTTCGGGCTCAACGTGAGCCCCAGAGCGGCGAAGAAGGGCAGTGACCGTGCCCACGCGCAGTGGAGTTGCGGTGGGGGTGGGGTGGGTGTATTGTTTTCTAAGTCGCCGAGAGGGAGACCAGCGGGAATGCTGGGAACCGGAGGCGGCCAATCCCCTAAAATTTTCAAGGCCAGGATCTGGTTGGCGTTTTGTGCGCTGCGGGTTCGGGTGGGGCTGGTTGGGTTGCTGGTGTGGGTCCTGGAAGCGGGATTTGCATTGGGGGCCGGGACCGGGTAAGTTTGAAAAGTTGCTCCGGAGCGATCCGCGACTGTGATGGTTGTGGTGGTGCCGGGTGTGTCTGTTGTTTGAGAACTCAATAGTGTGCCAAGTTTGTTGATACCAATTTATTGTAATGGATTGGTTGTTTTGCCGGATTATGCCACCCCGTGGTGTGGTCTGGTTTTTACAGCTGGTTTCAAATTTTGTGCAGTCGATGCTCCCGTTTTCCCGGGGGTTGTTGGTTGTGTCTGTTTTTCTTCAACGGAGAGTTTGATCCTGGCTCAGGATGAACGCTGGCGGCGTGCTTAACACATGCAAGTCGAACGATGATCCCAGCTTGCTGGGGGATTAGTGGCGAACGGGTGAGTAACACGTGAGTAACCTGCCCTTAACTCTGGGATAAGCCTGGGAAACTGGGTCTAATACCGGATATGACTCCTCATCGCATGGTGGGGGGTGGAAAGCTTTTTGTGGTTTTGGATGGACTCGCGGCCTATCAGCTTGTTGGTGAGGTAATGGCTCACCAAGGCGACGACGGGTAGCCGGCCTGAGAGGGTGACCGGCCACACTGGGACTGAGACACGGCCCAGACTCCTACGGGAGGCAGCAGTGGGGAATATTGCACAATGGGCGCAAGCCTGATGCAGCGACGCCGCGTGAGGGATGACGGCCTTCGGGTTGTAAACCTCTTTCAGTAGGGAAGAAGCGAAAGTGACGGTACCTGCAGAAGAAGCGCCGGCTAACTACGTGCCAGCAGCCGCGGTAATACGTAGGGCGCAAGCGTTATCCGGAATTATTGGGCGTAAAGAGCTCGTAGGCGGTTTGTCGCGTCTGCCGTGAAAGTCCGGGGCTCAACTCCGGATCTGCGGTGGGTACGGGCAGACTAGAGTGATGTAGGGGAGACTGGAATTCCTGGTGTAGCGGTGAAATGCGCAGATATCAGGAGGAACACCGATGGCGAAGGCAGGTCTCTGGGCATTAACTGACGCTGAGGAGCGAAAGCATGGGGAGCGAACAGGATTAGATACCCTGGTAGTCCATGCCGTAAACGTTGGGCACTAGGTGTGGGGGACATTCCACGTTTTCCGCGCCGTAGCTAACGCATTAAGTGCCCCGCCTGGGGAGTACGGCCGCAAGGCTAAAACTCAAAGGAATTGACGGGGGCCCGCACAAGCGGCGGAGCATGCGGATTAATTCGATGCAACGCGAAGAACCTTACCAAGGCTTGACATGAACCGGAAACGCCTGGAAACAGGTGCCCCGCTTGCGGTCGGTTTACAGGTGGTGCATGGTTGTCGTCAGCTCGTGTCGTGAGATGTTGGGTTAAGTCCCGCAACGAGCGCAACCCTCGTTCTATGTTGCCAGCGCGTGATGGCGGGGACTCATAGGAGACTGCCGGGGTCAACTCGGAGGAAGGTGGGGACGACGTCAAATCATCATGCCCCTTATGTCTTGGGCTTCACGCATGCTACAATGGCCGGTACAAAGGGTTGCGATACTGTGAGGTGGAGCTAATCCCAAAAAGCCGGTCTCAGTTCGGATTGGGGTCTGCAACTCGACCCCATGAAGTCGGAGTCGCTAGTAATCGCAGATCAGCAACGCTGCGGTGAATACGTTCCCGGGCCTTGTACACACCGCCCGTCAAGTCACGAAAGTTGGTAACACCCGAAGCCGGTGGCCTAACCCCTTGTGGGAGGGAGCTGTCGAAGGTGGGACTGGCGATTGGGACTAAGTCGTAACAAGGTAGCCGTACCGGAAGGTGCGGCTGGATCACCTCCTTTCTAAGGAGCACCTACAAATTATCCGGCCCGTGTATGCGGGTGTGGGGGTTTGTCAGGAGTACGCCCGTTGCGCAGACGTTTGTTCTGCGGCGGGTGCTCACGGGTGGAATATCAGCAAATAGCGGCCGCTTGTTTTCCTGTCCTGACCCAGTACGGATCCTCTCTTTTGGAGGGTGGTCCTGGAACGGTCCCGGGGTGGGGGGAGGCGGTTTAGTGTTTGGCACACTGTTGGGTCCTGAGACAACAGGACCGGGGGGTAACTTCCGGTACTTGTGTGTTTCTGGTTTCCTGGCTGCACCGATCACACGGTTTGCCCTTTTGGGGGTTGTGTGTGGGGTGTGTGGTACGGGGTTGTTGTTTGAGAACTACATAGTGGACGCGAGCATCTTTTATAAGAAGCAATTTCCAAGAATATGAACCTGGATCTGTTCCGTGATGTGGCTGCTGCTTTTGGGTGGTGGCTGGTTGCGGTCTGGTTCCATGGTTCTCTCGTGAATTACTCCTTGATCTTTTGTGGTCAAGTTTTTAAGAGCACACGGTGGATGCCTTGGCATTAGGAGCCGAAGAAGGACGTAGGAATCTGCGATAAGCCTGGGGGAGTCGATAACCGGACTGTGATCCCAGGGTGTCCGAATGGGGAAACCCCGCCAGACGCTTCGTGTGATCTGGTGACCCGTATCTGAACACATAGGGTGCGTGGAGGGAACGCGGGGAAGTGAAACATCTCAGTACCCGCAGGAAGAGAAAACAATAGTGATTCCGTCAGTAGTGGCGAGCGAACGCGGATCAGGCTAAACCGTTCCATGTGTGATAGCCGGCGGGCGTTGCATGGTCGGGGTTGTGGGACTTTCCATACCATCTCTGCCGGGGTGGTGGGGTGTGATGTGCAGGCATAGGTGAACGGTCTTGAAAGGCCGGCCAGAGAGGGTGTGAGCCCCGTAACCGAAATGTTGTGTACCGCCCGGATGAGTATCCCAAGTAGCACGGGGCCCGAGAAATCCCGTGTGAATCTGTCAGGACCACCTGATAAGCCTAAATACTCCCTAATGACCGATAGCGGACCAGTACCGTGAGGGAAAGGTGAAAAGTACCCCGGGAGGGGAGTGAAACAGTACCTGAAACCGTGTGCTTACAATCCGTCGGAGCAGCCTTGTAGCTGTGACGGCGTGCCTTTTGAAGAATGAGCCTGCGAGTTAGTGTTACGTCGCGAGGTTAACCCGTGTGGGGAAGCCGTAGCGAAAGCGAGTCTGAACAGGGCGTTGCAGTGGCGTGATCTAGACCCGAAGCGAAGTGATCTACCCATGGCCAGGTTGAAGCGACGGTAAGACGTCGTGGAGGACCGAACCCACTTCAGTTGAAAATGGAGGGGATGAGCTGTGGGTAGGGGTGAAAGGCCAATCAAACTTCGTGATAGCTGGTTCTCCCCGAAATGCATTTAGGTGCAGCGTTGCGTGTTTCTTACCGGAGGTAGAGCTACTGGATGGCTAATGGGCCCTACAAGGTTACTGACGTCAGCCAAACTCCGAATGCCGGTAAGTGAGAGCGCAGCAGTGAGACTGTGGGGGATAAGCTTCATAGTCGAGAGGGAAACAGCCCAGACCACCAACTAAGGCCCCTAAGCGTGTGCTAAGTGGGAAAGGATGTGGAGTTGCGAAGACAACCAGGAGGTTGGCTTAGAAGCAGCCATCCTTAAAAGAGTGCGTAATAGCTCACTGGTCAAGTGATTCCGCGCCGACAATGTAGCGGGGCTCAAGTACACCGCCGAAGTTGTGGATTTCAGATATTAGCCAAGCCCTCGTGGTTCAGGCGTCTGGAGTGGTAGGGGAGCGTCGTGTGGGCGGTGAAGTCGCGGTGGAAACCAGCGGTGGAGCCTACACGAGTGAGAATGCAGGCATGAGTAGCGAAAGACGGGTGAGAAACCCGTCCGCCGAATGATCAAGGGTTCCAGGGTCAAGCTAATCTGCCCTGGGTAAGTCGGGACCTAAGGCGAGGCCGACAGGCGTAGTCGATGGACAACGGGTTGATATTCCCGTACCGGCGAAAAACCGCCCATGCTGAACAGGGGATACTAACCGCCCGAGACCTGCCCGATCACCCTTGTGGTGTGAGGGTTTTGGTGGAGCGCGGGACCTGATCCTGGGAGGCAAGCGTATTAACAGGTGTGACGCAGGAAGGTAGCCGAGCCGGGCGATGGTTGTCCCGGTCTAAGGATGTAGGGCGAACGGTAGGCAAATCCGCCGTTCATGATGCCTGAGACCCGATGGGACCCCCGTATGGGGGGATTCGGTGATCCTATGCTGCCGAGAAAAGCATCGACGCGAGGTTTTAGCCGCCCGTACCCCAAACCGACACAGGTGATCAGGTAGAGAATACTAAGGCGATCGAGAGAATTATGGTTAAGGAACTCGGCAAAATGCCCCCGTAACTTCGGGAGAAGGGGGGCCCCCATCGTGATCCGCACTTGCTGCGGGGAGCGTGCAGGGGCCGCAGAGACCAGGGGGAAGCGACTGTTTACTAAAAACACAGGTCCGTGCGAAGTCGCAAGACGATGTATACGGACTGACTCCTGCCCGGTGCTGGAAGGTTAAGAGGACCGGTTAGCCGCAAGGCGAAGCTGAGAATTTAAGCCCCAGTAAACGGCGGTGGTAACTATAACCATCCTAAGGTAGCGAAATTCCTTGTCGGGTAAGTTCCGACCTGCACGAATGGAGTAACGACTTCCCCGCTGTCTCAACCATAAACTCGGCGAAATTGCAGTACGAGTAAAGATGCTCGTTACGCGCAGCAGGACGGAAAGACCCCGAGACCTTTACTATAGTTTGGTATTGGTGTTCGGAGTGGCTTGTGTAGGATAGGTGGGAGACGTTGAAGCCCTCACGCCAGTGGGGGTGGAGTCATCGTTGAAATACCACTCTGGTCACTTTGGACATCTAACTTCGGCCCGTAATCCGGGTCAGGGACAGTGCCTGATGGGTAGTTTAACTGGGGCGGTTGCCTCCTAAAAAGTAACGGAGGCGCCCAAAGGTTCCCTCAGCCTGGTTGGCAATCAGGTGTCGAGTGTAAGTGCACAAGGGAGCTTGACTGTGAGAGAGACATCTCGAGCAGGGACGAAAGTCGGGACTAGTGATCCGGCGGTACATTGTGGAATGGCCGTCGCTCAACGGATAAAAGGTACCTCGGGGATAACAGGCTGATCTTGCCCAAGAGTCCATATCGACGGCATGGTTTGGCACCTCGATGTCGGCTCGTCGCATCCTGGGGCTGGAGTAGGTCCCAAGGGTTGGGCTGTTCGCCCATTAAAGCGGTACGCGAGCTGGGTTTAGAACGTCGTGAGACAGTTCGGTCCCTATCCGCTGCGCGCGCAGGAAATTTGAGAAGGGCTGTCCTTAGTACGAGAGGACCGGGACGGACGAACCTCTGGTGTGTCAGTTGTACTGCCAAGTGCACCGCTGATTAGCTACGTTCGGATGGGATAACCGCTGAAAGCATCTAAGCGGGAAGCTCGCTTCGAGATGAGATTTCCATACACCTTGTGTGTGAGAGGCCCCCAGCCAGACCACTGGGTTGATAGGCCGGATGTGGAAGCGAGGACTAACGACTCGTGAAGCTGACCGGTACTAATAGGCCGATAACTTACACCACACACCACCCCCGCAAACGGCACTTCAAAAGACGTTTGCACCACGGGGTGGTAAAAAGAAACAAGACTGCTTGCGTCCACTATGTGGTTCCCAACCAACAAACCCGTTGCTTGAGAACCGAACAACTGAATAACAACACCACCCCTGCCCTCACCGGCAGGAGCACAAGTTGTAACCACACAGACTTCCCACCCTCGGCCCAGGCCTGGGGGGCGGGTAACAGGGTTACGGCGGTCATAGCGTGGGGGAAACGCCCGGTCCCATCCCGAACCCGGAAGCTAAGACCCACAGCGCCGATGGTACTGCACCCGGGAGGGTGTGGGAGAGTAGGTCACCGCCGGACATAAATTAACACGGTCGAGAGCCTCCAACCACCAGGTCGGAGGCTCTCCCGCATTTAACGCCCCGCCGCGTCGTCCCGTCTGCCCGGCGTCCCTGGGTGCACCTGCGCGCTGCCGGCGCCGTCCGGCAGCTGCGTCCCGCAGCTACCGGCACCCGCCTTGCCGGGGGGCCACCGGGCACCCGCCGACACCGACGGACTCCCCTGACGCCAGCCGGCAGCGGCGGTTGTCGGTCGACGCCTGGCCCCAATATGGGCCGCGGCCGCTTTTCGCATGCGTAGACGGGTTCTACTTTCTGTCCTATCCAGATGAGGGTGTTGCGGTCGGCGGCGCGCACGACAGTGGCATGGCAATCGGCATGACCCTCTAGCGCAATTTCGCTACGTCGTGCTAGTTTTTTGGACATCGTGACCCGTCGGCAGGAGGTGAGACCCATGTACGCAGTATCCGCACCGGGCGCTCCCCTGCAGTCCACGATCGCGCGATTGAGCTAATCGCTACCGGGAGCGCCTAACAGGCAATTCGCGAAAGGCGACTCCCATGAACACAACACCTTCTTGGACTCTGCATCTCCCCTCAACGACGGCCTCGGACCAGCCGAGGTCAGACCAGGATCAGCCGCAGCTCGACGCCACAAAGCGGATACGCGCAGCGGGTGAGCGCGCGTTGATCCTCGGCGGCGGCGGATCGACAGGCAATGCGTGGCTGATCGGCGTCGTCGCCGGGCTGTTTGAGGCCGGGTTGGACGTGACCCAGGCCGATCTGGTCATCGGGACGTCCGCCGGATCGACCGCCGCGGCTCAGATGGCTGGCGCGACCCCTGCCGGACTGCTGGCCGACATCCTCGCTCCTGCATCCCTGCCACCGAACGGGCTGGCTGGATCCGGCCGTGGACCTGTCCCGATCGCGCCGGCGTCGAATCACATGGAGAGGACGAGCGCAATCATCGCCGCCGCCGGGGATGCGGCTGACATGCGCCGCAGGATGGGTGCGGCGGCTCTCGAGATGGACGGGGTGTCGGACGGCGCTAGGCAAAGACGGTGGCGCTCTACCGTCGCCGCTCGGCTGCCCAATCAACTCTGGCCCCAACGGCAAATGCTCATCACGGCTGTTAATGCGCAGACAGGTGAACCGGTTGTGTTCGACCGCCACAGCGGGGTCGACTTGGTGGACGCCATCGCCGCCAGCTGCGCCAGTGGCTTCCCCTACCGTATCGGCGGCAGCCGATACATCGACGGCGGCTACCGATCCAACGCTGAGAATGCCGATCTGGCGGCCGGATACGCCAGGGTGCTGGTGCTGTCACCGTTCGGCGGAAGATCAAGGACGCCGGTCGACTGGGGCATGCACCTTGCAACCCAGGTCGAAGAACTACGCGCAAGCGGCAGCAGAGTGGAAACCGTCTTTCCGGATAGCGAGCACATGTTCGGCCCGAATGCCATGGATCTGTCGTTGCGTCCGGCTGCTGCTCGAGCTGGTTATAACCAAGGCAGAGCAGTCGCCGGGCAGCTCACCGCATTCTGGCGCTGACGCCCACGACACCAGTCGATGCGCTATGCGCAACGGCGCCTGGTCACGCTCGACGGCCCGCAGGCATGAACCCGCCGGGGTGGCCGGCGTCCGACCCCTGACCGCGATGCCACAGCGACTCTGCAGACGCTATCGGGCGCTACCGTTGCGTGCCGCTCGGTGACCCAAAGCACAGTGCACCTCTGTTGCGGAACGGGACGTTTTTAAGGCCTGAATAGCCGTACAAGCCTTTGGTGGCGCGGGTTAGTGGCACTGGCGCGGGCGGCCCGACTGGAGTTGCGGTGGGGGTGGGGTGGGTGTATTGTTTTCTAAGTCGCCGAGAGGGAGACCAGCGGGAATGCTGGGAACCGGAGGCGGCCAATCCCCTAAAATTTTCAAGGCCAGGATCTGGTTGGCGTTTTGTGCGCTGCGGGTTCGGGTGGGGCTGGTTGGGTTGCTGGTGTGGGTCCTGGAAGCGGGATTTGCATTGGGGGCCGGGACCGGGTAAGTTTGAAAAGTTGCTCCGGAGCGATCCGCGACTGTGATGGTTGTGGTGGTGCCGGGTGTGTCTGTTGTTTGAGAACTCAATAGTGTGCCAAGTTTGTTGATACCAATTTATTGTAATGGATTGGTTGTTTTGCCGGATTATGCCACCCCGTGGTGTGGTCTGGTTTTTACAGCTGGTTTCAAATTTTGTGCAGTCAATGCTCCCGTTTTCCCGGGGGTTGTTGGTTGTGTCTGTTTTTCTTCAACGGAGAGTTTGATCCTGGCTCAGGATGAACGCTGGCGGCGTGCTTAACACATGCAAGTCGAACGATGATCCCAGCTTGCTGGGGGATTAGTGGCGAACGGGTGAGTAACACGTGAGTAACCTGCCCTTAACTCTGGGATAAGCCTGGGAAACTGGGTCTAATACCGGATATGACTCCTCATCGCATGGTGGGGGGTGGAAAGCTTTTTGTGGTTTTGGATGGACTCGCGGCCTATCAGCTTGTTGGTGAGGTAATGGCTCACCAAGGCGACGACGGGTAGCCGGCCTGAGAGGGTGACCGGCCACACTGGGACTGAGACACGGCCCAGACTCCTACGGGAGGCAGCAGTGGGGAATATTGCACAATGGGCGCAAGCCTGATGCAGCGACGCCGCGTGAGGGATGACGGCCTTCGGGTTGTAAACCTCTTTCAGTAGGGAAGAAGCGAAAGTGACGGTACCTGCAGAAGAAGCGCCGGCTAACTACGTGCCAGCAGCCGCGGTAATACGTAGGGCGCAAGCGTTATCCGGAATTATTGGGCGTAAAGAGCTCGTAGGCGGTTTGTCGCGTCTGCCGTGAAAGTCCGGGGCTCAACTCCGGATCTGCGGTGGGTACGGGCAGACTAGAGTGATGTAGGGGAGACTGGAATTCCTGGTGTAGCGGTGAAATGCGCAGATATCAGGAGGAACACCGATGGCGAAGGCAGGTCTCTGGGCATTAACTGACGCTGAGGAGCGAAAGCATGGGGAGCGAACAGGATTAGATACCCTGGTAGTCCATGCCGTAAACGTTGGGCACTAGGTGTGGGGGACATTCCACGTTTTCCGCGCCGTAGCTAACGCATTAAGTGCCCCGCCTGGGGAGTACGGCCGCAAGGCTAAAACTCAAAGGAATTGACGGGGGCCCGCACAAGCGGCGGAGCATGCGGATTAATTCGATGCAACGCGAAGAACCTTACCAAGGCTTGACATGAACCGGAAACGCCTGGAAACAGGTGCCCCGCTTGCGGTCGGTTTACAGGTGGTGCATGGTTGTCGTCAGCTCGTGTCGTGAGATGTTGGGTTAAGTCCCGCAACGAGCGCAACCCTCGTTCTATGTTGCCAGCGCGTGATGGCGGGGACTCATAGGAGACTGCCGGGGTCAACTCGGAGGAAGGTGGGGACGACGTCAAATCATCATGCCCCTTATGTCTTGGGCTTCACGCATGCTACAATGGCCGGTACAAAGGGTTGCGATACTGTGAGGTGGAGCTAATCCCAAAAAGCCGGTCTCAGTTCGGATTGGGGTCTGCAACTCGACCCCATGAAGTCGGAGTCGCTAGTAATCGCAGATCAGCAACGCTGCGGTGAATACGTTCCCGGGCCTTGTACACACCGCCCGTCAAGTCACGAAAGTTGGTAACACCCGAAGCCGGTGGCCTAACCCCTTGTGGGAGGGAGCTGTCGAAGGTGGGACTGGCGATTGGGACTAAGTCGTAACAAGGTAGCCGTACCGGAAGGTGCGGCTGGATCACCTCCTTTCTAAGGAGCACCTACAAATTATCCGGCCCGTGTATGCGGGTGTGGGGGTTTGTCAGGAGTACGCCCGTTGCGCAGACGTTTGTTCTGCGGCGGGTGCTCACGGGTGGAATATCAGCAAATAGCGGCCGCTTGTTTTCCTGTCCTGACCCAGTACGGATCCTCTCTTTTGGAGGGTGGTCCTGGAACGGTCCCGGGGTGGGGGGAGGCGGTTTAGTGTTTGGCACACTGTTGGGTCCTGAGACAACAGGACCGGGGGGTAACTTCCGGTACTTGTGTGTTTCTGGTTTCCTGGCTGCACCGATCACACGGTTTGCCCTTTTGGGGGTTGTGTGTGGGGTGTGTGGTACGGGGTTGTTGTTTGAGAACTACATAGTGGACGCGAGCATCTTTTATAAGAAGCAATTTCCAAGAATATGAACCTGGATCTGTTCCGTGATGTGGCTGCTGCTTTTGGGTGGTGGCTGGTTGCGGTCTGGTTCCATGGTTCTCTCGTGAATTACTCCTTGATCTTTTGTGGTCAAGTTTTTAAGAGCACACGGTGGATGCCTTGGCATTAGGAGCCGAAGAAGGACGTAGGAATCTGCGATAAGCCTGGGGGAGTCGATAACCGGACTGTGATCCCAGGGTGTCCGAATGGGGAAACCCCGCCAGACGCTTCGTGTGATCTGGTGACCCGCATCTGAACACATAGGGTGCGTGGAGGGAACGCGGGGAAGTGAAACATCTCAGTACCCGCAGGAAGAGAAAACAATAGTGATTCCGTCAGTAGTGGCGAGCGAACGCGGATCAGGCTAAACCGTTCCATGTGTGATAGCCGGCGGGCGTTGCATGGTCGGGGTTGTGGGACTTTCCATACCATCTCTGCCGGGGTGGTGGGGTGTGATGTGCAGGCATAGGTGAACGGTCTTGAAAGGCCGGCCAGAGAGGGTGTGAGCCCCGTAACCGAAATGTTGTGTACCGCCCGGATGAGTATCCCAAGTAGCACGGGGCCCGAGAAATCCCGTGTGAATCTGTCAGGACCACCTGATAAGCCTAAATACTCCCTAATGACCGATAGCGGACCAGTACCGTGAGGGAAAGGTGAAAAGTACCCCGGGAGGGGAGTGAAACAGTACCTGAAACCGTGTGCTTACAATCCGTCGGAGCATCTGCAGCTTGCTGTATGGGTGTGACGGCGTGCCTTTTGAAGAATGAGCCTGCGAGTTAGTGTTACGTCGCGAGGTTAACCCGTGTGGGGAAGCCGTAGCGAAAGCGAGTCTGAACAGGGCGTTGCAGTGGCGTGATCTAGACCCGAAGCGAAGTGATCTACCCATGGCCAGGTTGAAGCGACGGTAAGACGTCGTGGAGGACCGAACCCACTTCAGTTGAAAATGGAGGGGATGAGCTGTGGGTAGGGGTGAAAGGCCAATCAAACTTCGTGATAGCTGGTTCTCCCCGAAATGCATTTAGGTGCAGCGTTGCGTGTTTCTTACCGGAGGTAGAGCTACTGGATGGCTAATGGGCCCTACAAGGTTACTGACGTCAGCCAAACTCCGAATGCCGGTAAGTGAGAGCGCAGCAGTGAGACTGTGG
Source organism: Arthrobacter sp. B3I9 (assembly GCF_030816935.1). Lineage (NCBI taxonomy): Bacteria > Bacillati > Actinomycetota > Actinomycetes > Micrococcales > Micrococcaceae > Arthrobacter > Arthrobacter sp. B3I9. The sequence continues at coordinate 502,111 of NZ_JAUSYO010000001.1, forward strand.
GGGATAAGCTTCATAGTCGAGAGGGAAACAGCCCAGACCACCAACTAAGGCCCCTAAGCGTGTGCTAAGTGGGAAAGGATGTGGAGTTGCGAAGACAACCAGGAGGTTGGCTTAGAAGCAGCCATCCTTAAAAGAGTGCGTAATAGCTCACTGGTCAAGTGATTCCGCGCCGACAATGTAGCGGGGCTCAAGTACACCGCCGAAGTTGTGGATTTCAGATATTAGCCAAGCCCTCGTGGTTCAGGCGTCTGGAGTGGTAGGGGAGCGTCGTGTGGGCGGTGAAGTCGCGGTGGAAACCAGCGGTGGAGCCTACACGAGTGAGAATGCAGGCATGAGTAGCGAAAGACGGGTGAGAAACCCGTCCGCCGAATGATCAAGGGTTCCAGGGTCAAGCTAATCTGCCCTGGGTAAGTCGGGACCTAAGGCGAGGCCGACAGGCGTAGTCGATGGACAACGGGTTGATATTCCCGTACCGGCGAAAAACCGCCCATGCTGAACAGGGGATACTAACCGCCCGAGACCTGCCCGATCACCCTTGTGGTGTGAGGGTTTTGGTGGAGCGCGGGACCTGATCCTGGGAGGCAAGCGTATTAACAGGTGTGACGCAGGAAGGTAGCCGAGCCGGGCGATGGTTGTCCCGGTCTAAGGATGTAGGGCGAACGGTAGGCAAATCCGCCGTTCATGATGCCTGAGACCCGATGGGACCCCCGTATGGGGGGATTCGGTGATCCTATGCTGCCGAGAAAAGCATCGACGCGAGGTTTTAGCCGCCCGTACCCCAAACCGACACAGGTGATCAGGTAGAGAATACTAAGGCGATCGAGAGAATTATGGTTAAGGAACTCGGCAAAATGCCCCCGTAACTTCGGGAGAAGGGGGGCCCCCATCGTGATCCGCACTTGCTGCGGGGAGCGTGCAGGGGCCGCAGAGACCAGGGGGAAGCGACTGTTTACTAAAAACACAGGTCCGTGCGAAGTCGCAAGACGATGTATACGGACTGACTCCTGCCCGGTGCTGGAAGGTTAAGAGGACCGGTTAGCCGCAAGGCGAAGCTGAGAATTTAAGCCCCAGTAAACGGCGGTGGTAACTATAACCATCCTAAGGTAGCGAAATTCCTTGTCGGGTAAGTTCCGACCTGCACGAATGGAGTAACGACTTCCCCGCTGTCTCAACCATAAACTCGGCGAAATTGCAGTACGAGTAAAGATGCTCGTTACGCGCAGCAGGACGGAAAGACCCCGAGACCTTTACTATAGTTTGGTATTGGTGTTCGGAGTGGCTTGTGTAGGATAGGTGGGAGACGTTGAAGCCCTCACGCCAGTGGGGGTGGAGTCATCGTTGAAATACCACTCTGGTCACTTTGGACATCTAACTTCGGCCCGTAATCCGGGTCAGGGACAGTGCCTGATGGGTAGTTTAACTGGGGCGGTTGCCTCCTAAAAAGTAACGGAGGCGCCCAAAGGTTCCCTCAGCCTGGTTGGCAATCAGGTGTCGAGTGTAAGTGCACAAGGGAGCTTGACTGTGAGAGAGACATCTCGAGCAGGGACGAAAGTCGGGACTAGTGATCCGGCGGTACATTGTGGAATGGCCGTCGCTCAACGGATAAAAGGTACCTCGGGGATAACAGGCTGATCTTGCCCAAGAGTCCATATCGACGGCATGGTTTGGCACCTCGATGTCGGCTCGTCGCATCCTGGGGCTGGAGTAGGTCCCAAGGGTTGGGCTGTTCGCCCATTAAAGCGGTACGCGAGCTGGGTTTAGAACGTCGTGAGACAGTTCGGTCCCTATCCGCTGCGCGCGCAGGAAATTTGAGAAGGGCTGTCCTTAGTACGAGAGGACCGGGACGGACGAACCTCTGGTGTGTCAGTTGTACTGCCAAGTGCACCGCTGATTAGCTACGTTCGGATGGGATAACCGCTGAAAGCATCTAAGCGGGAAGCTCGCTTCGAGATGAGATTTCCATACACCTTGTGTGTGAGAGGCCCCCAGCCAGACCACTGGGTTGATAGGCCGGATGTGGAAGCGAGGACTAACGACTCGTGAAGCTGACCGGTACTAATAGGCCGATAACTTACACCACACACCACCCCCGCAAACGGCACTTCAAAAGACGTTTGCACCACGGGGTGGTAAAAAGAAACAAGACTGCTTGCGTCCACTATGTGGTTCCCAACCAACAAACCCGTTGCTTGAGAACCGAACAACTGAATAACAACACCACCCCTGCCCTCACCGGCAGGAGCACAAGTTGTAACCACACAGACTTCCCACCCTCGGCCCAGGCCTGGGGGGCGGGTAACAGGGTTACGGCGGTCATAGCGTGGGGGAAACGCCCGGTCCCATCCCGAACCCGGAAGCTAAGACCCACAGCGCCGATGGTACTGCACCCGGGAGGGTGTGGGAGAGTAGGTCACCGCCGGACATAAATTAACACGGTCGAGAGCCTCCAACCACCAGGTCGGAGGCTCTCCCGCATTTAACGCCCCGCCGCGTCGTCCCGTCTGCCCGGCGTCCCTGGGTGCACCTGCGCGCTGCCGGCGCCGTCCGGCAGCTGCGTCCCGCAGCTACCGGCACCCGCCTTGCCGGGGGGCCACCGGGCACCCGCCGACACCGACGGACTCCCCTGACGCCAGCCGGCAGCGGCCCACGAAGAGGCCCGCAGGGCGCCCGTCGTCGCCAACGCGCCGTGGCAGGGGTAACCGCTGGTTGGATGCGTACTGGGGTACGGGGTTCCGGGCGACTGTCCGCTGCCGGCGGAAATACCCCGCGAAACCCTCTGATTCAGGTGATTTTCCCCGAAAAACGCTGAAAACACGCGGAATTTGCCACCTCCGCCCCGGCAAGCTGGTAAGTTTTCGAACAGTGGCTTGTGCGCACGCCGTGTGCAGGCTCCCGAAATCATGAGCGTCCAGGAGGACATAAATGGCTAAGAACCGTAGTGAACTTGTTGCAGAGGTAGCGGGCAAGGCCGGCACCAGCCAGGCTGCCGTCAACTCCGTGCTCGATGCACTGTTCGAGGTTTTCGAGACCTCTGTCGCCGCGGGCGAAAAGATCACCATCCCGGGCTGGCTGTCCGTTGAGCGCACCGACCGTGCAGCTCGCACCGGCCGCAACCCGCAGACCGGCGAGACCATCCAGATCGCCGCTGGCCACAGCGTCAAGCTGTCCGCTGGCTCCAAGCTCAAGGCTGCAGTCTCCTCGAAGAAGTAGTCTTCGCTAAGCGACTCAAAAGAGCGGCAGCCCCCGGGGTTGCCGCTCTTTTCGTGTCATGGAGGACCGAAGGCGCCGGGCCCCCGCAATAGTGCTAGCTCTGGAGGCCCCCAGTACCGGCCGCCTCCGATTCGGCGACCGGCCGGACGTAGCGGACAATGGATGTGTGCCTTCCGCAGCAAATCCCCGTGCCACCACCGTTCCGCCGAACCCCTCGGGGGGAGCGCGGGGCGCTGCGGCTGCTCGCGGGGGCGTCTCCCGTGGGTGGCTGTTTGTCGGAGTTGTGGCGCTCTTTGCCGGCCTTGCACTCGCCCTGCTCTTCTCCGGGGCTGCTGCCGCCCGTCAGGTCTCGGACCCCGGTGCCCTGGTCCGCTGGGGCCTGCCGGTCAGCAAGGCTATTTCCAACGTCTCATTGGCCACTGTGATCGGCGGCCTCATTTTCGCCGTTGGCATCCTGCCTCGATCCGTCGGAGCCTCGCGGTCCAAGGACTCGGACGGATCCGAACATCCAGCCTTTACCCGCTCCCTGACCGTCGCGGCGGGGGCAGGCGCTGTCTGGACGCTGGCCGCGATCGCAGTGCTGGTGCTGAGCTACTCAGACGTGGCGGGCCAAGGGCTTTCCGCTGACTCGGAGTTCACCCGCTCCCTGGTCTACTTCATGACGGACATCGAAACCGGCCGGGCATGGCTCGCCGTCGTCATCATTGCGGCAGTAGTTACCACGGCGCTTTTTGGCGTCCGTTCCCTCGGCGGCCTGGCGGCAACCCTGGTGCTAGCCTTCGTAGGCCTGGTTCCCGCAGCATTGATCGGCCACTCCTCCAGCTCAAGTGACCATGAAGGCGCCATCAATTCACTCGGGCTGCACGTCGTCGGTGTCTCGGCGTGGGTGGGCGGGATCATCATGCTGGTGCTCCTTTCCGGCGTGCTGAATGCGGGAGCCGGCGCTTCCGGCAAGGCAAGCCGGACGGACATCACCGAGCCGACACTGCGCCGCTTTTCAACCCTGGCCGGTTTCGCCTTCGTCCTGGTGTTCGCCTCGGGCGTGGTCAACGCCACCATCCGCGTGACCAGCTGGTCGGACCTCTTCGGTTCTCCCTACGGGCAGCTAATTGTGGCGAAGGCCGCGGCGACCCTGGTGCTCGGCGGCGTCGGCCTGATGCACCGCAGCTGGGTCATCCCCCAGCTGGGCAGCCTGGGTGGCGGCATGTCCGCACGGCGGGTGCTCTGGCAGCTCGTCGTGGTGGAGCTGATCGTCATGGGGGCAACGTCCGGCATCGCCGTGGCGCTCGGCCGCTCCGCGCCACCGGCACCCACGACCATCGCCCCTGATGTCTCGCCCGCCTTCATTCTCTCCGGGTACGATCTTCCGCCCGAGCTCACACCTTCGCGCTGGCTGACCGAGTGGCGGCCTGACTGGCTCTGGGTCGCCGTCGCGGCCTTCGGCCTGGTGTCCTACTTCCTGGGAGTCTGGAAGGTGACGCGGCGCGGCGACACCTGGTCCGTCTTCCGGTCCGTGAACTGGGTGGTCGGGCTGGTGGTCCTGACGTACATCACCTCCGGTCCGCCGTCGGTCTACGGCCGGATCCTGTTCTCGGCGCACATGGTGGACCACATGGCCCTGACCATGGTGGCTCCTATCTTCCTGGTCCTGGGCGCGCCGGTGACGCTGGCGCTCCGGGCCCTGCCGGCGCGCCGCGACGGCTCGCGGGGGCCGCGTGAGTGGCTGCTGGTCTTCGTGCATTCCAAGTTCTCCCAGCTGGTGACCCACCCATTGTTTGCCGCCGCGAACTTCGCCGGCTCGATCGTCCTGTTCTACTACTCGGACGCGTTCGGTTACGCCATGCGGAACCATATCGGCCACGAGCTGATGATCCTTCATTTTTCCTTGACCGGTTACATCTTCGTGTTGACCATGATCGGCACGGACCCGCTGCCGCGCCGCGCGCCCTATCCCATGCGACTGCTGCTCCTGCTGGCCACGATGGGCTTCCATGCCTTTTTCGGTGTCTCAATCATGGGTGGGACAGGTCTGCTCGCCGCGGACTACTTCGGCAATCTCGGCCGCCCCTGGGGTCCCTCCGCCCTGCTGGACCAGCAGATAGGCGGTGGAGTGGCCTGGGGCATCGGTGAAGTGCCCACGCTGCTGGTGGCGATCGGCGTCGCTGTCATGTGGTCCCGCTCCGACGCCCGGGAGTCCAAGCGGACCGACCGGGCCGCCGACAGGAATAACGACGCCGATCTCACTGCTTATAACGACATGTTTGCCAAGTTGGCCGAACGCGATGCCAAGCTGGCTGAACGCAACTCAAAGCTGGAAGGACGCTGATGAGCGAAACAGTACGCACCCACCTGCGGGTCCGAGCCTCCGAACTGGTGGGCCGTAACTGGCTGAACACCGGCGGAAAGTCCCTCGACCTGGAATCCCTCCGCGGCAAGATCGTGCTGCTGGACTTCTGGACGTTCTGCTGCATCAACTGCCTGCACGTCCTGGACGAACTCCGCCCGCTCGAGCAGCAGTACTCCGATGTCCTCGTCACGGTCGGCGTGCACTCGCCCAAGTTCGAGCACGAGGCAGATCCTGTAGCGTTGGCCGCGGCCGTGGAACGCTACGAGATCCACCACCCGGTCCTCGATGACCCCGAACTGGATACCTGGAAGGCTTACACGGCACGCGCCTGGCCGACCTTGGTGGTCATCGACCCCGAGGGCTACATCGTGGCGCACCTCTCCGGTGAGGGCCACGCGGACGGCCTTTCCGTGCTTATTCCCGAACTCATCGCCGAGCACGAAGCCAAGGGCACGCTGCACCGCGGAAACGGGCCCTATGTGGCGCCTGAACCGACGTCGGGCACGCTGCGCTTCCCCGGCAAGGCCCTGTACCTCCCGGCCGGCCGCGGAGCCGCACCCGAAGGTTCCGCGCCGGGTTCGGAATCCGGTGCCGGGTCCTGGCTCGTCACGGACACCGGCCACCACCGCCTGGTGCAGCTCTCCACCGATTTCCAAACGGTGCTGGGCACCTACGGTTCGGGTGAAAAGGGATACGCCGACGGCGGTGCTGATGACTCCCGCTTCAACGAGCCGCAGGGCCTGGTCCTGCTTCCCGAAGACGTCGCCCTCAAAGCGGGCTACGACGTCGTGGTTGCCGACACCGTCAACCATCGGCTTCGCGGGATCTCTCTCGCCGACGGCACCGTCAGCACCCTGGCAGGCAACGGCGTCCAGCGGTTGCTCGAAACCGGGCCGGCACGCGTGGACGAGGAAGGCGCCGCCTATGGCGCCCGGCTCGAGGCGGACCCCCTGGGCGTGTCCCTCAGCTCGCCTTGGGACGTCGTATGGTCCGTCAAGCTGAACGCCGTCGTCGTCGCGATGGCCGGAGTGCACCAGATATTCAGCTTCGACCCGCTGTCCGGAGCGGTGTCCATCATCGCCGGCAACGGGCTGGAAGGCCTTCTGGACGGCCCTGCGGCGGAAGCCTGGTTCGCGCAGTCCTCCGGCCTCGCCGAGGACGCCGAAGGCCACATCTGGGTGGCCGATTCCGAAACCTCAGCCCTGCGCAAACTCGTCATCGGTGATGACGGGAGCATCGCGGTCGAAACGGCCGTGGGCAAGGGCCTGTTCGACTTCGGTTTCCGCGACGGAGAGGCGTCCGAGGCGCGGCTGCAGCACCCCCTCGGCGTCACCGTGCTGCCGGACGGGTCAGTGGCGATCGCCGACACCTACAACGGTGCGGTCCGCCGCTACGATCCCGCCTCACGGACAGTGTCCACGCTGGCACGCGGGCTCTCCGAGCCCTCCGACGTCATTGTGGACCACACGCACGTCGCCGGGGCCGAGCCGCTGCTGGTGGTGGTCGAGGCCAACAAGCACCAGCTGGTGTACGTGCCGATCCCGAAGGAGGCCCAACAGGTGGACGAGGGCGCCGCCCAGACGCACCGGCCCAAGAGCCCTGTCGCACCCGGGCTGCTGCAGCTGACCGTCCGGTTCGCCGCGCCCACGGGCCAGAAGCTGGACGACCGCTGGGGCGACCCCACGCAGCTGAAGATCTCCTCCACCCCGCCGGAGCTGCTGCTGTCCGGCGGCGGGACCTCCGTGGGCCTGCTCCGCACGCTGGAACTTGCCTCCGACGTCCCGGAGGGCGTCCTGCATATCACCGCGCGGGCCGCGGCCTGTGACGGTCCGGAGGACGCCGACGGCGAGATCCCGGACCACGCCGCCTGCCACCTGTACCAGCAGGACTGGGGCATCCCGGTGCTGCTGCAGGCGGACGGTGACACTGAGCTCGTGCTGGACCTCCGCGGGATGGACTAAGCGCTTCCGGTTGATCGCCCCTGGCTGCTGACCGTGACCGACGCGTCACGGGCAGCAGCCTTTCGGCTTTTGCCAGCGGCCGATGCCGCAGCATTCCGCCGCCCGGCGGCCGTGGGAGCTCCAAAATCTGCCAGGCGTGACACGGAATTGTCCACATAGGCCCGCCCGCCGGCGCCAGGCCGGCGTGGTGGGGCGAATCATGAGCCCATGGATGTCGTTTCGGCTCTGACGATTTGCGGGGGAGCGGCCCGGCGGCCGGCGCTCGCCCGCTTGGGAATCGACGACGCCGCCCTGCGCCGGGCGGTCAGGGCCGGGGTCCTGCAACCGGACCGCGGACTTTATGCGCTTCCGACGGCGGACCCCGGCCATGTGGCGCTGCTCCGCCGCAGGCAGCTGCTGACCTGCCTCAGCGCGGCACCCTTCCACCGTCTCTGGACCGTCGGACCCGCGGCCGCGGTGCATGTGCACCACGGCGGGGCGAGGCGGCCGACGGGCAAGTAGCGCATCTTGGGCTGCTCGTGCCACCGCATCCGCACCGGCCTGTGGCCGCCCTGGCCGACGTTCTCCTTCACGCTCTGAGATGCCTTCCGTTCCGGGAATCGCTGGTGATGGTGGAATGTGCGGTCAGCCGGGGCGACATGACCCTCGACTACTTGCGGTGCCGGCTTCCCGGTACCCGCAACGGCCGTGCCCGTCTTGTCCTCGAGTGGGTGGACCGGAGTGCGGACTCCATGCTGGAGACCCTCGCCCGCACCTACTTCCGGCAGGCCGGCATATGGGTAGAGGCCCAGGTCTACGTCGACGGCGTCGGATATGTGGACCTCCTGCTGGAGGGCTGCCTTATCGTAGAGCTGGACGGGCGGCAGCACGGCGAGTGGGCACAGGTGAAGAAGGACCAGCGCCGCACCAACCGCTCCGTCATCCAGGGCTACACAGTGCTTCGCTATTTCTATGCCGACGTGGTGCACGAGCCGCAGGCCATGGTGGCCGAGGTCCTGTCGGTCCTCGCGCGCCTCAAAGCGCGCGGCTAGATGTCACACGATGCATGGGTTCGCCGACCGCCGGAGGGGAAATCCCCGGATTGCCGGGCCGTGGTGGCTCAACTGGAGCCCAGAGCATGCACCGCGTGACGCCCGCCGGCCCAAGAGGCACTCTTCAAAGCCGGGAGGGTTGCCGCCCGGCGGCCGCGGGAGCTTCGAAAGCTGCCAGGTGAGGGCCTCTAGTAGCTCAGGAGCGGCGTCAGCTTCACGGTGTCCGCATCGATATCGAGGCGGGTGGTGAAGCTGAAGTCGTGGACTACGCTGATCTCGCCTGGGCTTCCGGTGAACAGGTCCACCTGGCGGGCGGTGATCCTGGCCTTGCCGTCCAGCGGCGCAACCACCCAGCGTCCGCCGAAGGGTTCAATGCTGACCGCCGGGTACTCTGTGATGCTCCAGTCGATGGTTCCGTCGACGACGCGGTTGTTCGTTGCGTGATAGAACGGGCAGTCGGGCTGCAGCTGCTGCCGCTTGTCCGCCTCGTCGGCGCAGCCATCCAGGAACTCCTTGACCTTCGCGCTGACGGCGTCCTTTAGTGCGTCGGTGGCCTGGGTCAGCAGGTTCAGCGGAGCGGCCGGCACGTCCCGGCCGGACAGGATGGCATGGGTGGGCGGGGCGGAGAAATACTGGCCGTTGAGCGCGGCCTCATACTCGCCGGGATAGAGAACCGCGAAAGAGTTTCGGCCGCCGGGCATGTTGACGGGGACACCGTTGAGGGTGGCCTCGTTCGAGTTCACAACGGTGACGTCCAGCACCGGGAGGGACGAGGGCACGAAGGACCACTGGTGGAAGAACAGCCACTCCGTTCCTGACCTCTCGAGCAGGAATTCCGTGCGCAGCGGCGCCCCGTCAATGGTGTAATCGATCGGCACCATGACCTGGTTTCCGCCGCGGTCCTGCGCTTCACCGTACTTAACATTGCTGATGCGTGCAGCGGCGGTTTGCAGGGCGGACCCGTCGAGCATGGCGGCGTTACTCTGGGGAACCGACGCATGGAGAAGGCCGAGCGCTTTCCCGCCTTCGCCCTTCTGGAGGGCGGAGAGATACTCCCTGACAGGCTGTTGCGGGCTCGCGATGGTGTCGTTGACCACGTGGACCGCCACGATGGCTCCGGCCACGGCGAGCATCAGACCCATCAGCCATCCGGCTGCGATCCTGACTAACGCCTGACTCATTTGCACGTACATTACGTTACCTGCACGCCACTGGAATGCTCTCGTTGCCTGCCGGACAGCTCCACCCCGGGGCGTGCGCCCGCTACGCCCCGGGCATGCACTGGCGCTCCGCCGGCGGGGGTGACGCCGGATCGACGGGGAGCGGCGGCTACCGGCTCCGGCGCCGGCGCTTGGGTGCGGTGCCGAAAACCCCGCGGAGCAGTTCGCGGCCCAGCTGCGTCCCGAACGAGCGGGCCATGCTCTTGAGCCCGCCGCCGAGCGCTCCACCTAGCGCGCCCGCCAGGTCCCCGGCGATCCCGCCTCCCGGCGCGCCCTGCGGAGCTTCGGCTGCGGCGTCGCGTTCGGGCGCCCTGGCCCGCTCGGGGGCCGGGGCGGGGCGGCTGCTGGGCCTGCCCAGAATCTCTTCCTCGATTCGCCGGGCCTCGGCGTCGATGTCGGCGTCCGCCGCGGCTCCGGAGGAGTCGGTGCCGGAAGGCGCTTGGGCCGCCTGTGGCGCTCCTCCATCGCCTCCGGCACGGCCTGCCGCTCCAGCCTTGCCGGTGATTTTCTCGTAGGCCGAGACGTTGTCCACGGCGGTGCCGTAGATGGGGAGCAGTGCCGAGCCGGCGACCGTGCTTGCTACCAGGGCATCGCTGCTTGGGCCCATCACGGATTCCGGCGCGCGGAGGCGGGTCAATGCCACGGGGGTCGGGGCGCCCTTCTCGTTCATGACCGTAACGACGGCCTCGCCGATACCCGCGGAGGTAAGCGTCTCTTCAAGGTCATAGTCACTCATCGGGAAGGTTGAGACCGTCGCTTTAAGGGCCTTGGCATCCTCGGGCGTGTAGGCCCGCAGGGCATGCTGAACGCGGTTGGCCAGCTGCCCCAGCACTTCGGCAGGCACGTCTTTTGGCGTCTGCGTAACGAAGAAGATGCCCACCCCCTTGGAACGGATCAGCCGCACCGTGGTGGTGATGGCCTCCAGGAAGGCCTTGGAGGCGTCATTGAACAAAAGGTGGGCCTCGTCCAGGAAGAACACGAGCTTGGGCTTGTCCAGATCACCGGCCTCGGGCAATTCCTCGAAGAGATCCGCAAGGAGCCACATCAGGAACGTGGAGAAGAGCATCGGCTTCGTCTGCAGTGTGGGCAGCTCAAGGCAGCTGACGACGCCGCGGCCGTCCGGGGCCGTGCGCAGCAGCTCAGCAGTGTCGAACTCGGGTTCGCCGAAGAACTTTTCCATGCCCTGCGCCTCAAGCGTGATGAGCTCACGAAGGATGACTCCTGCGGTGGCTTTGGAGAGTCCACCGAGGTCCTTGAGCTCGTCCTTGCCCTCGTCGGAGGTGAGGAACTGGATGACGGCACGCAGGTCCTTCAGATCAATCAGTTCGAGGTTGTTCTTGTCCGCGAAGTGGAAGACCAGCTGGAGACTGGATTCCTGCGTGTCGTTGAGCTCCATGATGCGGGAAAGCAGGATGGGCCCAAAGGACGTGACGGTGGCCCGGACGGGGATCCCGTTGCCGTCACCGCCGAGGGCAAGGAACTCCACCGGAAACGTCTTGCCGGACCATGTCTGGCCGATGCTCTCGGTGCGGGCCAGAAGTTTTTCGGATCCGGCGGCGGCCGTGGCCAGTCCGGAAAGGTCGCCCTTGATGTCGGCGAGGAACACCGGCACCCCGGCGGTGGAGAGTTGTTCCGCCATCATATGCAGGGTGACTGTCTTGCCTGTGCCCGTCGCTCCGGCCACCAGGCCGTGCCGGTTCATCATTGACAGCGGCAACCGGACAGGGGCGTCCTTGCGGAGCTCGCCGTCGATTATCGCCGCGCCCAGCTCGATCGTCGGGCCCTCGAGGGAGTAGCCCTTCTGGATCGTGGCGACTTTATCTGCAGTGGATTTGATGGCCATGCCGCTAGCTTAGCCGGGTCCGGCTGCCCGGACAGGGTGGCCCACCCTTCGCTTGGCTTCGGCCGGACGCAACCCCGGCCCGGCGGAAATCCGGGTACGGAAATACCTGTGCAGAAATAACTTGGGCCCCGCCGTCGTTGTCCACACTGTGCGTCCGCCGGAAAACGGCGACGCCTGACAACGTTTTACGACGAAAGGCCGGCATTTCCGTGACTGTTCCGCTTTCCATCCTTGATCTGGCAACCATCGGCAAGGGCCAGACAGCGGCAGAAAGCTTCGCGGGAAGCGTAGCCATGGCGCAGCTGGCCGAGAGGCTTGGCTACCGGCGCGTGTGGTACGCGGAGCACCACAACATGTCATCCATCGCCTCGTCCGCCACCAGTGTGCTGATCGCGCACATTGCAGCCCACACGGAGTCCATCCGGCTGGGCGCTGGCGGCGTCATGCTGCCCAACCACTCTCCGTTGACTATCGCTGAGCAGTTCGGCACCCTGGAGACACTGCACCCGGGCCGGATCGACCTGGGCCTTGGGCGGGCCCCGGGCAGCGACCAGAACACCTTCCGGGCACTGCGCCGTGACCCGATGTCCTCGGAAAGTTTTCCGCAGGACGTGCTGGAACTCCAGGGCTACCTCAGCGGCCCAACCCGTATCCCGGGTGTCGAGGCAACTCCCGGTAAGGGCACCAACGTGCCGCTCTATATCCTGGGGTCCTCGCTCTTCGGGGCAAGGTTGGCCGCCCAGCTGGGCCTGCCGTACGCCTTCGCCTCCCACTTCGCACCGAACGCCCTGCAGGACGCCGTGGCCATCTACCGTCGGGAGTTCAAGCCCTCAGCGCAACTCGAGGCGCCGCACGTGATTGCCGGCGTCAATGTCATTGCAGCGAACTCCGCTGCGGAGGCACAGACGATGCTCCGCGACACGCTGCGCGCCCGGGTGTCGCTGTTCTTCGGCGGTGGCCGCGTCTTCAGCGACGACGAGGCGGACATGGTTTTGGACTCGCCGCAGGGTCAGCATGTGTCGCAGATGATGAAGTACTCGGCCGTCGGAACGCCGGACGCGGTGCGGGAGTACCTTGACGAGTTCGCCGCACATTCCGACGCCGACGAGCTGATCGTTGCGCACCAGAGCTCCCAAACCGAAGACCGGCTGCGCTCCGTCGAGTTGCTGGCCGAAGCCGCCGGACTGGTCCGGGTCTAGGCCTCCGCCGGGCCGGGGCTGCCCGGCGGAATCGCCCTGCCCCACGAGCCTTCGGGCGCCGGCGCATGGCGGAAAAACCGTTGACTTCACAATGGCCTCACCCTACGGTTAAGCCCACTGGGCTGCCGGCTACATCGGGTGCCCGGGGTGCCTGGCGCGGTAGTTGTAGCGGGTTCCCTATCTACGGCGCCATCGTTTTGCTGTGCCTTAGCCGCACCGCGGTCGTTATCCCCGCCTTCCGGACAGTTGGAAAAACTCCAAGGGCTATCGTGAAGATCAAGGCCACCGCTGCAGCCACTGTGATGATCCTGCTGGTTCTGGCCGGCCTTCTTCAACAAGCTTCCTCGCCCGCGTTTGTTGCTGGCCCCGCATCGGTCGCCGGCCAGCCCGCCGCCGGTCCCACCGACGTCGCCGGATCGCCAACGAGCCCCCGGGCCGGACCGACAACCGCATCCGGCACCGCAACCAGCTTCTACGTCAGCGATGCCGGGGATGACGGCAATGCCGGAACCTCGGCCGAGTCCCCCTGGAAGTCGCTCACGAGAGTCAACGACACCGTGCTGAAACCAGGCGACTCCGTCAGCTTGCGGCGCGGGGACACCTGGAACGGCGCTGTTGTCCTCAACCAGAGCGGAACGGCTCAAGCTGCCATCACTCTGAACAGTTACGGGAGCGGAAACCCGCCCACGATCGTCGTGGGTCAGACGGGAAGCTGCGTCCGGGTCAATGGCGACTTCATCACCGTGGACGGTCTGCGCGCCGAGGGGTGCGGCTACTCGGGCTTCAGCATCTACGGGGACCACGGCGTCGTCAAGAATGTCGTAGCGGTGGACAACGCGGCAGGCATCCAGGTGGCCAATGGTTCCGACTTCGGAAAATACACGGACAACGAACTGACGGGCAACAACATCATGAACGTGAACACGCAGGGCTCAAGTTGCGGAACGCCCGCCTCGGTCGACTGCGACGATGACTCGGGCGCATTCGGCGTGCTCATCAACGGCAACGACAACGAATTCTCGGGCAACACCATCACCGGCTCCACCGCCGAATCCTACGATTTCGTCCACGACGGCGCCGCCTTCGAAATCTTCAACGGCAGCCGCAACAACATCCACCACAACTTGTCCGTGGACAACAATGTCTTTTCCGAGATCGGCCGTTCCAACGGAACCGCCGACGACAACACCTACCGCTACAACCTCATCCGCGCGACCTGCGGCACCGCCTGTTCGCAGACCACAGGCCTGATCGCCCGGGGGCCGGCCTCGTCCTTCGGTCCGACCAACGGGACCGTCTTTGAACACAACACCGTCTGGCTAGACGGGCCTGAGTCCAAGGCGGTAGTCTGCCACGCCTCGTGCCCAGCCTCGACAGTGATCAGGGCGAACATCCTGGTGGGGGTGAGTAATTCCCTGTGGATGGACGGCTCCGGCTGGACTGAGGAGCAGAACGTGCTCAACGGTCCGACCAATATCTCCCCGAGCGCGAGTTCGAGCACTGCTCCGGCAGACTTTGTGGACGCGCCGGCTGACCTGCATCTCTCCCCTACGAGCCCTGCAATCGACCGGGCCGGCCCGAGCCTCGCCAGCCTGGACGTTTCGGGCCAGCCAATACCCCAGAACGGTGACTGTGTGGGGACCAGCGAGGCCGATTCGGGCGCTTACGAGTACGTCGGCCCGAACTGCTAGAGCCTGCTACGCGGGTATCCCGGATGTTACCTAGCGGCAACAGCCGGGATACCCGGGCGAAACCGTGCCGGGGGATGCTGGTGTTAGTCCTCATCAAGGACTATTTTCATGCCGGCATTGGGGACTATCCGAAGGACTCCGCCCATGCCCACCCCGCTCAACCAGTCCCTCGCCGACTCTGCCCTGCTGACAAAATCCCTGCCCCTGGGCCTGCTTCGCGCCTTTGTGCAGAGCAACGCGTCCGACGACGGGCTGACGCCCCACCTGCTCGCGGAGCTGAAGATCCTGGCCCGTACGCCGGGGCTGCTCGTGGCCTGCAATTACGGCGGGACGCTGTGCTCGGCGGAGGGCATTTCCACGGAGACGCTTCCGCTGGGCAGTGCGGCGATCGCGTTGCGGGCGCTGGCCGCCCTCCCGAACACCCACGCCGCCGTCATCTCCGGGCGCTCCCTGCGGGATCTGGCCGCCGTCTCCCGGCTCCCGGCGGAAGTCCACCTTGTCGGCTCGCACGGTGCCGAATTCGATATGGGCTATGCCCACGGGCTGTCCTTGGCCACGGAACTCGTGCTCCAGCAGGCCAGCCAGGCGCTGGCCGAAACGGTCGGCGCGTACCGCGGCATCACCATCGAGCGGAAGCCGGTCGCCGTGTCCGTCCACACCCGCCCGGCCGAACCCGACGTCGTCGCACTCGCCGTCAAACAGGCCGAAGAGATCGCCCGGACGCACGGGCTGTCCTTTATCGTGGACGGCTCGGTCCTGGACTTGTCCGTGGTGGAACCCTCCAAGGCCTCCGCCCTGGAGCACCTACGCTCGATGCTCGGGGTAAGCGCGGCACTCTATGCGGGCGACGCCGACAGCGATGAACTTGCCATCGCCACCCTCCGGGGTCCGGATATGGGCCTGCGCGTGGGGGAGGGCCCGACGGCGGCCCGGCACCGGCTGCGCGACCCTGAGTCGTTCGCCCGGGTCCTGGCCATCCTGTTTGAGCTGAGGCGGGCCTGGCTTTTCGGGGAGGACGCGGTCGGCCTGGAACGGCATTCCCTGCTCGGCAACGGCTCGTCCACGGCACTCATCACCCCCGACGCCAAAGTCTGCTGGATGAGCCACCCCCTGCCCGATTCGGGGTCGCTCTTCGCCCATCTCCTCGGCGGGGACGCGGCCGGGCACTTCTCAGTGGCACCGGTGAAGGCGTCGCAGGTGCTGGGGCAGCGTTATGTCGACAGCACCATGATCGTGGAAACCCGGTGGGCCGACGTCACCGTCACCGACTACCTGGAACCCGCTCCCGAGGGCATCACCAGCCTGGTGCGGGCGATCTCAGGAACCGGCACGGCGAGAATCGTGTTCGCGCCCCGGCCTGACTACGCGAACGCGCCCTTCAGTATGGAGGTCCGCGGGTCGGAACTCCACGTGGTAGGCACCTCCGATCCGATTATCCTGCTGGCACCTGGTGTCAGTTTCGGTATTGCGACCGATGGACGCCATGCGACGGCCACGGCCGACGTGGACCTCCGGGACGGCCCAGTCGTGCTCAACCTGCGCTGCGGCGACACCGAATCGGCGCGCCCGGCGACGCGGCCCGAAGACGCGCGCCGCGCCGCCGTCGCCCTTCACTCGCGGCGCTGGGTGCGTGAGTTGCAACTGCCCGGTGTCAAACCATCGCTGGTGCTGCGCTCCGCCCTCGTGCTGCGCACCCTGGTGCACGAGCCCACGGGTGCCGTGCTGGCCGCGCCGACGACCTCGCTGCCGGAGGGGATCGGCGGCACCCGGAACTGGGACTACCGGTACTGCTGGCTGCGGGACGGATCCATGACGGTCAACGCACTCGTGGGACTCGGCTCGACGGCGGAGGCGGAAGGATTCCTCGGCTGGCTGGGGCGGATACTCGCTCATGCGCGTGGTCCGGAATGGTTGCATCCCCTTTACTCGGTGACCGGGGCGCCGTTGTCCACGGAAGCCATCATCGAGAGCCTGCCGGGGTACGCGGGCTCCCGGCCGGTCCGGATCGGCAACGCCGCGGACCATCAGGTGCAGCTGGATGTGTTCGGGCCGATTGCCGAGTTGATCGATGCACTGGGCAAGCGGAACGGGGTCCTGCCGGACGCGCACTGGAACCTCATGGTGCAGATGGCCTCGGCCGTGCTGGCCCGCTGGCGTGAGCCGGACCATGGGATTTGGGAGGCCCGCCGCGCGCCCCGGCACCACGTCTACACCAAGGTGATGTGCTGGGTGACGCTGGACCGGGCGCTGCGCGCGGCCGCCCGGCACGGCAGGATGCCGCTCCCTGCCTGGGAGCAGGAGGCTGCCACTATCCGCGAGGAGGTCCTGCGCGAGGGCTGGGACGACGGTGCCGCTTCCTACACCGTCGCCTACGACAGCCCCGACCTGGACGCCGCCGTGCTGCATATCGGACTCTCCGGGCTGCTGGAGGTGAACGACCAACGCTTTTTGGACACGGTCATCGCCGTGGAACGCGAGCTGCGGGTCGGCCCCACAGTGTTCCGGTACCGTTACGACGACGGCCTTCCCGGGCTTGAAGGCGGGTTTCACATCTGCACCACCTGGTTGATCGAGGCCTATGTTGCGGTGGGGCGGATTGATGAGGCCTGGGACCTTTTCGACCAGCTCGTGAACCTGTTCGGGCCGACCGGTCTGCTGCCGGAGGAGTACGATCCGGGCACCGAAACGCACCTCGGTAACCACCCCCAGGCGTACTCGCACCTTGGCTTCATCCGCTGCGCCCGGTTGCTGGACGGGCTGCCCAGGGCCTAGGCGGCAGGCGACGCCTGCTGGTTTGCGGGCGCCAGCGCGCCGGCGCAGTCGCTAAGAACCCGGGCCATGGCATCGTGCTCTGCCGGGGTTACCCACAGGGAGTAGCTGGACTTCACGGAAACCTGGCGGGCGACGTACTCGCAGCGGAAGGACTTGTTGGGCGGAAGCCAGGTGGCGGCGTCGCCGTCGCTTTTCTGCTGGTTGGTGGGGCCGTCCACCGCGAGGAGGTTCAGGGGATCGTTGGCAAAGGACACGCGCTGGTCCGGGGTGAGCTGTTGGGCACCCTTCTGCCAGGCGTCACTGAGCGCCACGACGTGGTCGATCTGCACGGCGGTGCTGGTGCTGTTGCCGCGCAGGAAGTTGATCAGGGTGCCGGTGTAGGGGTCATTCAGGATGCCCGATAGGACCACGCAGTCCCTCGTGCCGGGTTTGACGGCGAGAGCGGAGAGGTCGCGGTGGAGCATGTCATTGCGGGTGTCGCAGCCGTTGCCGTCCACATCGGTCCACGCCTGGCCGAACTGGTCCCGCGAGTACGCCGTCTTGGCAGCCCGGCCCTTGACCGGAAGTGTCGCGAGCACGTCCAGGGCCTTGCTTGCAGCGGCCGGCTGGAGGTGCGGGGCATCCGTCCGGGACGGGGTCGCGCGGGGTGCGGCTTCACCGGTAACCGAACTCGTGACGGTAGCCGACGGACTGGCTTCCACGCCTGCACACGCCGTCGTGGAAACAATCAGCACGGCGGCCAGGCCCCGGACGATCCAGTCGACGGCGCGTGGGCGGCGCCCAGTTCGCGCCTGCAGGCGACGGTACGGAACGCTGTTCAACTGTCTCCCCGGTCCAAGTGTGTGTGGGCCGGCTCAGCCCGCATCCAAGCCTAGCGGTGCGGGCCGGACCGGGGGCCCGACCACGCCGGTGGTCCCGGTCGGGAGGATTCGATCAGCGCACACCGGGCCTGGAGGCCGAGAAAATCGCGGGCGCACCGCCTTCGCCAGTCGCGAGATCGGCGAGGATGCGTCCCACCACCGGAGTGAACTTGAACCCGTGGCCGGAGAAGCCCGCGCCGATGACGATGGGTCCGATGCGATCCAACACGAAATCCTCATCGACCGTGGACGTGTACGTGCAGCTGATGTCGGTGAGGGAGTCCGGGTCGACGCCCGGCAGCCAACGGCGGGCGTAGTCCTGCAGGGCCGCCCGCTGCCGGGGCTCCGGCGAGAAGGATCTCCGGTCCGGGTCCACCATCGGCCCCACACCGTGCCAGCCCGCCTTGATCCCCTCCCCGGGCGTTGGCATCCCGTAAACCGGCGAGTACCAATGCGCGTACTCTTCCCCCTGCCCGGGAAAATGGTTGAATCCGGGCCAGACGGCGCCTTCGTCGGTGACAGCGAAATGGGCGGGCTGCTCCTGCGTGACGGTCAGCCGGGGCAGTCCCGCCACCCCGGCGAGCAGCTTGGTGGTCCACCCGCCCGCGGTGACTATGGCCTGCCGCGCGGCCATGGAATAGGTGCTGCCGTCCTCCTCCACCGTGAGGCGGACGCCGTCGTCGCGGATTGCCAGTTCCAGGACCTTCGCCCGGTGGTGTATGTCCGCTCCGTTTGAGACGGCGAGGCGCGCTGCATCACCGGCAGGGCGATGTCCGGGTTCAGCTGGCCGCCGTCGGGCATGTGCAGAACCCGCTGGTTGAAGCGGATGCCGCGCCAGCGTTCTGCTGCCTCCGACGCGGGGAGGAATTCAGCCCGGAGCCCCACCGCCAGCAGCGCGTTTTGAACGTCGCCGAGCCGGGGATCGGTGCCGTGGTTCACGACGCCGGTGCGCGCCAGGAGCTGCTCCCCGCCGTCGGTTTCGAGCTCGCTCCAGAGCGACGCGCTCTCCGCCAGCATGGCCACATAGTGGGGGTTGGCGTAGGCCAGGTTGAAGTTCCGGGTGGCGCCATGCGATGCACCGTTGCGGTGTCCTGGTCCAAACTGTTCGAGCAGGGTCACGTCGCGGCCGCGCCGGGACAGAGCCCAGGCGGCGGCGGAACCCATTGCCCCGCCACCGATGACAACAGTGTCCGTATTTGTTCTCAATTGTCCTCCAATGGTTCCGGGTGAGGCGTACGGAAGGGGAGCTGGCGGGATCAGGCGGCAGGTCGGACGTCTCAGGCCAGAAGCAGGGCCACGCCGATCATGGCAGGTACGGCTACGACCGTCGTGATCAGTACCGTGTCCTTCGCGACGGTGATTCCCGTCCGGTACCGGCTCGCGGCGACAAATACATTCTGAGCCGTGGGCAAGGCGGACGTGACAACAGCGGCGAAGAGGGCCTGGCTGTCCAGGCCAAGGGCGAAGCGGGCGAACAGGTACGCCAGAAGGGGATGCACGATGAGCTTGAAGCCACTGGCCAAAAGGGCGTCCAAGCGCCGGCCGCCATCGGCCTGCAGCGGCCGGGAGCCGTTGAGGCTCATGCCGAAGGCGATCAACATGGCCGGTATGGCGGCGCCGCCGATCAGGTGGATCGGCTCCATCACGATCGCCGGGACCTGCAAACCCGTCCCGGCCACAAGCAAGCCCAGTCCGGTACCCACGATCATGGGATTCCGGAGGATCATCAGCACGAACCCGACAGGCGTGGTCCGGTGGGCGCTGGTGGTGGCGTCAAGGGCCATGAGGAAGAGCGGGGTGAAGAACGCCAGCTGGAAAATAAGCAGGGGCGCCACATAGCTGGCACTGCCGAGGACGTATACCGCGATAGGAATACCCAAGTTCGCGGAGTTGGCCAGCGACGCACTCATAGAGGAGATCAGCGACTCCGGCAGCGTCCGCTTGAGCAGGAACCGCACGATCCCGAAATAGAGGGCTGCAGTGGCGACTCCGCCGACCGTCGCCACCAGCAGCGGCGCCGCAAAGACGTCATTGAGCTTCGCTTTGCTGAGCGTTTCGAACAGCAGGGCGGGGCTGGCGACGAAGAAGGTCAGTGCGCTGAGAACCGAGCGGGCGTTCTCGCCCAGGATTCCCCGCCGGCCAACGAACATCCCCACCAGGATGATGAACCAGACCACAAAAAAGCCTGCGAGCACCCCTAGCACGCGGCAGCCCGGCGCGTCAGGGGAAGGGATCGGGTGGGGGTCACCTTCCCACAATAATCAGCTTTATTTGCTCCGCCCGCCTGTTACGCCATAAACGCCCCCGCGTCGGGGAGGCAATAGCCGCCGTCAGATCGCGCTGGCGTTGTTCAGCGCGTGCGGCGGCCGCATCAGCCCCGGCGTGTAGCCGTCCTCCGCGGGGTCATCGCCGATCTCCACGATCTTATTGTCCTTGTCCACATGGACCACGCGGGGCGTGTACGCCCTGGCCTCGTCCGTGGTCATCTGGGCGTAGGTAATGAGAATGACGACGTCGTTCTCGTGCATGAGGTGCGCGGCCGCACCGTTGATGCCGATGACGCCGGAGCCGCGCTCGCCGGCGATCGTGTAGGTCTCCAGCCGTGCGCCGTTTGTAACATCTACGATCGCCACCAGCTCACCGGGAAGGATGTCGGCGGCCTCGAGCAGGTCCAGGTCCACGGTGACGGAACCGACGTAGTGGAGGTCCGCATGCGTGACCGTGGCGCGGTGGATCTTGGACTTGAAAATTGTTCGATTCATGACATCTCAAGTCTAGCGTCGCGGTGTTCCACTGGCTGTGAGCCAGGGAACACCGGCGGCTCAGCCCGGCGGGGACGCGGTTGCGGGAGAGATGGACGCAGCCGTCTCGGCCAGGATCTCCCGCGTCGCCAGAATGGCGGGCCGCTTGGCGCCCGAGCGGCGGGCGGAGGTAAAGACCGTGCGGTGCGGGTCGCCGGGCAGTCTGATCAGTTGCGCTGTGGTTCCCCGCCCTGTCCAGACAAGGTCCGGCATCAGGGCAACAGCGTTGCCTGATTCGATCAGCCGGATCTGCGCTTGGAGGTCCGCCGTTTCGAAGCGGACATCGGGTTCGAAACCCGCGCTCCGGCACGCCTGTTCGGCCCAATGCCGCGATGCCGCCCCGCGGGGCTCCATGACCCAGGCCAGCTCCGCAGTGTCGGCGAGGGAGTTGACGGCCGGGCGGCTGGGCGACGACGGCGGAGCGGCGAGCCTGATCGCATCCTCCGTCAGCCGGATACGGTCCAGTTCGGCGTAGCGGGGGGCGGCATGGCCCGGGTACTGCTCGGCGATGACCAGGTCGAAGTCCCGGGCCCACGTCTCGTGGAGGGCCGTTTCGGGTTCGCGTTGCGTCATTTCGATCCGGACCTCGGGGTAGCTGGTCAGCATCCGGGTCAGCGCATCGGGCATGAGGGCCAAGGCCGCGGACTGGAAGACGGCGATCCGCACCGTCCCGGTGACTGTGGTGAGGGAGGCCGCCAAATCAGCCTCCGCCTGTTCCAGGGTCTCCAGCAGCTGGGCCGTGTGCGCCACGAGCACTTCTGCCTGGGGTGTCAGCTGGACGCGGCGCCCAGTCTTGCGCAGGAGCACCACACCGGCCTCTTTCTCCAGCAGCGCCAGCTGTTGCGAGACCGACGACGGACTGTACTGGAGCGCCTCGGCGACCTCGGCCAGCGTGCCGCGGATTTTCAGCTCGCGCAGGAGCCGCAAACGCCGGACGTCGAGCATCATGGTCCTTTGCGAATTCTAATGATTATTGATTAGGAGAATTCACTTTATCTAATGCAATTGGGCTTGCATACTGTTGTCTTGGGTAAGCCCCGTCACAGCGTGGATTGATGGGCAACAGAGCTGAGCAGGAGACCCAGATGAGTACAGAAAATATGGCCAAGTCAATCATGCGGAAGAAGCCCATTGATGACATCGAGGTCGAAAACAAACACAGCGGGCTGTTCAAGAGTCTCGGCCTCTGGCAGCTGACAGCAATCGGCGTCGGTGGCATCATCGGCGTCGGCATTTTCTCCCTCGCGGGCCTCGTGGCCCACGGCAGCGCGACGGAACCCGGCGTAGGTCCCGCGGTGCTGTTTTCCTTCCTGGTTGCGGGACTCGCGTCCGCGGCAGCGGCCTTGTCCTATGCGGAATTCGCCGGAATGATCCCACGGGCTGGGTCCGCCTACACCTATGGCTATGTGGCGCTGGGCGAAGTGATCGGCTGGTTCATCGGCTGGGACCTGCTGCTGGAATACATCGCCATCGTCGCCGTGGTGGCGATCGGCATCTCCGGCTACTTTGATGCGTTCCTCTCGGGCATCGGCATACACATGCCCACCTGGATGACCGCGACGGCGGACGAGGGCACCGGCGGCGTCGTGAACATCCCCGCTATCGTCGTCTGCCTTCTCGTCACCTGGATCCTCTCGCGCGGTACCAAGACTTTCGGACGCTTCGAGCTGGTTGCGGTGGCCATCAAAGTCGTCCTGATCCTGTTCATCATCGGCCTGGGTGTCTTCTACATCAACGCGGACAACTACAACCCGTTCATGCCCAGCGGCATAGGCCCGGTTTTCGCGGGTGCCGCGACGGTGTTCTTCGCCGTGTTCGGTTACGACGCCATGAGCACCGCGGCCGAGGAGGCGACGGACGGCAAAAAGCACATGCCCAAGGCCATCCTCCTCTCCCTGCTCATCGCCATGCTCCTGTATGTTGCCGCCACCCTGGTGCTTACGGGAATGCAGAACTTCCGGGACATCGACCCGAAGGCCGGTTTCGCGTCAGCCTTCACGGGCGTGGGGCTGCCCGTCATCGCCACGATCATCTCCGTGTTCGCGGTACTCTCCATCCTCACCGTGATGCTGACCTTCCTCCTCGGCGTAACCCGCGTCTGGTTCTCCATGAGCCGCGACGGCCTGCTTCCCGGCTGGTTTTCCAAGACCGACCGCCACGGCACGCCGCAGCGGGTCACCTGGATCGCCGGCGTCGCTTCCGCCCTGCTGGCCGGTGTGTTCCCGATCAAGGCCGTTGCGGACCTGACCAACATCGGCATCCTGGCCGCCTTCGTGGTGGTCTGTGTGTCCGTCATCGTTTTCCGCTACAGGAAGCCCGATGCCCCGCGGACCTTCCGCCTGCCGCTGATGCCGCTGGTGCCCGCATTCGGCGTCGTGTCCTCGGGGTTCCTGATGCTGCAGCTGCACTGGGAGACCTGGCTGCGGTTCATCGTGTGGCTCGTGATCGGACTGGTGATCTACTTCGGCTACGGCCGGAGGCACTCGCTGATGAACCCCGACAGTCCCCGGCACGCAGAAGCTGTGGAGATGCACCGCAGCGTCGGCTAGTAAGCGACGTTCCCTCGGATCCGGCCCGAAGACCACAAACCCTCTCTCACTCGTTGAGGGAGGGTTTGTCGGTGTGCCGCCAAAGGTGAGGGAGCGTTGGGCCGGGAGGATCCGGAGGTGAGGGAGCGTGTGCGGAGAAAGCTTCAACTTTTCTAACCTGTATTCCTCAGAAAACATCGCTTTATCTTATGAAAATCCGGTTGCATACTGATTCTTAGAACGGTCCCTTTTCGAGAAAGAACGAGACGCAGCCATGACCAACATCTCCACGGAGCCCCGCGCCAACACCGGCAGCGCGGCCGGGGCCGCCGCCGTTTCAGAAGGCTCCCCCGTCCTGGAGGCCGCCGGCCTCGCGGAAGGCGCCATCGCGCTGGTCCGCCACTGGCTCACCGAAGCCGCCCGGGTCCCCGTCGACGCCTCGGCCCAGCAGCTCGCCGGGGTCCTGAAGGACCCCAATGGCCTCGACTTCACCGTCGGGTTCGTCGACGGCGTCGTCCGCCCCGAAGACCTGCAGGTCGCCGCCCGCAACCTCGCAGCGCTGGCCCCCAAGGTCCCGGCCTTCCTGCCCTGGTACATGCGCAGCGCCGTCCGCCTCGGCGGCACCATGGCTCCGGTCCTGCCGCAGGTGGTCATCCCGGTGGCCCGCCGCGTGCTCCGGGAAATGGTCGGCCACCTCATTGTCGACGCCACCGACGCCAAGCTGGGCCCGGCGATTGCCAAGATCCGCAAGGACGGCATCAAGCTGAACGTCAACCTCCTTGGCGAGGCCGTGCTCGGTGAGCACGAAGCCTCCCGCAGGCTCGAGGGCACGCACACCCTGCTGTCCCGGCCCGATGTCGACTACGTCTCGATCAAGGTCTCCTCCACCGTGGCCCCGCACTCCGCCTGGGCTTTCGACGAAGCGGTCGAGCATGTCGTCCAGAAGCTCACCCCGCTCTTCACCCGTGCCGCTTCCTTCGCCGGCGGCGGGCAGAATGCCAAGTTCATCAACCTGGACATGGAGGAATACAAGGACCTGGACATGACCATCGCGGTCTTCACCCGGATCCTGGACAAGCCCGAGTTCAAGGACCTCGAGGCCGGCATCGTGCTGCAGGCTTACCTCCCGGATGCCCTTGCCGCCATGATCCGGCTGCAGGAGTGGGCCGCGGCCCGACGTGCCAGCGGTGGCGCGGCCATCAAGGTCCGTGTCGTCAAAGGCGCCAACCTGCCGATGGAGCAGGTCGAGTCTTCGCTGCACGATTGGCCGCTCGCCACGTGGGGCACCAAGCAGGATTCGGACACCAACTACAAGCGCGTCATCAACTACTCGCTGCACCCGGACCGGATCAAGAACATCCGCATCGGCGTCGCAGGCCACAACCTCTTCGACATCGCGTTCGCCTGGCTGCTGGCGAAACAGCGCGGCGTGGAATCGGGCATCGAATTCGAGATGCTGCTCGGTATGGCCCAAGGCCAGGCCGAAGCAGTCAAGAAGGACGTGGGCTCCCTCCTGCTCTACACGCCTGTGGTTCATCCCGCCGAGTTCGACGTCGCGATCGCATACCTGATCCGCCGGCTCGAAGAGGGCGCCAGCCAGGACAACTTCATGTCGGCGGTCTTCGAACTGGGCGGAAATTCCGCAGAAAGCAGCGCGCTCTTCGAGCGCGAAAAGCAGCGCTTCCTCGCCTCCCTCGCCCAGCTCGACGACGCGGTCCCGCCGCCCAACCGCCAGCAGGACCGCAGCCTCCCGGCCGCGCCGATGCCGCAGGACTCCTTCGAGAACACCCCGGACACGGACCCCTCGCTTCCGGCGAACCGCAACTGGGGGCGGGCAATCCTGGAGCGCGTCCCGACTTCCATCCTCGGCAACGCCGCCGTGGATGCTGCCACCATCGACGACGAGCAGACCCTCAACACGGTGATCGAGACCGCCGTCGAGAAGGGCAAGGCGTGGGGTGCCTTGTCCGGCGCCGACCGCGCCGCGGTCCTGCACCGCGCCGGCGAGGTGCTTGAATCGCGCCGTGCGGAGCTGCTCGAGGTCATGGCCAGCGAGACCGGCAAGACCATCGACCAGGGCGACCCCGAAGTCAGCGAAGCTGTTGACTTCGCGCACTACTATGCCGAATCCGCCCGCAAGCTCGACGACGTCGACGGCGCAACGTTTGTCCCCGCGAAGCTGACCGTGGTGACCCCGCCGTGGAACTTCCCGGTCGCCATCCCGGCCGGCTCCACGCTCGCGGCCCTCGCCGCCGGTTCCGCCGTCGTGATCAAGCCGGCCAAGCAGGCCCGCCGCAGCGGCGCCGTCATGATCGAGGCCCTCTGGGAGGCCGGGGTGCCGCGCGATGTGCTCACCATGGTCCAGCTGGGTGAGCGGGAGCTCGGCCGGCAGCTGATCTCGCACCCCGCAGTGGACCGCGTCATCCTGACCGGCGGCTACGAGACGGCCGAGCTGTTCCGGTCCTTCCGCAAGGATCTCCCCCTGCTGGCCGAAACCAGCGGCAAGAACGCCATCCTCGTCACGCCCAGTGCCGACTTGGACCTCGCCGCCAAGGACGTGGCGTACTCGGCCTTCGGCCATGCCGGGCAGAAGTGCTCCGCGGCATCCCTTGTGATCCTCGTTGGATCGGTGGGCAAGTCGAAGCGTTTCCACAACCAGCTCATCGACGCCGTCTCGTCGATGAAGGTCGGCTACCCCGAGGATCCGACGAGCCAGATGGGCCCGATCATCGAACCCGCCGGGGGCAAGCTCCTCGACGCCCTGACCACCCTGGGCGAAGGCGAGAGCTGGGCCATCGAGCCGAAGAAGCTGGATGAATCCGGCAGGCTGTGGAGCCCCGGCGTCCGCTCCGGAGTCCGGCGTGGATCCTACTTCCACCTGACCGAATTCTTCGGTCCCGTGCTCGGCGTCATGACCGCCGACACCCTGGAAGAAGCGATCGCCATCCAGAACCAGATCGACTACGGGCTCACGTCCGGCCTGCACTCCCTCGACGCGGAGGAGCTGGGTGTCTGGCTGGACACCATCCAGGCCGGCAACCTCTACGTCAACCGCGGCATCACCGGTGCCATCGTGCAGCGCCAGCCCTTCGGCGGCTGGAAGAAATCCGCCGTCGGCGCCGGAACCAAGGCCGGCGGCCCGAACTACCTCGTCGGCCTCGGCGACTGGACCAGCAAGGCCAGCACTGCCGCCGCCACTCCGGACTCCGCTCCCACCCCGTCGGGAGTGCGCCGGATCGAAAACGCGGCCAAGGGCTTCCTTGGCGCCGACGAGCTGGAGCTGCTCCGGCGGGCCCTTGCTTCAGACGCCGCGGCTTGGGCCGAGGAGTTCGGTACGGCCAAGGACGTCTCCGCTCTGAGCGCCGAACGCAACATCTTCCGGTACCGGGCGCTGCCGGTGACGGTACGCCTCTCTGAAGGGGAGCCGCTCGTTCATCTGGTCAGGACTGTAGCTGCCGGCGTTCAGGCCGGATCCACGCTCACAGTCTCCAGCGGCGTCGAGCTTCCCGCCCCGCTCCGCACAGTCCTGTCCGGCCTCGGCATCGACGCGACCGTGGAGGACGACGCCGAGTGGCTGGCGGCCGCAGGCAGGCTTGCCGCGGCGGGCACGCTGTCCGGTGGCCGGATCAGGCTTATCGGTGGCAATGCGAAGGCTTTGGCTGAGGCCACGGGCGGCCGTCCTGACCTGGCCATCTACTCCCACCCGGTCACCGAGGCCGGCCGTGTCGAGCTGCTGCCGTTCCTTCACGAACAGGCCATCAGCATCACGGCGCACCGCTTCGGCACTCCCAACCACCTTTCGGACCGCCTGATCTAGTTCCGAGCGCCCGGCACAACACCCCGCCTGGCACAACACCCCGCCCGGCACAAGACAATGAGCCGGGCGGCCACCCTCCGATGGTGGCCGCCCGGCTCAGGCTTTTAAGCGGCTGGTTTATCCGGGGCGCGTCAGGGCTCAGCCAAAATACCAGCCGGGCGGCGCCCAGGAGGCCGGTACGGCGTGGGCGGAGTAGTCGTCACAGCCGGAGCAAAAGTACGTGACCTCACCGAGCCGGCTCACCGAGCCGTCCCTGCGGTAGGTGGCCGGGACAAAGGTCTCCAGGTAGATGAATTCGTCCGTACCGCACCGTTCGCAGTACGGATTGGTGGCGTAGTCGGCATCTGCCAGGGATAGTGGGTGGGCGTCGCGGCGGGCCCGGCTCGAATGCTGGGCGGCGGCACCGCGATGGGTTGCCGGCGTCAGTGGACGCATCGGCGGGTGCGTGCGTACCTCTGCGGGAGCTGGCGCATGTGGGTGGTTAGCGGCTGGCGTCATTGTCGGCCTATCCCGAACGCTCCGGTGGCGCTGCCTGACGGCAATCCCCACGCGAGCGTACGTTTTCTGATCGTTGTCGGAGCCTCTTCTTGACCCTCAACGTCTTCAGGATAGGGCACCTACTGCGGGTGATCAATGGTCCGAGTAGGTACACCTCCGAGTAGCGCACGCGGGTACGGTGGGTGCGCGTTCGGCGAACCGTTAGCGCTGAACCAGTAGAGGCCGAAGATCAATCCGAAGGCCCGGCAGGGTAGAACCGCGAGCGTCAAGCGAGGGAAAGGCGGTCATGGAGCGGCTGACGGGAATCGAACCCGCGTATCGAGCTTGGGAAGCTAGCGCTCTACCATTGAGCTACAGCCGCGTTGCTGCGCATTTCAGCGCTGCGGAAACCAGCTTACAACAGCGCGAGCACTTCCCCGCACACGTGCGAGCAGCGGTTCGCCAAACGCTTTTGGTCCCTGCAATGCCCTGGCGCTGGATCCTTCGTAATGTCAGTGATTCGGGAAACTCCGGACATGGCCAACTCGAGTTGTGCCTGCAACAATGTCCGGGGAGCTCCTAGCCACGTCCGGAGGAGCGGGAAACGGCATCGACGGGGGCACAATGCAATATTCAGGACCGCAGGTTAAGAGCCCAAATGTTTGACGTTTGTGTCGTCGGTGGCGGCACCATGGGCTTATTCCTTGCAGCGGAGCAATCAGCTAGGGGCAAGAGTGTCATCTTGCTGGAAGCAGGACGAAGCCCCGGAGAAAACAAGGATCAGCTCCTGGGCTCGCGCCCGGTTCGTGGTTCTCACCGGGGCTCGGAGCAGGCGTGGACCACCGGCTTGGGAGGTACGAGTCAACTGTGGGGCGGCCAGCTGTGGCCCTGGCAGGATTGGGAGTTTGCCGGGTTGCCGCAGAAGGGCATCAGCGCGTGGCCCCTCGACTTCGGCGACGTCAGCCCATATTACGAGCGTGTTCTGCGGGCGTTGGGTCTTCCAGCAACCCACGCGCAGATACACGGCCGCTTCGGGTTTGCCAGCAAGCTTCCCACAGTGCCCGTAGGCGATTACTCCCTCAAGTACTCGTCGTGGATTGATCGTTCCCGGAGAAACTTTGGCAAGAACGCCGCGATCCGAGCGCAGCTGCGGAATGTAACTGTACGGCAGGGCGCTGTAGTGAACCGCATAAATGAAACCGGTTCGGGAACAGCCCACATTGAGCTCCGGGACGATTCCGGGGCGTTGTCAACAGTATCGGCAAAGAAGGTTGTGCTGGCCGCTGGAACGCTGGGCAACGCCCGCATTCTTCGGAATTCTGAAGTGTCACAGGATCTGCCGGCGCTGGGGCGGGGATTTCTGGACCACGTTTCCAAACGCATTGCACGAGTTGACGTCCTGGACTGGAACAAGTTCCGCGCCTTTTCCGCGCCTAAAAGCGTCCGGGGCGTTCTCGCTTCACCACGCATTGTACCGGGCGTGACATTATTAAATGCACATCAGCTGTTGCCTTGCTACGCCCACTGGGAATTCGCCTCGCCCAGCAGTGGGGCCGTGGCATCGTTGAGAGCCTTGTTGCGGGCCGGCCAGACCGGTGAACCGCGGCCGCCCCTTTCCACGACGTTGGCCAATATGTGGGGTGAATCCGGTGAATTGATCGAGGCCGTGGCTCGAAGCGTGAGGTACAGGGAGCGGCCTGTGCCGACGTCTAGCAAGCCGTATCTGCGGCTCGATGTGCAACAGCCGACCCGGCACGACGTCCAACTCACGTGGTCAGGAAACAACGCGGAGCCTGATTTCCCCAACCTGTCTCTTGCCTGGCGCACTGGCAGGGAGGAGGACGCAACCGCCCACGCCATAACCCACAGACTCGTGGACTTTCTCAATTCCCTCGATATCGGTGCCGCGGTGCACGAGTTGCCTCCAGGCGACACGTTTGAAGATATCTTCCACATGATGGGCGGAACCCGAATGTCGGGAACGCCCGCAGAGGGAGTCGTGGATCCGGACTGCAAGGTTTTTGGCACTGCCAGTGTCTTCGTCGCCGGGGCGTCCGTTTTTCCAAGCGGAGGTATGGCCAACCCCACTTTCACGGCACTCGCCCTGACAGCAAGGATCGGCGACAAAATCGCGGACTAGCAGGTAGGGCCGCGTAGTGCAGTCGCGACTCCGGGTAATGGATACAAGTAGTGGACCCGGGACGGGCAACGTGACGAGTGGCCGGGGACTCGAAGAGGGGTAGAACCCACTCGTGTGCAGCTGAATGCCATCTAATTTACTTGGGGAGACCACACCCAACCACGTCGCTAGAAGGTCTCCTATGTATAAGCAGAAGTTGATGCTGGTCCGTCAGTCGTTGCCAACGGGTGGGCGACGTTACCGACCGGGGCCACAGGAACAGGGCCGCCTTAACGGTCAACGGCCGGGGCGCAGGCGGCAGCCATGAGTGAGCTCAAGCAGCGGCCTGAGGTTCGCGCCTTGGTTCGACCGCCGGCCCCCGTCCTAGTTCCGTCTGGCTCACAAGTTTCGCAGGGGCCGGGGGGCGTCGCCACTGTGGCTCTCCCTTCGCCGACATTCACGTTTCCGGACTTCAAGGCGGCCAGGCCGGGGCGGCTAGAAGGCAGCAAGCAGCGCGAGGGCCTTCGTTGGGCGAAACGATACCGCCACCTGCTTCTTGTCGCCGACGCCCTGGTCATTACCGCAGTGACCGCCGCCGCGCACCTCACTCGGTTCGGACTCAGCACAGCGAGCACGGTCGAATTCGGCAATGTTCGTGTCGATTATCTGTACATCTCCTTAGCTATTGCTGTGGCTTGGATGCTGGCACTCGGCCTCTATAAGAGCCGGGATACCCAGATCGTGGGAGTAGGTATTGACGAATACAGGCGCGTGGTTAGCGCGAGTGCGATGCTGTTGGGACTTATCGCCTTGTTGTGTTTTGTTTTGAATATCGACGTTGCCCGGGGATTCTTTGCACTGGCCCTCCCGGCCGGACTTATCGGGCTGCTGGTTGCTCGTTGCAGCCTGCGTCAGTGGCTGACCCGGCAGCGAGTCCGTGGTCATTATCTTTCCCGAGTGATCGTGCTGGGCAGGCCGAGCGACGTCCGTTATGTCGTCAGCCAGATCGAAAAGAAGTCCGGTGCCGCGTACAAGGTTGTGGGTGTTGCCCTCGCGGGCGGCAACGGCTTGGGCGCTTTCACTCAGGGTGGTCAGGTATTCGATGTGGTGGGGGACGAGCGGAGCGTTGTGGAAGCGGTGGCCTCCGTGGACGCTGACGCGGTGGTCGTCGCCGGGCCCATGAAGGGCGGCAGCCGTTACATCCAGCGGCTGGGCTGGAAACTCGAGCAGTCTTCCACGCAGTTGATTCTGACCACCGGCTTGACCAACGTTGCCGGTCCGCGGATCCATTCCCGGCCCGTTGAGGGACTGCCTCTTATGCACGTGGAGTTGCCCCAGTACTCCGGCGCAAAGCACGCCGTAAAGAGAATGTTCGACGTCGTCCTGGCGGCAGTGGCATCAGTGGCGTTGCTCCCGGTGTTCGTGTTCCTCGCAGTCATGATTAAGCGGGACAGCCCGGGGCCGGTCATTTTCCGGCAGGAACGTGTGGGCCGTGGCGGTGAGAAGTTCCACATGCTGAAGTTTCGTTCAATGGTCGTAACGGCCGAGGACGACCTTGAAGGTTTGCTTGAGCAGAATGAAGGCGCCGGCTTGTTGTTTAAGATGCAGAACGATCCACGGGTTACTGAGGTCGGACGGTGGATGCGGAAGTACTCTTTGGACGAGCTGCCGCAACTCTGGAACGTCCTTAAGGGCGACATGAGCTTGGTCGGCCCACGGCCTCCGCTGCAGCGGGAGGTCGACAAGTACCAGAACAAAGTCCTGCGGCGCCTGTACATCAAGCCGGGACTGACGGGCATGTGGCAGATTAACGGCCGGTCCGAGCTGAATTGGCGCGACAGTGTCCGACTGGATCTGTACTACGTCGAGAACTGGTCACTGGCAGGCGACCTCATCATCATCTGGCGCACCGCCAGGATGCTCATGAAACCCGTTGGCGCGTACTGAATGTTCCAAGGTCTCTGTTTTACGAAGGGGAAAGGCAAGACGATGATCACACCAGTTGCGGGGGCTAGTGGGGTTCGTGGAGGTCCAAATACGGCTCAGCCCCTCCGGGTGGGGGAGTCCGGTCGGCGGCAACCGCCAGTGATTGACCTGGCCCAAGCACCAGGGGCGGGGGAGGCATGGGACAAGCCGCGGGCGGTGGTCTACGCCTGGCGGATCTGTGAACTCTTGTTCGTCAGCAGCCCCTGGCAGATCAGTTCCCGGCTGAGGGTGGCCGCGCTGCGAGCCTTTGGATCGGAGATTGGGGAGAACGTGACGTTCCGGCCCCGCACCCGGGTCAGCTTTCCGTGGAAACTCCACATCGGGTCCGGGTGCTGGATTGGTGAAGGAGTATGGTTCCACAACCAAGACCACGTCTTCATCGGTTCCAACGTCGTGGTTTCGCAGGAATGCTTTATTACGACAGGGAGCCACCGGGCGCGCTCGGATATGGGTCTGGTAACGAGTCCGGTGCATATCGACGACGGCGCCTGGGTCACCTCGCGGTGCATGGTCTTGGGCGGCACCCACATCGGTCAGTCGGCCGTGGTGGAGCCCCTGACGGTTGTCCGGGGAGATGTCCCGGCGAACGCCGTCTACGGGCGACCCAACGGACCCACTGTGATCAGGGAGCGATTCCGGGAAGACGACGCCCGGTGATGGAACAATGCACCTTAGGGAGTGGTCGTGGTGGCCAGGTTCTTGGAAATTTCGACGTACATCTTTTCGGCCATGTACTGATGGCCCGCATCAGTGGGATGGACGCCGTCGCCGCCGATGAGTTTAGCGTTGGCGCCGAAGAACCAGCCTTCGCTGAGCGGGCTGACGAACGTAGCGCCGGCGGTAGATGCGGCAGCGGAAATCACCTGCGTGTTGGCGGAGATGAAGGCCGGTACATTCTCGTTAACCCAGGCCGGGCCTACCACGACCAGCTTCGCTTTCGGCGCCCGCTCGTGGATCTTTGCAAAGAGGTCTGTCGCAGCGGCTGTCATGGTCGCTGCGTCCTGCTTGCCGTCATTCCTGCTCCCGAAAACCAGGACCAGGTCGGCCGACGAGCGCAGCTGGGCAACAGCGGCTTCGGCGAATGTCAGTTTGTCGGGTCCCCGTGTGATGTAACCGCCACCGGGTACTGCCATGACGTTCATGTCGACGGGCCGCGACTCCGCGTAGAAGCGGGACCCCACGATCTTGGTCCAATTGGCCGCCCCGTAGCCGCCTTCGTCCGAACCGCCGACGTACGAGTCTCCGATGATGTCCACGTTGGGTACAGCGGGGTGACTGGTTGGAAGCGCAGCAGAGGAGGGGGCCGGAGCCGCGTTCACGTCGTTGTCCCGCATCGTCAGCGCCAGCAGCACAACGACGATTGCCACCACGGCGAGCAAACCGAATCCCAGCTCCTTTGCGTAACCGAACGGAAAAGACGTTTTGTTCCGGTTTCGAGGCTTCGAAAAATCCATTTCCAAATACTATCGGCAATCCACTCCTGAGGGGGAAGTGCATGCACAAGATACCAGTTTCGGTCCTTATCCAGACGAAAAATGAAGAGCCGAGCATCGAGAAATGCGTGGCAGCGCTCAGCGACTTCGACGAGGTCATCGTGGTCGACTCGAACAGTAGCGACCGCACCGCGGAGCTCGCCCGTGCCTGTGGTGCACAGGTGATCAACTTTACTTGGGATGGCAAGTTCCCGCAGAAGAAGCAGTGGCAGCTTCAGCACGCCCAGACCCGCCATCCCTGGATATTGTTTCTTGACGCCGATGAATATCCGAGCCCCGAGCTGATCGCGGAAATCGCCGCCATCGTCTCCAATCCGTCGGAGCACCGGGTGGCCTTTGACATCCCGATTTCATATTATTTCGCCGGCAGGGAGCTCAAGCACGGCCATCAGGTCGTGAAACGCACGCTCTTGAAGCGGGGCTATAACGAATACAAGGACACCGGTCTGGTGAAACTTCCGGTGATCACCGAGCTGGAAGTGCACTACCAACCCGAAGCGAATGGCGACGTGGGGCGGACCGAGGGCCTGCTCGCGCACCATGACCTTGACCCGGTGCGCACCTGGTTCGACAGGCACAATAAGTACTCCGACTGGGAAGCATACATCCATGCCGACCCGGTAATGACGCGCACCGTCCGCGCTTTCAAGAGCGACCAGGGGCAGCGCTTCGACGTTGTACCTTTCAAGCCGCTCGCGTTCTGGCTCTACAGCTACGTCGTCCGCCGCGGTTTCCTGGACGGACGGGCCGGCTTCGACTACGCAGTCGCGTTGGCGGGCTACTACTGGCAAATTGGCCTCAAGACGCGTGAACTCAAGCGCAGCGGCTGGCGGCTGGCTGATTATGTTTAAGCCGCCAGCTCCTGCCGGAGTGCCCTTGAGTGTGTTACAGGTCGGTGGTCTGGCGGGCCCAGGAGCCCTGGCCGGCGGAGTGTGGGCCGTCGCACGGATGCAGAGTGCCGGGCTGGCCCGCCTCGGTGCAACGGTTGAACTCGTCGGGGGGTGGTACGGGACTCTTCCAGCTGTACGGCCAGGGTCCCGCGAGGTTATCTTTCGAGTCCGAAGGCCGTATCGAGGTGCCCGTCTTAAGCTGCCGATCGGGGTGGGCATGGTCAAGCATGTGTGGAAGCGCGGGCGCGGCGTGGACATCGTCCAGCTTCACCTCTGCCGGGATTTCATCACCACCATCAGCGCACTTCTGCTTGGCCGTGCGGCCATTCCTGTCATCGCTCAAGCACACGGCATGCTTTCCGCGCCTGGCTCACGGGGTTTGCGCCTGTTCGATGCGCTCATCTTCAAGCAGGCAATGAAGGCACCCCGGTTGTGGTTGACTCTGACCGACGCCGAAGAACGGAATCTGGAATCTTTAGGCGTGCCGAGGACCAAGATGCGCAGGGTGGTCAACGCCACAGCGCTCCCCGGCATGGAGTGGGAGGACCCCCAGGAGACGACCTTTTTGTTCGTGTCCCGACTGGCACCGCGGAAACAGCCCACTGTATTTGTCGAGGCCGCAATCGGCCTCCTGCGGGAAGGATTGCAGGCTCGTTTCGTAGTGGCAGGACCAGACCAGGGCGAACTGCACGCCGTGCGCGCGCTAATCGATGCTTCTGGCTTCCAAGAGCACTTCGATCTACCAGGAGAGCTGACCGAGCAAGAGGTTCTGCAGGCCTTGGCCCACGTGACGGCGTTGGTCTTGCCTGCACGCGACGAGCCGTATCCGATGGTGGTCCTGGAGGCAGCCGCTGTGGGTACGCCCATCGTCCTTACCTCGGAATGCGGGCTGGCCTCCGCCTTGTCGGAGGCGGGCGCAGCATTGATTGCGGAACCCAACGCTGCTGCTTTCCGTAGGGCAATGGCCTCAGTCGGGCGCAATCCGGATCTGCGGCGGCAGTTGAGTGCACGGGCACGCGAGCTGCACTCACGTTTATGGTCCGCCGAATCCCTCGCAGAACGTCTCCTTGGCCTATATGCGGAGGCGATCGATGCAGGCCGGAACTGACTACCAACACCGAGTGCGCTTCCCCCGCAGGTCCAAGAGTGGGGTCAGGGCCGGATTTTCAATTGTGGCCTTTTTGTGTTTCGCCGTCGCCATTCCGGTGGTCCTGAGGGCTACGTCGGAAGCCACCTACACGGACACCGACTTCTTTATACGGTATCTGGTGGTGCTCTATGCTGCATTCCGCGTCAGCGTTATCCTTTGGAAGGACCAGGTGCGGCCTGTTGCTGGTGTCTTCTGGATGTTCGTGTATATCTGCCTCGGCGTAGTCCCGCTGGCTCAACTGGCCACCGGCGCGACCACCATCCTGGCTGTCCAGGTGGACGACTCTATCCTGTATACCGCGACCGCTATCACCCTGCTGGGCTGCGTCAGCTTTGACCTTGCTTACCACCTCAAGGCCTTACATACGGTTGGAGGTTCCTTTCCTGTACGGACGCTGCGCAGCATGGACACCCTACGAGTCTTCGCCTTTGTGGCTGTCACCGCCGGACTCGCGTACGTCGCCCAAGTCGGTGGGGTGTCGGTATTTTTTACCAGCCGCCAGGAGGCAAGCCAAGCACTGGATCAACTGAGCCCGGATAGCGGGCAGGCCGTGCGTGCCATCATCTCGGCGTTCGGGTCGGTTACGTGCCTGGTCGGACTCATTTTCTATATCCACGCGTTGCGGGTGCTGAGGAGTTCCCTGAACCTGCTTGATGCTTCGCTCATCCTTGCTCTGGTTGCGCTCAACGTCATCGTCAACAATCCCATTTCCAACTCACGGTACTGGACGCTTGCGGTGCTTTTCGGTCTTGTTATGCCGCTGATCGCATCCCGGAAGTCCTCTTTCAACTTGGCGATAATTGGTGGGATCGTAGCGGCCATCTTTTTGTTTCCGCTCAGCGACATCACGCGCCGGCCTGCTGGGGTAAGCGGCGTTCTTCAAGCAGACTCCGTGTGGCACATGATTTCCACTAAGGATTACGATCAGTTCACCATGCTGGCCAATACCATCGGCTTTACCCAAGATGCGGGACTGACGTGGGGAAACCAGTTCCTGGGCGCGCTACTGTTCTGGGTCCCGCGCGTGGTCTGGCCAACCAAACCGCTCGACAGTGGAGTCGAAGTCGGCCTGTGGATGAGCAGTTCCAACGTAAACCTGTCCTCCCCGCTATGGGCCGAGGCCTGGATTAATTTCGGCGTTGTCGGAGTTGTTGTTGCCTTCACCGTCCTCGGGTTAATGAGTAGGCGGCTGGACTCCGGTTTCGGAGCCGGTACCCTGTCCGCCGGCTCCGTGGGCTACCTAGGTGTCGCCATCTTTTCCGGATACATGTTTATCCTGCTCCGTGGATCGCTTCTGCAGTCGATGGGCCGGTTATTGGTCCTCGCCCTGGCTATGGCTTTCCTGAGCGGAACCGTCAAACGAAAGTCTGCTGAGGACACATGACCACTAACCAGCTCGAGCTGCCGAGCCCGCAAAAACCGCGTTTCGCTGAATCTTTCCGGGAGTTGAGGAAGGCCCAGAAGGGTAAAAAAGGCGTTCCCCTCTACACCCTTTACATCAACCGGCCAGCGGGCCGGGTGATCGCGGCCGCGCTAAGAAACACCCCTTTTCAGCCGAACCATGTCACCTTCACCGGCGCGGTCATTACGTACGGAGCTCTTTTGTGGCTTGCGTTCGGCGCCGGGTCCGGAGGCGGGTTCGCCCTAGTTGGGTTGGCCCTCGCCGTAGGCTTCATCCTCGACTCTGCCGACGGACAGCTTGCCCGGCTCCAAGGGCGCAGTTCCAAACTCGGGGAGTGGCTGGACCACGTGCTGGACAGCGGCCGCATAGTCCTACTGCACGGAGCGGTCTTTTGTTTCCTTCTTCGTGCCACGACTGTCCCGCCCCTGTGGCTGGCCGTCCTGTGTGGCAGTTTTCTTTTCGCAAATTCCGCTATCTTCTTTGCGGGTGCGCTCCTGGACCAGTTGAACCGCCAGCCGACGCCAGGGCAGCGCGGCCACAACCCGGACAAAGGGAAGACGGAGTTGCGGTCTGTTCTGACCTTGCCGGTGGACTACGGCATATCCTGCCTGGTGATGGCGACTGTGCCATGGACCGGCGTCTTCATTCCCGCTTACGCAACATTGGCGCTATGCCATTGCCTGTTCGCCGGTGCCTTTGCAGTAAAGTCCTACCGCACGCTGGCGAGGATGGGCTGAATGGCGCGGTTCGGTCGGTACGTCGCCATGGGGGACCAAGCCGTATCAAGCATCTCAAACTTCGTGGCGGTGGCTATTGTTGCGAACGTGGCGACGGCTGGCGAGTTTGGCCAGTTCTCGTTGGGATACGCCGGGTTGCTCCTCTTTCTTGGCGCACAGCGTGCCCTAATCGGAGAGACGCTGCTGGTCAAGTACTCCGCCGCCGGGGTGCTGGACCCCGAGGCGCGGAGGGCCGTTCTGGGGGCCAGCATGCTGGCGTCCGCGGCCCTCTTGCCCTTGCTGCTTGCCGGGGCGGCCGTGGTGGACGGACCTTCGAGGCTCCTCTGGCTCGCGATCGCCGCGAGCCTGCCGTTCGTGCTTGTTCAGGACACCCTGAGATATGTGTTCATCTGCGAGGGCCGTCCTTCTATGGCCTTGTTGATTGATGGCGTGTGGGCCGCTTTATCAATCGCGTTGATGGGCTTCGTAGCGTTGACCACGGGGTCGGTGTGGGGGGTGGTGCTTTGCTGGGGTGGCGGGGCAACGGCTGCCCTGGCCGCTGGGCTCATTCTGGCCCGTGCCCTGCCGTCCCCCCGGAGCGGCGCGCGCTGGCTAAGTGCCAACCGTAACCCCGGGTGGCGCTACCTCGGTGAGTTCTCCGCCCTCAACGCCTCCACTTTTGTCGTGTTGTACTTACTGGCGATCCCGCTCGGCGCCGCGGGTGTCGGTGCGCTTCGTGCTGCGCAGTTGCTATTCTCACCGCTCAACACCGCCTTCTCTGCGATGAAAATGGCGGTCATCCCCGAACTGGTGCGCTCCAGGGGTACGGTGGTGTTCCGGCGCAGGTTGATTGAAACCTTCGTGGTCGTGGCGGCACTGGCCTGTTTGTGGGGTGCGGTGGTGATGTTGCTGCCAGCCTCCGTGGGGGTGCTCCTTCTGGGAGACACTTGGCGCGCGGCGTCCGAACTCCGGCTGCCGTACTTCCTGCAATACATCGCCATGGTGCCCTACACTCTCTTGCTTGCCTACTACCGATCTGTCCAGGCGAACAAACTGTCCACTTTCATGCGCGGCGCTCTGGCCATTCTGACCCTGGTCCTGCCTTTAGCTTTCTCATATGCCGGAGGGACCGTTGCCTCGGCGTGGGCATTCAGCCTCGCCGTGGGGGTCGCCGCGCTCGTCGGCGGGCTCGCAACTGTGAGGTGGAGGTCCAAGTCCCGGTCCGGCTTGCCCACACGGCAGGATCCGTCTCGTGCCCGTACGTCCGCTCCCGGTCCGGCCGAACCGGATTTGCGGCCCGCCGCTGATGCCCGCTGACTGCCAGACGAGCAGAAATGCACCGTGGGCGTCCGGACGTGCTGTAGCTGGGCTAACTGACCGTTACGTTCCGGAACTGCACGGGAACAGCGTCGCGGTAATCCTTGCAAAGGCTGGAGTAGCCCCCCCGGTATTGCCGATCCA
The DNA here is from genome assembly GCF_030816935.1 of Arthrobacter sp. B3I9. NCBI lineage: Bacteria > Bacillati > Actinomycetota > Actinomycetes > Micrococcales > Micrococcaceae > Arthrobacter > Arthrobacter sp. B3I9. The sequence goes on from NZ_JAUSYO010000001.1 coordinate 541,085, forward strand.
TGGTGATGCCGGACCAGCCGGCGCCGTCAAGCCGGGAGAACCGGACGGAAGCCGGGGTGACCTCGATCGCGAATCGCATCCACTCTCCGGCGCGAACCGGGGCCGTCATGATGGACTGCAAGCGTGTGCCGGCAGGATTCCCCGGGTCGCGTCGGTAGAGGACCAGTTCGCCGTCGGGCCGGATGATGAGGTGATAGCCACCCACTGTGCTCGGCACAAGGACGCGGTAGGGACTGTCATCGGGTTGCCCGAAGGCTATTCCCGCGTGAAGTTGATCGGACGGAAGCTCCAGGGGCCAGCACATCTCGAAGGATAAGGTGTGGATTTCTTTGGCGATGGGGCTCATGGATCCGAGCCGGTAGCTAATATTCTGGTCGGAAGCCAGCAGCACCGATGCGGACGCGGCATCGATCACCGGTTGCGCCGCCCAACCCTGCTCGGTGGTCCAGGGCAGGTCACCGGCGGCCCGGGTACCCGTCGAGAACCGGTCGCGCGTTTCTGCCGCCTCTGAGGACATGACGTACGGCAGATTGGAGCACATTAGGCCTTGGACGCCGAGGGCGGTCACCCGATCGCGGGCGGAGCGAGTGTGAATTTCCCAGCAAATAACGGGCTTGCCATAGCCGACGACTCGGCCGATGGTCGCATCGTCTGCCCCGTGGAAAACGCCCAGGAAGTCAAAACTACCGGCCAACTCATCCAACCGGGGAATGGCTTCCGGCAGGAAATACCCCCACGTCTTATAGCCGCGGCTGGCCGCCGCCGTGACCTGTCGGGCGGATGCCGGCTGTTTCCAGACGAAATGCTCAACGGAATCCGGATAGCTGTCCATGAGATCAAGCAGCGGAGCCGTGTTGGTGCCTTGCTTATCCTCAATGAAAATAACATGCGAGGCGGCGTAGCGGTCGAGAACTTCCCGCACTGCCGGTATGGGCTCCAGCGCCGTCTCCGGACCGAGCCAGGCGCGGGCATCGACGCGAAGTGCGCTCAGTTCCGCATAGGTGAGCTCGGCAATCTTTCGGTCTTGTCCGGTGGTCCTGAGCAAGCTTTGGTCGTGATGGCAGACCAGCACGCCGTCCCTGGTTGAGTTCACAGATATTTCAAGGGCTGGAACTCCGAGCTTTAACGACTCGGCATACGCCTGCGCTGTGTGTTCCGGCCAGTTGTCTCCCGACCCGCGGTGGGCTACAAAAAAGCTCTTCCGCTCCAGCAGGCTTCCAACTGTGTGGGTAGGAGCGGACTGAGAATTGGGTGAGGGGCGGCTGCAACCGGCAAGCAGCAGCCCCGACGCTCCGAGGGCGATCGCCTGACGCCGGGAAATGAATTCGGAAGAGTCTGATGCATTCCGGCGGGGCATCCTCGTCCTTCGCACATTGCCGGCAGAAAACATTTCAAGCCTCTAACGGCTCGATGTCCTCACGTCCGCCACCCATCAGATTCAAGGCTTGGCGGAGCAGTGTGCTGGAAGTATGGACGGTGTACGGGAAGTACACAACCTCCACACCAACCTTTTTCATGCCCGCCTCCATGCGCAGACCCTTCTCAGTTCCCCGCCAGTCATCTCCCTTGAACAGCACGTTGAACCCAAGGGCTCGCCAAGCGTCAATCTTGTCCACATAGTCGTCTACAACCACATCATCAACGAACCGGATATTCCGGACTATCTCCATCCGCTCGTGCAGCGGCACGACCGGTTCCTTGCTCTTTGTCAGCAATGTCAACTCCGGGGACGCCACTCCGGCTATCAGGTAGTCGCAGTGCTGTCGAGCATGTTTGAGGATGTTCAGGTGCCCCACGTGGAAAAGGTCGAAGACACCCGATGCGTAGCCGATGCGAACGGTCATAATGAACTCGATTCTTGACTGGTGCCGAATAAAGACGCAGGCACCAGCCGGATCTCGAGGCGTTGGGCTGGTCCCCCCAAGGTCCATGCTGAGGGTGCGGTCGGCCGCCGGGAAGCATTTTTTACTGAAACGCGTGGACCACCGGCAAATGCAGGTAATTGCCCTGAGAAGACAAGTAGGGCGGCTTGAAAAGCTAGTAGAAGCAACCGTTCCCGCACTTCGGTATTACTGATTAGATCTCTGTAGCTTCAAATAGAAGCCCACTTTCGTTTATGGGGGAACTCCATGCGTCGAAAACTTCCAGCAGTCATGGCAGGTATTGCGCTTGCTGCCGCACCGCTGATCGCGACCAGCAGTGTTGCACTCGCCCTTTCTCCTGGAGTTGGGTTTTCCGCCAATGATCTTCCAACGTGGCAAACCAACGGCGTTGTCTGGACGATGGCACAGTCAAACGGCGTGGTTTATGCCGGCGGCACTTTCACCCAGATTCGGCCCCCCGGCACAGCTGCCGGAAGCTCCGAATCACGAAGCGCCGTGAACTTTGCGGCCTTCGACGCCTACACCGGCAACCCCACTTCTTGCGCTCTGTCCGCCACCGGCGGTACGGGGACGAGCGTGCGCGCCCTGGCGGTAACCCCGGACGGCACCCGGCTCTATGTCGGCGGCCAATTCGGGGCCATCAGCGGCGTCAACACGACACGTCTTGCTGCCATTAAACTCCCCGGATGCACGGTCGACACGACGTTCAAGCCGCAACCGATCTCAGCCGTCGTCCGGACAATTGCGGCAACAAACACAGCCGTCTATTTTGGCGGCGACTTCCAGAGCATCGGCTCGACACCTCGCGGCCGCTTTGCAGCTGTCGACAACAACGGAGCGCTGCTGCCCTGGGCGCCTGACGCAAACGCGCCGGGCCGTGCGTTGACCGTTCCCGCAGGTCGCAATGTCGCCGTTATCGGCGGCGACTTCGCAACGGTCAATGGAGTAGCCTCCCAGTCACTCGCCGTCGTGGACGCCACAACCGGTGCGAACGTGCGGGCGTACGGCGCAGCGTTCATTCCCCGCACATCGTTCACGAAGTCCATAGTCGACGATGGCCAGAGTTTCTATATTGGCAATGAGGGCACGGGCAGCGGCGTCTTCGACGGCCGGGCACGCTTCAGCCTGGACACCTACGACCAGACCTGGCGAGACACCTGCCTAGGCGCAACCCAGGCGGTCGATGTCTACAATCGCGTCCTTTACGCCGCGAGCCATGAACACGACTGCTCAACCATGAATCAGTTGGCTGACGGTGAGCGGCAGCATCTGACGGCGCAAAGCGTCGACAACCCGGCCCCCCAGCTTGGCTGGAGCCCGGACACAAACGAGGGAATCGGTGAAATGATCGGCCCGCGGGCGCTTGTCCACACGAGCAAGGGTTCCGGCGACGTGCTGTGGGTTGCCGGCGAATTCACCACGACTAACGGCAAGGCCCAGCAGGGTCTTACACGGTTTGGTCCCGGCCCGGGAACAGTGGCACCTTCGACGCCGAGCAACGTCAGCGCGGCAAGCCTGGTGAGCGGCGAAAACCAAATCCGGTGGCGCGCCAGCCTGGATAACGACGACTCCGAGCTGACCTATAGCGTCTACCGCAACGGCTCGTCGACCCCGCTTGGCACCGTAAAGGGCAGTTCCCTCTGGTGGTCGACCGGCCAGGTGTCCTTCACCGACAAAACGGCCCTCCCGGGAACGCAGTACAGCTACCGGATCCGGGCAACGGATGGCACCAACACCGGTCCTCTCTCGGCGTCGGTGACCGTAACGACGGCCAGGAATACTGCTGCTTACCCTGCTGCAGTTCTCGGGGCTGGTGCCACGACCTACTGGCGGCTCGATGACGCCGGCCCGACGGTGGGCGCCGACAGTTCGGCGGGCAACAACCTTGAGCTGAGCTACGGCGGACCGGCTTTCGCCGGCGGCTCAGGAGCCATCACGAATGATCCCAGCCGGTCCACGACGTTCAACGGCACGAGCGCGTTCTCCTACGGTCAGGTTCGCGGCAACGCACCCACCGTTTACACCGCTGAAGTCTGGTTCAAGACGAACACGACCCAGGGTGGGAAGATCTTCGGCTTCGGCAATGGCCAGCCGAACCGGCACGGCACCAACCCCGGACTCAGCGGTAATTACGACCGCAACCTCTACATGACCAACGCGGGCACGCTGGTATATGGCGTCTACGTCAACGGAACAAGGACCATCACGTCGGCGCTCCCGTACAACGACGACGCATGGCACCACGCAGTAGCAACCCAGGGCGGTGACGGAATGCGGCTATACGTTGACGGAGCGCAGCTCGGGGTTCTGCCGAACCAGACGACGGCACAGACCTACTGGGGATCGTGGAAGGTGGGCGGAGACCAGTTGAACTCCTGGCCGTTGCGGCCTACAAGCAACTACTTCGCTGGTTCCATCGACGAGTTTGCAGTCTACCCCTCGGTACTCTCGGCCACGCAGGTCACCGACCACTACAAGATCGGCAAGGGAATCGGTCAGCCGGTTCCCGACACGCAGGCACCCGCGGCCGTGACCGGAGTTTCCGCAACTGTAACCAAAAGTGATGTGGCGGTTTCCTGGAACGCGTCTACGGACAACGTGGGCGTGACTGGCTACCAGATCCACCGGGCCGCTACGTCGGGATTCGCGCCGTCGGAAGCCACCCTGGTGGCGGCCGTCAATGGGAGCACGCTCAGCTGGACGGACGCCGGCCGCCCGGCCGGCACCTCCTACTACCAGGTGCTCGCAGTGGATGAGGCGGGGAATGTCAGCGGCCCGTCGAATGAAGCAACCGCAACCGTGGCGCCGGCACCCCAAGCCGTCTCGCTACGGCTCACACCAACGGCCGACACCTACGTGAATTCCGGGGCTCCGAACACTGCCGGGGGGTCCTACACGACCCTCGCCACCAGGGGAACCCCTGCTTACATCACATACATGCGGTTCAACGCCGCATCGCAAGTACCTGCGGGCCAACACTTGGTATCGGCGGTGCTGACGTTTTCGACCACGGGGGACAGTTTCGCCGGCTCCAATGACCCGCAACAAACTGTGGCCATGGCCGGTGATTGGTCAGAGGCAACAACCACGTACAACAACCGCCCGCAAACCAGCAGCACGACGCTCGGCACGCTGGCCGGTTCAACTGCACCCAACACGTCGTACTCCATCAACCTCGATGCGGCGGCAATCTCAGCAGCGCTTGCGGGTGATATCAACTTCTCGATGCAGAGCTCCGGAACCGACAACATGTGGTTCTTCTCCCGGGAAGCCACGCTTGCCAAGCGTCCGGCGTTGGTGCTGACCTTCGAGCCCAACGCGTAGACAAGAACAGCTCTGGAAAGAAACCTCCCATGAATAACGGTCTCTCAAAACCCTGGGGAACGGTGCTTCTGGCAGCTGCGGTTTTCGCCGCCGCTGGTTGCACCGCCCCGACAAGTTCCAATCCCACCCCCGCGTCCTCCGCCTCGGTCGCAGGTTCTGAATCTCCGACCACCGGGCCGCTGGGGCCTTCATCAGAACCAACGCCCGGCGCGGCTGACGCACCTGCACCTGCCGAAGCCTCAAGCCCACCCGCTCCAACGCAGGCTCCGGGGCCGCAGGCAGCACCGGAGCCTACATTTGCGCCTCCTGAGCAGCAATACCTTGCTTCGAGGGTGCCGGAGGGCATTGACCCCAACGCTGTCCTCCAAATCGGCCAGGAGCAGTGCGCCCAGCTTGAGGCAGTCAAGGCCGCTGACCCGAAAGCCGTCGTGTCACAGCTGATCGAGAAGACGGACACGAATATGGTTGACGCCATTGCCGCTCTTTGCCCCGGTCTCCAACCTGAACTCGTCGCTGCAGCCCGGGGTTTCTCCGACGGTGAGTACACCGTTGGAGAAGCTGCTGCCAAGGATGGCAGTGGTTCTGTCGCTCTCGGCAGCTACGAGGCATGGAATCCCTCGGAGACGTGCCAGTTAACTGCCTTTGACGCTGCTGGCCGAACACTTGCCGAATCGACCGGCACCTCCCCTGTCACTATTCCAGCCGGTACGGCTCGCGTCGTGTCCAACGGATGCTACACCTGGCTGACGGCATGAAAACGCCGCCAGTCTTTTCTTCAGCGACCCTCGCCAGCGAAAGGACCCCTAATGGACGTCCGTGAACAACTGCTCATTCTGCGTCGAAGCTGGCGCCTCATCACGGCCCTGGCCCTCCTAGGAACGATCGTGGCGGGCATCGCATCCATGGTCACTCCTACTTCCTACACCGCCTCAACGAGCCTGTTCGTCTCGACCCAGAACTCCGAGACTTCGGCGGAACTGCAACAAGGCAGCGTCTTCGCCCTGGCCCGCGTGCAATCCTATGTCGATGTCTCGACCAAGCCGACGGTTCTCCAGCCGGTCATCGACAAACTCGGACTGGGAATCTCGCCAGACGCCCTGGCCTCCAAGATCAAGGCTTCCACTGCCCGTAACACGGTCATCATCGAGATCGAAGCCCGTGATGGTTCTGCCCAGCGCAGTGCGGACATAGCCAACGCAGTGGCAGCGAGCCTCATCACCGCTGTCGCCGATCTTGAGCGGCCGACCAACGGGACGCCGACTCCGGTGCGTCTCAGCCCCGTGGACCACGCCACCACGCCGACCGAAAAGTCGAGTCCCAACGTGAAGCTGGATCTGGCCCTGGGTCTGCTCTACGGGCTTGCCGCCGGCATCGGGGCGGCGGTCCTGCGTCACGTCTTGGACCGCAACATCAGGACGGAAACGGACCTGCGCAAAACAACCGGGCTACCCCTGCTTGCCGGAATCACGGAACACGCCGCGGGCCGTCTGCTCGGCGCCGCGCCTTCCGTCCTTGACGGATCAGGCGCAGAGGCCTTCCGTAAGCTGCGCACCAACTTGCAGTTTGCCGGCGTGAACCGGCCGATGCGCTCAATCGTCGTGACCTCGGCTTCTGCCGGTGAAGGCAAAAGCACTGTGGCTCTGAACCTGGCAATGACTGTGGCAAAGGGTGGTCGCAAAGTCATTCTGGTCGATGCAGATCTCCGCCTGCCGTCGGTGGCGACCGCCACCGGCATCGAGGGGGAAATCGGCCTTACCACTGTCCTGGTCGGGACATCGGGCCTCGACGAAAGCATCCAGTATTGGGGCCAGGACGGCTTGGCACTTCTCGCCTCCGGACCGTTGCCGCCTAACCCGAGCGAACTCCTCGGATCGGCAGCCATGAGCAACCTGATCGAGGAACTGCAGACAAAGTTCGATCTGATTATCGTGGATTCACCGCCGATCCTTCCGGTCGCTGACGCCAGCGTCCTGACGCGCAGCACCGACAGCGTACTGCTGGTGGTTGGTACCAAAAAGGTGACACAGCACAGCCTGTCGAAGGCGATAGACCAACTGAATTTTGTTGACGCGAATATTCTCGGTGTGGTTCAAAACCGGATTCCCCGCCGGGGTCCGGATGCAAATACCGCTTATATGGCCGGTTATGGTGCGAGTCATCCCGACCGTCTCCCCCCCGCACCCGACCACCACGATGACGTGCCGTTCCGGCCCGCCCATGTTCAGCGTGGCAAGTTCGTCAGCGCGGAAACCTGAGGGTCCACACCGACGCACGAGGGCACGGCTGCCGCGGCAGCGCAACAGCCTTCGATAAAGGCCCGCTTCGCCATACCCGGCGAGGCGGGCCTCGCTGTAATCCAGCCCGCCGCTGGTCGAGAGGCGTGACCTGCCGCCGAACGCAAGCACGCCCACGCCCACGTAGAACAAAACCGCGACCTTACTCGCCGGCTGCCGCAGAACGTAATACGGACCTGCGGCCCAGCGGCGCATGGTGAGTGCGGTATTTTTGATCCTGTGCTGATCTCAGACCGCGACATTCGTGCCGAACTAGACTCCAAGCGGATCGTCTTGGAGCCCTTTGACCCTGCCATGGTCCAGCCATCGTCGGTGGACGTCCGAATCGACAGATTTTTTCGGCTGTTCGACAACCACAAATACGCCCACATTGATCCCGCCGAAGACCAGCCCGAGCTGACCCGGCTTGTGGAGGTGGAGCGCGCTGAACCGTTCATCCTCCACCCGGGGGAGTTCGTCCTGGGGTCCACTTACGAGACGGTGACACTGCCGGACGACATCGCTGCCCGCTTGGAGGGGAAGTCCTCGCTGGGCCGGCTGGGCTTGCTCACGCACTCCACCGCGGGCTTTATTGATCCTGGGTTTTCAGGCCACGTCACCCTGGAGCTGTCCAACATGGCGACGCTGCCCATCAAGCTGTGGCCGGGAATGAAGATCGGGCAGCTGTGCTTCTTCCGGCTCAGCTCGGCCGCCGAGTACCCCTACGGCTCCGGCGAATACGGCAACCGTTACCAGGGCCAGCGCGGGCCCACGGCCAGCCGCAGCCATTTGAACTTCCACCGCACGGACGTCTAGCCCCACGTTTCGCCGCCGCCGCGGCGCCAGCGGCCGCGGGCCGCGGGCCGCACGCGCAGCCCGCTGCTACAGCCCGTCGGCCGTGCGCACCGCCGGCTGGTTGGCCGGGCGGCGCAGCATCGCAACTACGGGTTCCACGAACTTGGCGGCAAGCGGGCCAGTGATGGCCATGATCAGCACGTAGGCGGTAGCGAGGGCTGCAAGCTCCTCCGGAACCACGCCCGAGGCGACAGCCAGGCCGGCGATGACAATCGAGAACTCGCCGCGCGCGATCAGTGCAGCCCCGGCGCGGAAACGCCCCGGCACCCCGATCCCCGCACGCCTCGCGGCCCAGATTCCGGTGAGCATCTTCGTCGCCGCGGTCACGAGCGCCAGCAGAAGGGCCCAACCCAGGACCGGCGGGATGGTGGTCGGATCGGTATTGAGGCCGAAAACCACGAAGAATATGGCCGCGAAGAGGTCCCTCAGCGGCTCGAGGATGCGCGTGGCGCTGTGCGCCGTGGCCCCGGAGATGGCGATCCCCAGCATGAAGGCCCCCACGGCTGCGGAGACCTGCATGGCTGCGGCGAGCCCGGCTACGAGCAGGGCAGCGCCGAGCAGATTGAGCAGGAAGACCTCCGAGTTCTCGCTGTGCACCGCCTTTGATACGTGGTGGCCGTGCCTCAGGGCCACGAGCAGGACGACCGTCACGACCGCAAGCGAGATCCCCACCGTCTGCAGCCCCATGACAAAGCTGACTCCGGCCAGGGTCGCGGTAAGCACGGGCAGGTAGATGGCCATGGCGAGATCCTCGAACACCAGGATCGAGAGCACCACCGGAGTCTCGCGGTTGCCGATCCGTCCCAGGTCCGTGATCACTTTGGCCGCGATTCCCGAGGAGGAGATATAGGTGACCCCGCCCATCACCATGGCCCCCACCGTGCCCCACCCCAGCATGACCGCGAGCCCTGCCCCGGGGAGGAAGTTCAGGACCAGATCCACAATGCCCGCCTGCCAGGACCGGCGCAGGCCCGTCACGAGCTCGGCGGCCGTATATTCCAGTCCAAGCATAAGTAGCAGGAGGATGACGCCGATCTCGCTGGAAAGATGGGCAAACTCGTGCATTCCCTCGAGTTTGACCAATCCGCCCGCCCCGAAAAACAACCCGCCGACGAGATACAGCGGGATGGGTGACATTCCGATCCGACCCGCCAGCCTCGCCAGCAGGCCCAGGCAAAAGACGACGGCGCCCAGTTCGATCAGGGTCAGTGCGAGCGGATCCATGCGGCTTATCCGTTGCGCAGGATGCTGGCCGCTGTGTCCAGTCCTTCTTGCGTTCCCACCGCGACGAGGAGATCACCGGAGTGCAGGACGATGTCGGGTGCGGGAGAGGGGACCACCTCCCCTTCGCGCATGATGGCAACGATCGAGACGCCGCTGCGGGTCCGGATGCAAGCCTTGCCCATGGGCTGGTTGGCGAACGGGGAATCGGCGCCAATGCTGAATTGCCGCGTGACGATTCCCGGAATCTCGCGGTGTTCCTCGGAGAGCTGCATGGCCAGGCGTTGCCCGCCGAGGAGGTTCCCGAGAGTGGCGGCCTCGTCGGCCGTCAGCGGAATGGACGCCTGGCAGGTGTCCGGGTCGTCCCAGGTGGAGACGATCAGTTCGGTCTGGCCTTCGCGGTACTCGACGACGCCGATGCGGCGTCCCGAGACGGTCATGAAGTCCTTGCGCCGGCCGAGACCGGGGAGGTCTGTCTCATCCACGTTCATGCTCCCAGCCTAGTGTGCGGCGGGGTCGTTTGGGATGGCGTCAGGCCGCAGTGACCACGCGGATTTCCGACTTGCCCGGCGGCTTGACCGGCAGCAACACCAGCAGGCCCGCCAGCAGCACCACCATGATGCCGAGGATGCCCCAGCGCTGGGCCCCGCCCGGCTCGACAAGCGGGGCGGCGACGGTGATGCAGAGTGTAAACAGGGCGGGGGCGAGGAAGCTGACGGCGCGGCCGGTGGTGGCGTACAGGCCGAACAGCTCTCCAGACTTGCCCTCGGGCGCGAGCCGCGCCAAGTAGGCCCGCGAGGCGGACTGGGCCGGGCCCACGAACAGGCAAAGGACCAGCCCGAAGATCCAGAAAGTCGTTGACGCCGGCCAGGCCACGCCGAAGAAGACGTAGTTCCCGCCGCCCAGGACGAGGATGGCGGTCCCGGCGATCAGCAGGCCCACCAGGGAGCCGACGATGACGGCCTTCGGCCCGGCGCGGTCATCAAGGAAACCGCCAATGGTGGCGCCGACGGCCGCGACGACGTTCCCGAAGATGGCGAAGACGATGACCTCCTTCAGTTCAAAGCCGAAGGTCCCGGCGGCAATGATCCCGCCGAAGGTGAAAACGGCCGCCAGACCGTCGCGAAAGACGGCGCTCGCCAGCAGGAAATAGATTGTGTGCGGGCTGATCTTATAGAGGTCCCGGATGCGCCGCGCCAGCAGGGCGTAGGAGCCCAGGAGGCCCGGGCGGGCGGCCTGCCGGGTCCTGGGCGCCTCCGGCACCGCGAACAGCACCGGCAACGCGAACACCAGAAACCAGAGCGCGCAGAACAGCGCCACGAGGCGGATGTTGAGGCCATCCTCTGTGGAAGACCCGAACCAGTCGAAGCTCGGCTGGACGAACAGCCGCAACACGATCAGCAGTGCCACGATTCCGCCGAGGTACCCCATGCCCCAGCCAAAGCCGCTGACCTTGCCGATGTTCTTCGGTGTCGAGATCTGGGCGAGCATGGCGTTGTAGTTGACCCCGGCGAACTCGAAGAACACGTTCGCCAGCGCAATCAGCGTCACGCCGAGCAGCAGGAACTCCGGCCGCGGGAAAACAAAGAAGCAAAGCCCCGTCAGGAGCGCGACGACGGCGCTGTTGACTCCCAGCCAGAGCTTGCGCCGGCCACCGGTGTCCGAGCGCTGCCCGGTGACCGGTGCCAGCAGGGCAATGGCCGCACCGGCGATTGCCAGCGCACCGCCGAGGACCGCCGAGGCCTGGTCCTCCCCGCCGAAGGCGCTGGAGGTTAAGTAGACAGTGAAGACGAACGTCGTCATGACCGCATTGAACGCTGCCGATCCCCAGTCCCAGGCTGCCCAGGCGAGGATCCGGCCCTTGCTGGAGACCAGGTCTCCGGATTCCGGTTCGGAGGCAGGGCGGATGGCCTCCGGGGCGGCAGCGCAGTTCATAGCGCAAATAGTAACCGTCCCCGGAAGGGAATTTGCCCGCGCTTGGTAAACTGGCCCCACCGAACCCAACGAATACCCGCCTGCTCCAACTTTTGACAATCGAACGCCTGACGTTGCGGAGATACCAGTGATCACAGTCCTTGCCGTGCACTTCGCGGTGGCTGCCGTGGCGCCGCTTCTTTTCCGGAAGTTCGGGCGGAATTCGTTTTACGCCCTGGCTGCGGTGCCTGCGGTCTCATTCATCTGGCTCATCCTGCAGCACGGCGCCGTCTATTCCGGCGCCGGTGCTGACACGGCCGGCAGCGGAATTGACGAGGTGCTGCCCTGGATCCCGGGGTTGCAGCTGGAGCTCGCCTTCCGGATGGACGCCCTGGCCTGGGTGATGTCGCTGCTGGTTTTAGGTGTCGGCGCCCTGGTGCTGGTCTACTGTGCCCGGTATTTCAAGACCACGGATAACTATCTGGGCGGCTTCGGTGCGCAGCTGCTGGCTTTCGCCGGCGCGATGTTCGGGCTGGTCACGGCGGACGATCTCCTCCTGATGTTCATTTTCTGGGAACTGACAACGGTCCTGTCGTATCTGCTCATCGGCTACGCCCGCACCCGGTTGTCGGCGCGCCGCTCCGCCCTGCAGGCCCTCGTCGTGACCACCGCCGGCGGCCTGGCGATGCTTGTGGGCCTCATCATGCTCGGCTTCAGCGCCGGGACCTACCGGATCTCGGACATCCTCGAGCAGGCGCCGGCGCTGGTGGCAGGGCCGGCCGGAGCGGCGGTGGGTGCCGCCGTCGTCCTCATTCTGGTCGGCGCCATCACCAAGTCGGCCCTGGTGCCCTTCCATTTCTGGCTCCCTGGCGCCATGGCCGCGCCAACGCCGGTCAGTGCCTACCTGCACGCCGCTGCCATGGTGAAGGCCGGAATCTACCTCGTGGCGCGGCTTGCGCCGGGATTCGCGGAAACGGCCTACTGGCTGCCCGTGGTGCTGGGTCTCGGCCTGGCCACCATGCTGGTCGGCGGTTACCGTGCGCTGCGTCAGACGGACATCAAACTCATCCTCGCCTACGGCACGGTGAGCCAGCTCGGCTTCCTGACCATGGTGGTGGGGCTGGGCAGACCGGACGCCGCCCTCGCGGGCCTCGCGCTGCTCCTGGCGCACGGGCTCTTCAAGGCCACGCTCTTTCTGGTGGTGGGCATCATCGACCACCAGGCAGGAACCCGCGATGTCCGCAGGCTCTCGGGTGTTTACGGCTCCGCCCGTGCCCTGGCCATCGTGGCCGCGATCGGTGCCGCCTCCATGGCCGGCGTCCCCCCGCTTGCCGGGTTCGTGGCCAAGGAATCGGTGTTCGAGGCGTTCGTTCACTACAGCGCCGACCCCGCCTCCGGGCCTGCGGGCCCGGTGCTCCTCGTGGGCCTCGTCCTTGGCTCCATCCTGACCTTCGCCTACAGCGCCCGCTTCATGTGGGGCGCCTTCGCGGTGAAACCCGGCGTCGAGACCACCCCGTTCAAGCCGATCAAGCCGGCCTTCCTCGCGGCCCCCGCCGTGCTGAGCCTGCTGACCATCGCCTACGGCCTGTGGCCGGAACCGGCGGACGGGTGGATCCAGCCCTACGCCGCCCTCTTCCACGGAACAGCGGCCGACGGCGGCACAACAGCCGGTGAGGCGGGCCACCTCGCGCTGTGGCACGGGTTCACTCCGGCGCTCGGCCTGACCGCCGTCACCTTCGCCCTCGGCCTGGCCATGTTCTACGGCCGCAATGCCGTGGCCCGGCTCCAGAGCCTGGTGCCCGCCTGGATCGACGCAGACCGCAGCTACCAGCTCGCCATCGGAGCCCTTGACGACGTGGCCGTCTGGGTTACCGGCCGGACGCAGCGCGGGTCCTTGTTCTTCTACCTCTCCGTCATCCTCACGGTGGCATTCGTCCTCCCGCTCTCCGCGCTGCTCGTGGCGCGCAAACCGCTGCCCGGAGACCTCTACTTTCTTGATCCGGACTCACCGCTGCAGCTGGTGGTCGGCGCCGGGATCGTGATCGGCGCCTTGGCCGCGGTGCGCGCCAACAAGCGCTTCCTCGCCGTACTCATGGTCTCCGTCACGGGCTACGGCATCGCCCTGATGTTCGCATTGCAGGGGGCCCCGGACCTCGCCCTGACGCAGATGCTGGTGGAGACCATCATCCTGGTGGCCTTTGTCCTGGCCATGCGCAGCCTGCCAGCCGAGCTGCGGGACCGCACCGGGGGCAAGTACAGGGTTGTCCGGGTCATCATCGGTGCCGCGTTCGGTGTCACGATGGTCTACGCCGCCATCTACGCCCTGGGTGCCCGCGTGGCCGCGCCGGTCTCGCTCGAATTCCCCCGGCTGGCCTACGAGGGCGGCGGCGGGCTGAACATCGTCAACGTGACCCTGGTGGACATCCGGGCCTGGGACACACCTTCGGCGAGATCTCAGTGCTCGCCCTGGCCGCCACCGGAGTCGCCAGCCTCATCTTCGTCCGCGGCCGCGGCGACGGCATCCGGGCGTCCTCCACCGTCGCCGAAGGAACCGTGGGCCGCCTCCGCGCGGCGCGGGGCAACAGCCGTGACGATGCCGCCCTGGCCCTGAGCAGGCGCTTTGCGGCCTCCAGCCGGGACGCCTGGCTCGTGGCCGGCCGCACGCTGGCGCCGGAACGGCGCTCGATCATCTTCGAAGTAGTCACCAGGCTCATCTTCCACACCATGATCGTGTTTTCCGTTTACCTGCTCCTGGCCGGCCACAACCTCCCCGGCGGAGGCTTCGCCGGCGGTCTCACCGCCGGGCTGGCCCTCACCATGCGCTACCTCGCCGGCGGCCGCTTCGAACTCCGCGAGGCCACACCGGTGAGCGCGGGCGCCCTGCTGGGGATCGGCCTCGCCACGGCGGCTGCCTCCGGCATCGCGCCGCTGCTGCTCGGCGGCCAGGTGTTCCAGAGCGCCATCATCGAACTCTGGCTGCCCGTCTTCGGCGATATCAAATTTGTCACCTCCACCCTCTTCGATATCGGCGTCTACATCGTCGTCGTCGGACTGGCGCTGGACGTGCTGCGCAGCCTCGGTGCCGAAATCGATGAACACTTCGAAGAGCGGCCCGAACTGCCACCGGACGACGAAGAAACCGCCACGGCCCCGGCCGAGACCGCCGTCTCCACCGCCAGGAGGCGAGCATGAGCGTCAACCTGACCCTGCTGACGGTCATGGGCGCCTTGTACGCCTGCGGCATCTACCTGATCCTGGAGCGTAGCCTCACCCGGGTCCTTCTCGGCCTGATGCTGCTGGCAAACGCCACCAACCTGCTCATCCTCGCCACCGGCGGCTACGCCGGGCTCGCTCCGTTGTTCAACAAGGACACCAACCCCGGGGACTACAACGACCCGCTGCCGCAGGCCCTGATCCTGACGTCGATCGTGATTTCCTTTGCCGTCACCGCGTTCATGCTCGGCATCATCTACCGCACGTGGGTGATGGCCCGCCAGGACGACATCCAGGACGACGCCGAAGACCGCCGGGTCGCGGAGACGCCCAGCTTCGATGCGGAGGACGACGCGGCAATCCCGGTGGAGACCTCGGAATTTCCTCTCACCATGATCGGCTCGGACGGGGACGGGATCTCCAACACCCCCGCTGCCCGGACCGCCGCCACCGTCAGGGTGGGCGACCGCACGCTCGACGCCGAAATCGCCGCCGCGGAAGAGCAGCCTGGTTCGGCCAGGGTGGCCCCGCCTAGCCCGGAAGGAGGCGGACAGTGAACATTGCAAGCCTCGCCCCGCTCGCCGTCGTACTTCCCATCCTGGGCGCTGCCCTAACCTTCCTGCTGATCCGGCACTCCCGGGCCCAGCGGACCGTCAGCATCGCCCTGCTCACCCTGACGCTGCTGCTGGAGTGCCTGCTGCTCGCGTCGGTCTGGGAGGGCGGCACCGACGCGGTCAACATCGGCGGCTGGCTGCCGCCGTGGGGCATCGTGATGGTGGTGGACCAGTTCTCCTCGCTGATGCTCGTGGTCTCCTCCGCCGTGAGCCTCGCGGTGTTGGTCTACGCCACCGGCCAGGGCATGGCCGACGGGGACCGGGACGCGCCGGTCTCGATTTTCCACCCGACCTACCTGATCCTCGTGGCCGGGGTGTCCAATGCCTTCCTCTCGGGGGACCTGTTCAACCTGTACGTGGGCTTCGAGATCCTCCTGACCGCCAGCTACGTCCTCATGACTTTGGGCGGAACCGGGCCGCGCATCCGGGCCGGCGTAACCTACGTGGTGGTCTCCGTGGTGTCCTCGGTGCTCTTCCTGATCGCGATCGCGATGGTCTACGGCGCCACCGGAACCATCAACATGGCGGACCTCGCCATCAAGCTGGGCGACCTGGACCCGGGCACGCGGAACCTGCTGCACGTCATGCTGCTCGTGGCGTTCGGCATCAAGGCCGCCGTGTTCCCGCTGTCCTTCTGGCTTCCGGACTCCTACCCGACGGCGACGGCGCCCGTCACGGCCGTGTTCGCCGGGCTGCTGACCAAAGTGGGCGTCTACGCGATGGTCCGCACCGAGACGCTGCTCTTCCCCGGAGACACGCTCAACACGCCGCTGATGGTCGCGGCCTTGCTGACCATGGTGGTGGGTATCCTGGGCGCCCTGGCCCAGAGTGACATCAAACGACTGCTGTCCTTCACCCTGGTCAGCCACATCGGCTACATGGTCTTCGGGCTCGCAATGTCCTCGGCCGCTGGCCTGGCCGCCGCCGTCTTTTACGTGGCACACCACATCACCATCCAAACGAGCCTGTTCCTCGTCACCGGATTGATAGAACGCCGGGGCGGAAGTTCATCCATGGACCGCGTTGCGGGGCTGGCCAAGCTCTCCCCGCTGCTGGCCGTGCTGTTCTTCATTCCGGCCATGAACCTGGCGGGAATTCCGCCGTTCTCCGGCTTCCTGGGCAAGCTCGGGCTGCTGCAGGCCGGGGTCGAGCTCGGCACTCCACTGGCCTACGCCCTGGTGGTGGGCGGAGTGCTGACCAGCCTGCTGACCCTGCTGGCCATCGCGAGGGTGTGGAACAGGGTGTTCTGGCGGAAACCGGAGGACGCCGAACACCCTGATCCCGTGCTGCTGGCATCGCCGGAGGACTCCGCCACCGGCGCGCGCAGCGGCAGGACCAATGTCACCTTGCTGCCGAGGACCCTGGTCGGGTCCACGCTGGGCCTCGTGGTGGTCGGCGTGGCGCTGACGGTGTTCGCCGGACCGCTGTTCCGGGTCGCGGACCAGTCCGCCGCGGAAATGCTGGACCGGACCGGCTACATCCGCGCGGTCCTCGGCGGGGACGCGCCCGTTCCGGCCCTCGCCCAGCCCGCGCAACCGGAGTCCGCGCAGCCGGAGCCCCAGCCCGCACAGCCGGAGTCGCAGAAATGAGCCGGAAACGGATTTCCCTGCGCCAGGAACTCCCGCTGCTGGTCTGGCTCGTGATCGTCTGGGGCGCGCTTTGGCAGGACTTCAGCCCCGGCAACCTGCTCTTCGGCGCCCTCATCGCCGTCGTCGTGGCCAGGCTGTTCTACTTGCCGCCGGTGGAACTGGGCGGGCGTTTCAACGTACTGCACGCCGTTCCCTTTGCCATGACATTCCTGGCCAAGGTGGTGGCGGCGAGTTTCCAGGTTCTGTACCTGGCCGTGGCCACAGGCCCCAAGGTGATCAGCGCCGTCGTCGCGGTTCCGTTGCGGAGCCACTCCGACCTGCTGGTGACCGCCACCGGGCACGTGATCTCGCTGATCCCGGGCTCGCTGGTGGTGGACGTGGACAGGTCCACATCCACGCTCTACATCCACGGCATCAATGTCCGGAACGCCGAGGACGCCGCCAGGCTCCGCAAGGAGGTCCGGGACGCAGAGGCCGGACTGATCCGGATCATGGGTACCCGGGAGGAACTATCCGCACTCAATAAAGGAGGTGGGCGCATGATGCAGCTCGTCCTGACCGTGACCGCCGTCGTGCTGTCACTGGCCGCCGCCGGCGCGATCATCCGGATCGCGCGGGGCCCATCGCTGCTGGACCGGGTGCTGGCCTCCGACGTGCTGCTGGCCATCCTCGGCGCGGCGCTCTGCATCGACATGGCGGTGAACCGGCACCTCAACAACCTCATGCTGCTCGTCGCGGTCTCCATCATCGGGTTCATCGGCTCCGTCACCGTGGCCCGGTTCGTTGCCGACCGTCGGGAGCACGCCCGTGAGTCCTGAAAATATCCCCGCTGACACAGTGATTGACACCGTATCGGCGGTGTTCATGGTGGTGGGTGCCCTGATGTCCCTCGCTGCCGCCGTCGGCCTGCTGCGATTCCCCGACCTCATGAGCAGGATGCACGCGGCGACCAAGCCGCAGGTGCTGGGGCTCTTCCTGCTGCTCTGCGCGGTGGGGCTGCAGCTGCGCACCTGGTGGGTCTGGCCGCGGTCTTGGTCGTCGCCTGGATCTTCCAGCTGCTCACGGTCCCCGTGTCCGCCCACATGGTGGGCCGGGCCGGCTACCGCACCAAGCACCTCCACCCGGAACTGCTCAGCGCAGACGAGCTTGAGGCCGTGGTGCAGCAGGCCGCAGGCGCCGGGTTTCCCGACGACGGCGACGACGAGGCACGCCGCCGCCGGTAGGTCCGGGTGCCGGCTAGACGATGTCCTGGGTCTTGGCAAAACGGGTGATGGCGCGCTGGGTGCCGCGGTTGGCGAAGACCTGGATGACGGCACTGACCGACGCCGAGATCAGCGCGAAGGTCAGGGCCGAGCGCAGGGTGGTGGGGACGTCGTCGTCGTGGCCTTTGGGGGGCTTGTTGCCGGTTGACTTCTCCCAGACGGTGTCGACCAGCTTGGTGCCCGCGAACCCGGCGAGCAGGCTGATGCCGGTGCCGAGCAGCTTGATGAAGATGTTCATTCGTCGTACTCCTTCAGGAATGGGACAAGGCTTCTCCTAGCCTAGCGTCCCTGTCCCGGACGGAATGGCCGTCCGCCGCGGCGCCGCCGAGCAGCTGCAGTCCGGCGGCCGGCCTCAGGCCGATTGGGTGTCTCGCCGGAGAAGGACCGCCGTGATGTCGTCGAGCAGGACGCGCTTTCCCCGCCGGTCGCAAAGTTCCCTGACGGCCGCGGCCGGATCGACGTCCCCCCGGAGGTCAGCGATCGCGGCGGCGAGCCGGCCCAGATCGCCGCCGTGCAGGTCCAGGAGACCGTCCGTCGGAACCAGGATGGCGTCCCCGGGGTCCAGCGTAAAGGTCTGCGTGTCCCAATTCGGGCCGGGGACCAGTCCCAGAGGCGGACCGGTGGGGGAGAGGCGCTCGATGGTGTTGTCGGCACGCAGGATATAGCTCAGTCCCTGGCCGGCATCCGCGTAGCGGCCCACACCGGTCACCGGGTCGATTGCCGCGTGGAAGACCGTGGCGTAGGACCCAAGCCGTGCCAGCGTCTCATCGAGGTTTTCCGCTACATCCTCAAAGATGCGGGACGGGTCGGCATGCCAGCCGGTGCGCGCGAAGGCGGCCCCGACCGTTCCGGCGACAAGTCCCGGCCCAATGCCCTTGCCCATGGCGTCGCCGACGGTGACCCGGAATAGCCCGGACGGCGTGGTGCCGAGGTCGTAGAAGTCTCCGCTGAGCCCGAATGCCGGGTAGAAGCAGGTGCCCAGCGAGTACCCTGCAGGAGCAAGGGGGGTGGCTGGCAGCAGGGCGCGTTGGACGCGGGCGCCGTTGTCGATGTCCCATGAGAGGTTCATCTCCCGCTGGATGATCGCGGTCAGGTCCTCGAGAATCTTTTGCTGTTCTGCACTGAACGTCCTGGGCGACTGGTCGATGATGCAGAACACTCCGACATGGGTTCCGCCAGGCCCGGTAAGGGGGCAACCAGCGTAGAACTGGATGTGGGGATAGCCCGTCACGAACGGACTCTGCTTGAAACGTTCGTCGGTAAGGGCGTTTTCGACGATCATCGTTTTCGGGGACTTAATCGTCTCCGTGCAGAAGGTTCCGGGACGTTCCGACTCGCGGGAGAGGGGACCAACGAACGATTTCAGGTACTGCCGGTTCTCGCCGAGAAGGCAAATACTGGCCCCGCTGACGCCAAAGAGCCCTTGGGCCAGCCGCGTGATCCGGTCAAAGCGTTCCTCTGGAGGGGTGTCCAAAAGGCGCGTTCTGGACACGTCTTCCAACCGTGCCCACTCCGGGGCTTCAACCCCATCGAATTGAGGTTGAGTTCGGTCGCCCGTGGTCGTCATAAGTCCTTCGCATCTGAACGGTCAGGCCGTCTTTGGGTCACACAGTGTCATTCAGCGCTCGACCATACCCACACTCAAATAACAAAGGCCGGCGCCGACCAGCAGTACGCCGGTCAGGGCTACCCTACCGCCGATCGGGGCCCCGCCGGCGCACCACTCCGCTCTGTGACCAGGGCGGCTTTGAACAAGCGTCCAACCCCCCCCCGGCGCCCCGGGCGTTGGAACGGCCACCCGCAGGCAACCCGGCCGTCCGGGTGTAAACTGACAGCGCCCATAAGGGTGATCTTAAATACGACAGGGGAGCGCCGCCGTCGGCCAACTGGAGGAATCCAGGGACCATCGGTGGGCGCTGAGAGTGCGGACAGCCGCAGACCCTCGAACCTGATCCGGTTAGTACCGGCGCAAGGGAGTCGAGCTTCTCAGAGTGCCCGGCGGAGCGGCGGAAGCCGCGACCGGCCGAGTACCCTCCCCTCCTGTTCCTCAGGAGGACGACATGACTGGCATTTCTACCCATCAAGGCATCACCCGGCGCAACTACAACTGGCGCGTCGTGGACATTGTGGTGGCCGCACTGATCGCCGTGGCCGGCGGCGTCATCTTCTGGGCCTGGTCCCAGGGCGCAAACCTGATTTCGGCTCCGGTCAACGCGCTGTACCCGCCGCTGACCGGCCTCTATGCGGGCGGCTGGATGATCCCCGCCGTCCTGGGCATGCTCATTGTCCGCAAGCCGGGGGCCGCCCTCTTCTGCGAGGCCGTTGCCGCAACCGGTGAGCTGATCATGGGATCCCAGTACGGAACGACCGTGCTGATCTCGGGCGTCCTGCAGGGACTCGGCGCGGAACTGGTGTTTGCCGCCCTGGTCTACAGGAAGTTCAATCTGCCCGCGTCCCTGCTGGCCGGTGCCGGTGCCGGGCTCTTCTGCGGACTCAACGATTCCTTCCTGCCCTGGGGCTGGAACATCGCCTATGCCGGCGGGGACAAGCTTGCCTACATCATCTTCACGGCCATCTCCGGTGCGGTCATCGCCGGCGGGCTTTCCTGGCTCGCCACCCGCGGCCTGGCGAAGACCGGGGTGCTGAGCTCGTTCGCCTCCCGCAAGGCCGCCACGGAGCCCGTGTTCTCCTGAAGACGGCAATGCTCCTGACGGGACCAGTGAGGACGGCTCGCGGATTATGACCTTCACCAGCCACGTCCGGCCGGCCCGGGTCGCCGCCCGGGGCTGGGGCTGGCGGCACGCGGGCCGGTCCCGGCCTGCTGTTAACGCCCTGGACCTCGACATCAACCCCGGGGAACGCGTGCTGCTGCTGGGGCCCTCGGGCTCGGGCAAGTCGACGCTGCTCCACGCCCTCGCGGGGGTCCTCGGCGACAATTCCGGCGGGGCCGCCGGTGACACTTCCGCGGGGGCCGCCGGGGCCGCCGTGGACGATGCGGACGAAACCGGCATCCTGCACATCGACGGTGCCGCGCCCCGGGCGCAGCGGGGCCGGTCCGGGCTGGTGCAGCAGGACCCCGAGACCCAGGTGGTGCTTTCCAGGCTCGGCGATGACGTCGCGTTCGGCGCGGAAAACCTGTCGGTGCCCCCGGCGGAGATCTGGCCCCGGGTCCGGGAAGCGCTCGACGACGTCGGGCTCGGCGGGCTGCCGCTGGACCATCCGACGTCGGCCCTGTCCGGCGGCCAGAAGCAGCGCCTGGCCTTGGCCGGGATCCTGGCAATGCGGCCAGGTCTTATCCTGCTGGACGAACCCACTGCCAACCTCGACCCCGCGGGTGTCCTGGAAGTCCGGGACGCGGTGGGCCGCTGCCTGGAGAAGACTGGAGCCACGCTTGTGGTGGTGGAGCACCGGGTGGCGGTGTGGAAGGACACAGTGGACCGGATAGTGGTCCTCCAGCCCGGCTCCGCGACCGAACCCGCCGTACTGATTGACGGTCCGCCCGACCGGGTGCTCGCGCAGGCCCGGGACATGCTCACCGCAGCGGGCGTCTGGGTCCCGGGCTACGTGCCGCAGACCCGCGCACGGCCGGCCAGGGCCGTTCACGGCTCGCTTGGTTCGCCCGCGCTGGGTACGCCGGCGGTTGGTTCGACCGCGCTGGGTACGCCGGCGCTGGGTACGCCCGCGGAGCACGAGCCCGGGACGCTGTTGATGGCTGCCGAGAACCTGGCCGTCTCCCGCGAACACGCCCGCCGCTCCGGTCTGCGCGGGGGATTCCGGGCCATCCCCCCGCTGCCCGTGCAGTCCGGCCTGACCGCCCACGTGCGCGCCGGCGAGGCCTTGACCATCACGGGCCCCAACGGCTCCGGGAAGTCGACGTTTGCCCTGACCCTGGCCGGCCTGCTGGCCCCGGTATCCGGAGCCGTCTCCGCAACAGTGGAGCTGAGCGCCGGGGCGGGGATCGATCCGTACAAGTGGAAGGCGCAGCAGCTGATTTCGCGGATTGGAACGGTTTTCCAGGAGCCGGAACACCAGTTCGTGACCGGCCGGGTGCTCGATGAGTTGACGTTCGGCCCACGGCACCTGGGCCGTGGCGAGGAACGCGTGGATGAACTGCTGGAGCGGCTCCGGCTGACCGAACTGGTGGACGCCAACCCCTATACGCTCTCCGGCGGCGAAAAGCGCAGGCTCTCGGTGGCCACCGTGCTCGCCGCCCATCCTCAGGTGCTGGTGCTGGACGAGCCCACCTTCGGACAGGACGCCAACACCTGGGCCGAGCTCGCCTCCTTCCTCTCCGAGCTTCTCGACGCCGGCACCGCGGTTGTGTCCGTCACCCACGACGCGGAATTCACCGCCGTGCTGGGCGGTA
Source organism: Arthrobacter sp. B3I9 (assembly GCF_030816935.1). Lineage (NCBI taxonomy): Bacteria > Bacillati > Actinomycetota > Actinomycetes > Micrococcales > Micrococcaceae > Arthrobacter > Arthrobacter sp. B3I9. The sequence goes on from NZ_JAUSYO010000001.1 coordinate 563,599, forward strand.
CCGAACTCAGCCTCACCGCCCAGGGGCACCGGGATCCGGTGCAGGCGCCATGAGGGATGTCTTGAGCCTTCGGGGCAACCGGGCGCTGCTGACCCGGGCGAATCCGCTGGCTAAGTTCGCCGCCGTCGTGCTGATCACGCTGGTACTGGCCCTGTCCATCGACTGGGTCTCGGCGTCGGTGGCACTTGCCTTTGAAGGGGCGCTGCTCCCGCTCGCGGGGCTGGGCCTCGGCCTGCTCTGGCAACGCGGCTGGCCGCTGATCCTGGCGGCCGCGCTGGGCGGCTGGAGCACCGCCATCCTGGCGCCGGACAGCGGCAGGATACTGTTCGACGCCGGCATCTGGTCCATCAGTGCAGGCTCCCTGGAGCTCGGGCTGGGATTCCTGCTCCGCGGGCTGGCCATCGCGCTGCCGGCTGTGCTCTTGATGAGCTGCACGGACCCCACGGACCTGGCCGACGCCCTGGCCCAGAAGGCGAAACTGCCGCACCGCTTTGTCCTGGGGACGCTGGCAGCGATGCGGCTCGTGGGGATCATGGCCGAAGAATGGGAGACCATAGGGATGGCCCGGCGCGCCCGCGGCGTGGGCTCGCACGGCAATCCCTACCAGCGCGTCCGCTCCACCCTGGGGCAGAGCTTCGGCCTCCTCGTGCAGGCCATCCGGCGCGCTTCCCGGCTGGCCGTGACCATGGAAGCACGGGGATTCGGCGGCGCTGAACGGACCTGGGCCCGGCCCTCGACATTCAGCGCCCTCGACGTCTGGGTGCTGCTGGGCGGTGCCGGCGTCGCCGCTGCGGCCCTCGCGGCGGCGCTCGCGGCCGGGACGTGGAACCTGGTGTTCCTGCCGCAGTAGGCGACCGCCCCGTGGTCACTCCGCCCCGGGCCGGAAGTTCCTGAGTATCGCACCCACCGGGTATTGGTGTGAGATATTGGGCATTCTGCGGCGATTCATCCGCAGAAGTAACTCACAAGTGATATATTTCGACTATGACGCAACAGACTGCCGAACACGTAGGCGCCCTGCTCCGCGATGCCCGCGGCCAGAAAGGCTGGACCCAGGGGCAGCTCGCCTCCGAACTGGGCACCAGCCAGAGTGCAATTGCCCGGATGGAACAAGGGAAGCAAAACCTGAGCCTGAAAATGATCCAGCGGCTCGAATCCATCTTCGGCCAGAGCATCGTCAAAGTCGGCCGTCCGCAGATGACCCACCTGCGGGTCGAGGGGGGCCGTACCCTCTCCGGGTCGGTGGACGTGAACAGCAGCAAAAACGCCGGCGTCGCCCTGTTGTGTGCCAGCCTGATCAACCGCGGTACCACCACGCTGCGCCGGCTGGCACGGATCGAGGAAGTCAACCGCATCGTAGAGGTGCTGACGAGCATCGGCGTCGAATGCACCTGGCTCAACGCAAACGACCTGCAGATCCGCCGCCCGGCCGTGCTGGACCTGGACTCCATGGACGTGGAGGCCGCCCGCCGGACCCGAAGCGTCATCATGCTGCTCGGCCCGCTCCTGGACGAAACCAGCGAATACCGCCTGCCGTACGCCGGCGGCTGTGACCTCGGCACCCGCACCGTCCAACCGCACATGCAGGCACTGCGGCAGTTCGGCCTGCACGTTGAGGCGAAGTCCGGGTTCTACTCGGTGCAGGCGCCGCCGGCGGACGGGGAGGACCGGTCCTTCGTGCTGAGCGAGCGCGGTGACACCGTCACCGAGAACGCGATCATGGCCGCCGCCCACCGCCCCGGCACCACCATCATCCGCAACGCAAGCCCCAACTACATGGTGCAGGACCTCTGCTTCTACCTCCAGGTGCTCGGCGTCGAAATTGCAGGCGTGGGAACCACCACCCTGAAGATTACGGGCCGCCCGACCGTGGATGCCGACATCGAGTACTTTCCCTCCGAGGACCCGATCGAGGCGATGAGCCTCATCACCGCGGGCATCGTGACGAACTCGGAAGTCACCATCCGCCGGGTCCCCATTGAATTCATGGAGATCGAACTCGCCACGCTGGAACAGATGGGCCAGGGCCTTGAGGTGTCCGGCGAGTACCTCGCCCGCAACGGCCGCACCCGGCTTGTGGACGTCACCACCAAACCCTCGAAATTGCGGGCACCGGAGGACAAGATCCACCCGATGCCGTTCCCCGGGCTGAACATCGACAATCTGCCGTTCTTTGCGGTCATCGCCGCCAACGCCCATGGCCAGACCATGATCCACGACTGGGTTTACGAGAACCGGGCCATCTACCTCACGGAACTAAACAAGCTCGGCGCCCAGGTGCAGTTGCTGGACCCGCACCGGATCTATGTCAACGGCCCCACCAGGTGGCGTGCGGCGGAAGTGGGCTGCCCGCCGGCGCTCCGCCCCGCTGCCTGCCTGCTGCTGGCGATGCTCGCTGCCCGTGGTGTCTCCGAACTGCGGAACATCTACGTGATCGAGCGCGGTTACGAGGATCTGGCCGAGCGGCTCAACACCATCGGCGCGAAAATCGAGTACTTCCAGGACTGAGCTGGTTCCGGGCCGGACAGGGTTCCCGGCGCCCCCTACGGCGCCCTTTCCGGCTCCGCCCCGCGCCCTTCCGGCTCCGCCCCGCGGCCGCGTCGCGGAGCCGGGAAGGGGGTAGGGCGTTTCCGCGAATCCTGTCGCACAATGGATGCATGCGCACCTTCGGTGTCGAGGAAGAGCTCTTGATCGTGGACCCTGAAACGGGGATGCCGCTGGCGCTGGCTGACGTGATACTGCCCAGCCTGGTACCGCCGGCGCCGGAGACCGGGCGCGTAGTCGCAGCGCAGCGGCCGGTCCACGAGGACGCCGGTTTCAGCTTCGAACTCAAGCTGGAGCAGATCGAAACCCAGACGCCGCCGTGTTTGGACTACAACGGGCTGCTCCGGCAGCTCCGACAGGGCCGGACCCTGGCCGACCAGGCCGCCCATGCGCACGGCGCCCGGGTCGCGGCCTTGGCCACCTCGCCCCGCGGCTCCGCGACGCACACCACGCCCTCGCCCCGTTATGTGACCATGCAGGAGCGATTCGGCCTCACAGTCCGTAACCAGCTCACCTGCGGCTTCCACGTCCACACGTTCGTGCACTCCGCGGAGGAGGGCGTGGCGGTGCTGGACCGGATCCGCGACAAGCTGGCCGTGCTGATAGCCCTCAGCGCCAACTCCCCGTACTGGAACGGTGCGGAGACCGGGTTTGAAAGCTACCGCACCCAGGCCTGGAACCGCTGGCCGGGCTCGGGCCCGGCGATGATCTTCGGCAGCCTGCCCGTTTACCGCCGGGTTGTGACCCGGCTGGTGGAAAGCGGTGTGCTCCTGGACGAAGGGATGATCTACTTCGACGCGCGGCTCTGCCGGCACCACCCCACCGTTGAGGTCCGGGTCGCCGACGTCTGCCTCCGCGCCGAGGACGCGGCCTTGATCGCTGTGCTGGTACGTGCCCTTGTGGAGTCCGCCAGCCGGGAGTGGGCCGACGGCGTGGAACCGGCCCCGGTGCCCACCTTGCTGCTGCGGATGGCCGCGTGGCAGGCCAGCAACTGTGGGGTCCGCGGCGAGCTGCTGGACTTCGGAACGTTCCTGCCCACCCCGGCGGCCCGGGTGGTCCGGGCACTCGTGGACTATCTGGCCCCGGTGCTCGCGGAGCAGGACGAACTGGAGCTGGTGCGCGACGGAATCGCCCGAATCCTCGCGGAGGGCACCGGTTCCCAGCTGCAGCGCCAGCCGTTCCCGCACGGCGGACTGCTGGCCGTCGTCGCCCGCGGGGTCGAGGTGACCACCCAGGGCGCGGACCCCTCGCGACGCGCGGACCAGGCCGCTGCGGCGGGTCCACCGGGCCTGAGCCGGTAGCCGCTGCCGAGATGACAGTTCGCGTCAGTGCCTCACGGACATCCTGCCGCGAAGTGTGCCTCGCGGCAGGACGCCGCCTTAGACCTGCTTGAGCGCCTGGCCGAGGTCGCGGATCAGATCGTCAACGTCTTCCAGGCCCACGGAAAGCCGCACCACCCCGTCGCTGAGGCCGATCGCCGCGCGGCCCTCCGGCCCCATGGCGCGGTGCGTCGTCGTCGCGGGATGGGTAATCAGTGATTTGGCATCCCCCAGGTTATTGGAGATGTCGATGATCCGCAGCGCATCCAAAAGCGCGAAGGCTGCCTCTTTCGCGGAGCGTCCGGGGGAAGGTGACAGCTCCAGCGTCAGTACGGTGCCGCCCGACTTCATTTGCTTCGCCGCCAGCTCGTACTGCGGGTGCGATGGCAGCAGCGGATACTTCACCCAGTTGACCGCCGCCTGCTCCTCGAGCCACTCGGCCAGCCGCAGGGCCGATGCGGAGGAATGGTTCACCCTCAGGGCCATTGTCTCCAGGCCCTTCGTGAGCACCCAGGCGTTGAACGCCGAAAGCGCCGGACCGGTGTGGCGCATCAGCTGCTTGACCGGGCCCTCGATGAATTCCCTGGTGCCCAGGATTGCCCCGCCGAGCACTCTGCCCTGGCCGTCGATGTGCTTCGTGCCGGAGTAGACCACGACGTCGGCCCCCAGGTCTCCGCAGCGCTGCAACAGCGGGGTGGCGAAGACGTTGTCGACGACGACCGTAGCGCCGGCGGCGTGTGCCAATGCGCTCACGGCGGCGATGTCCACGATTTCCTGCATCGGGTTCGACGGCGACTCGAAGAAGACCGCCGTCGTCGGCTCGGCCAACGCCAGGCGCCATTGCTCCAGATCCGGCCCGTCCACGAAGACCGTCTCCACGCCCCAGCGGGGCAGGACGTCGTTGAGGATCACGAAGCAGGAGCCGAACAGCGAGCGGGCTGCAACCACGCGGTCGCCGGCGCCAAGCAGGGCGCCGAGTGCGGTGAAGACCGCGGACATGCCGGACGCCGTCGCAAAGCATGCCTCGGTGCCCTCCAGCAGCCGGAGCCGTTCCTGGAAAGTGGCCACCGACGGGTTGCCGTACCGGGAGTAAACGAACCTGTCGTCCTCACCCGTGAAGGCGCGTTCCGCGGCGGCGGCGGATTCGTAGACGAAGCCGGAGCTGAGGAAAACCGGCTCGGTGGTTTCCTGGAAGCCGGTGCGGTCGAGACCCCCTCGGACCGCCTGGGTTTCGGCACTCCAGTCTGCGGCGTCAGGATTGAAGCCCACTTAGATCTTTCCAAGCCTGGTGGGAAGGCCGCGGTTCTTCCAGCCGTTGACGCTCCGTTCACCATATTGGTCCGGTACGCCCTCGAAGCCCTCCAGGACGTTGTAGGCGACGAAGCCGGCCTCCGACGCGGCGCGGGCGGCGGCGACGGAGCGGACGCCGGAACGGCACAGGAACAGGTATTCCGTCCCGGCAGCATTGGGGGCCTGTTCTTTCAGCTGCTCCACGAACTTCGAGTTGGGGATGCCCCCCGCCAGGTTCCACTGTATGAACAGCGGATCGTTGTGCCGGTCGTTTGCGGACGCGGTGTCAGGGACGCCGACATAGGTCCACTCGGACTGCGTGCGGACATCGACGAGGACGGCCCCGGCCTCGAGCTTTGCCCAGGCCTCCTGTGGGCTGAGGTCTCCGGCGTAGCTCATGAGAGTCCCTCGGTTGTCTCTTCGTAGCCGAAACCGTCTATTTCCAGGCCTTCCACAGCGTCCGCGACGGCGGCGCCGGCCCTCGCAATGGCGGCGGGCAACACAACGGCCTGTGCCACGATCACTGTGCTGCCGTTGAACGTCGCCGACGGGCTGCCGTGCAAAACGTAACCCTCTGCCAGCGCCGCGGAAACGCGCTCGCAGAAGGAGCGGTCGTCGGGACCGGTGAAGAGGCGGTAGGCCAGCCTTTCGTCCGGGGCAACACCGGGGACGGCAGGGGACGGCGCGGTTGCTGTGTTTGGAACAGTTGGGGCAGAAGCCTCGGGCACGACGATACTCCTTCTTCTCACGCTTGCAGCTCGAATGGTCGATATGCCGAGTAGTCACCTGAGGCACCCCGCCGCGAAAAAGGGAGGGTTGCCGACCGGCCAGTCAGGGCTTGGCACCGGTTCTCATTACTCCCCAAAAACGTAACACCTGCGCCAGGGGCGAGCACCGCCGTCGCCGTCATGTTCCGTAACCGGTGCGACCACCACCCGCGTGCCGGAACGAACGCGGACGCGGACGCCCCGGCCCCCGACGCCCCGGCCCGCTGTCCGGTGCCCCGCGGCCCCGGCCCGCTGTCCGGTGCGGGGCAGCCGCCCCTCGCCGGTGGACATGCCCTCTCCTCGGCTGCAGCAGTGGACATAGGGGCATCATGTCCGTCCGTTCACGGGCCCGGTGGACATGCTCTCCCGCGAGCAAGGCCAACGCCGGACATGCTCATTCCCGCACTCGGCCGGTGGACATGCCCTCTTCCCGGCCGCAGCAGTGGACATAGGGGCATTATGTCCGTCCGTTCGCGGGCCCGGTGGACATGCTCTCCCGCGAGCAAGGCCACCGCGGGATATGTCCAGTGCTGCACTGGGCCGGTGGGCATGCTCTCCGTCGAGCAAGGCCAACGCCGGACATGCTCATTCCTGCGCAGGAGCCGTTGGACATGCTCCCCCCTCCGGTGAGACCAACGCGGGACGCCCCTGCAGGCCGGGCCGGTGAGCCTCCTCTGGGTAGCCGCAGGCCGAATCCACGTACCGTGCGCCGCCACAGTATGCGCGCGGGGGACAGTTTCGAGTATCCGCTACTCGGGCGTTGTGATAGGCCGCTCGCTTTTACTGGTGAATAGAGGCCGCGGCGCATGGCGGCCTCAAGGTGCAAGGCCGCAGCTGGTTGAGGAAGTGTCACTCGGGCGTGCCGGGCTTTGCATATCGCCTCGGCACTGAATGGAGAAACCGTGAAACCCCGCGTCCTGATCACCGGCGCCGGCAGCCCTGCCGGCCGTGCACTCGCAGCGCAGTTGAGGTCCCGAGACATACCTTTCCTGGGAGCCGATAGCCGTGAACTGCCAGCTGGCGCCTGCTTCGACGCGGTGCGGGTGCCCTCCGCGACCGACCCCGAAATGGTTCCAGTGCTGCGGCGCCTCGTGGTCCGCGAGGGCATCAATCTCCTCATTCCGACCTCCAGCGAGGAACTGATTCACCTCTCGGCAGCCCGGGCCGGATTCGGCGGTGACGTCCGCGTCATCGTTGCAGACCCCGGTCCTGTGGCCTTGGCCAGCGACAGGCTCTTCACCGCATGGCAACTCCGCTCAGCGGGCGTCCCGGTCCCGCGCTTCGGCGTTCCCGGGGATTATCCCGACGCCGACGCGGCCATGGACGCGATGGACGGCCCCTTGGTCGTCCGGCCGCGGCTTCCGCGCAACGGAAACCCTGCGATCGTCATCGACGGAAACGACCAAGTCGACTGGTCTGCGCTACCCGACGGGCAGATCGTCCAAGAATACATTCCCGGCGCAGAATATGTTCTCATGGCCTTCGGTACTCCCGCCCACAACGGCACCGCGCCTTTCGTGATCGTGGCTGATCGGACCGCTACGGCAGATGGACTGGCCGGAACCCAGGAGGCCCGCCGGGCGGTTGCCGGGCAGGGGATCGACGTCGGCAACCTTGCGATGGCCGCCGTCCGTTCGCTGGGCCTGACGGGCCCGGTTGAGCTCCACGTTCGACGGCGGTCCGACGGGACGCCGGTGGTGCTGGATGTGAACGCCCGCTTCGGGGCCAGCAGCGGGGCCGCACCCGAACTGCTCGACGCCGTCCTGGCCTCCTTCAACCTTCCGTCCTTCAATCCGGCGTCGTTCCGCCAGCCATCCCGAGCCTTTGCCCATGCGGTGGTTTAGCGCAGCCGAACCGGACATCCAGCTCCTTCTGCTACTCATTGCCGGCGTTCCGGCCATCGCGACGATGTTCCTCCAGCTCCTCGTGGTGCCGCTTGCAGTGGGGTTCGAGGTCCGGGCGGCAAGCCGCCGGCGGCGTGAAGTCCCAACGCTCTGGGACACCTGGCCCACCGTGTCGGTCATCGTCGTGGCACACAACGCATCCGCCACTATCGAGAACTGCATCCGGTCCATAGGGCTGACCCGCTATGCCCGGTACGAGCTGGTCTTGGTCGATGACGGCTCCACGGACAACACCGGCGAAACAATGGCCTCCGCCGCCGCGGCCGATCTCCGGATCAAGGTTCTGCGGCAACCCCATCAGGGACGGGCCGCCGCCCTGAATCTGGGTGTACGCCATGCCACCGGCGACGTCGTGATGGTCGTCGGCGCGGATACTGTCCTCTCCCGGTGGACCGTGGATCACATGCTGCAGGGCTTTGAGGATCCCCGTACAGGAGCCGTGTGCGGGGAGGGGCGGCCGGCCCGCTGGCAACAGGGCGGGCTCCTGGCGACGATCAGCCGTCAGGGTGCGGCCCTGACGCGGCGTGCGCTGACCGGCCTTTTGGGTCTTCCATTCCCTCCCTGCGGTATCGAAGCGGTCACAAGCAAGATCCTCTCGGAGCTCGGGCCGTTTCAGGACGCCGCGGCCGGCGCGGAGTTGGAGCTGCTCTGGGGCGTGCATAAGGCGGGCTATCGGATCGCCTTTGAGCCGCTGGCCCGGGTGCACACCGCGTCTCCGTCGACGCTGCCTGCCCTCTGGCGGCAGCGCTCGCACCGGGCGCGCGGCCTCCTGCGGGCGGTCGTGGCCCCCCGCGGACGGACCGGCACGTCCTGGCAGGGCGTGGTCCTGCGCACCGAGCGGCTGGCTCCGTTCTTCCCGGTCTATTCGGTGTTCACGGCGCTGAGCATGCTGGCGGGCGTTCTCAGGCATGTCTGCGGACTGGTGGAGCGCCGGCGCCAGCCAGGAAGGGCGGGCGCCGGCGCAACCGACCGCCACGACGACGCCCGGCGCGAACTCCAGGACGCCTGGGCCTGAGCGCCGCGGTCCTCCGGCGGGCCCGCTGACCCGGCCGGCCTGAACGCCGTGGCCCCCGGAGACCCGCCGGGCCCGCTACTCGATGGTGGCGTAGAGTGCGTTCAGCTCTGCGGTCAGCTGCTTGCGCAGCTCCGGGGTGCCGATCTCCTTGCCGTCAATATGGTTGACCGGCGCCAGCAGCCTGATGCTGGAAATGAGCCACACAGCATCGGCGTCGAACAGGTCCTTGGGCTCCAGCGGCCCGTAGCCGAGCTCCCAGCCGGCGGCCTTGGCCGCGGTGAATAAGGCGCCCTGGGAGGTTCCGGGCAGGATGCCGCTGTCCAGCTGGGGCGTGATCAGCCTGCGGATCGTGCGGACGCCTCCCCGGCCGTCGTCGGACGTTTCCAGGTGGGCCAGCAGGACGGTCGACGTCGGCCCCTCAAGCACGCGGTCGTCCGCGGAGGTGAAGATGACATCGTCCGCGCCCTGGTGGTGGGCGTAGCGCAGCGCTGCCATGTTGACGGCGTAGGAGAGAGTCTTGGCACCAAGGAGCAGCCACGGGGCGCGTTCACCGACCTCGCTGTCGTAGCCCCGGTCCAGGAGCAGGACGTCGATCCCCGTCTCCCGCTGGCGTCGGCCGGCGGCGCCGGGAGCGGAGGCCTGGACCCAGCAGGTGGGACTGCCGCCGCCCTCCACCCCGCGCGTCACGAGGAGCTTCACCACAAGTTCGTCACCCTGCCCGGTTGCGGGGCCGGTGGCGGGGGAAGCCGCGGGGGACTCCGACACGTCATGCCCGTGCTGGCCCCGGAACTCGCGGATCGCCGTCTCGATGGCGCGCCGCCACCTGTCCTCCGCCGGGATGTCCAGCTCAAGCACCCGTGCGGAGCCGGCCAAGCGGTCCAGATGCGCCTGCAGCTTCCGGGGGCGGCCGCCCACGGCGAGCAGCGACTCGAAGACGCCGTCTCCGCGGGTGGCACCCTGGTCGGTGGCCATCAGCTGCGGTTTGGCTGCGTCGGCAACCCGGCCGTCTTCAAAATCGGGATCCAGGAACACCAGCACCGTAGCGGGGCCGGCAACAGAGGCAGAAGTCATGGTTTCAGCTTAGTGCGGCCTGGCCCGCGATAGGATCGATAGGTTGCCCGTTCCGGAAACGATCCGCGGGTCTGGAACATGAGGGGTTCGCTTGTGCTGTGGCCATTTCCGCTGGTGGGGACGCTTCCGTCCTGGGCGATACTGATCCTGACCCTGGTCGATTTTGCCATCCGGGTGCTGGCGCTCGGCATCATTCCCGGTAACCGGCGGCCCACCACGGCCATGGCGTGGCTGCTGGGCATCTTCTTCGTTCCGGTCCTGGGCCTGGTGCTGTTCCTGCTCTTCGGCAATTTCCGGCTCTCCCGCCGGCGCCGCGCCCAACAGCAGGCCGTCAACACGAGGATCCGGGCTGGCACCTCAGAGCTGGCGGACCTGGAGAGCCATTACGACGGCCCGGAATGGGTGGCCTCCGCAGCCGAACTGAACAAGACCCTGGGTTCCCTGCCGATGGTGGACGGCAACCGGGTGGACTTGCTGCCCGGCTATCCGGATTCCATCACGGCCATGGCGGCGGCGGTCCGCGAGGCGAAGGTTTTCGTCAACGCAGAGTTCTACATCATGAGCACCGACCACATCACCGACGAACTCCTGACAGCCCTCGAGGAAGCCGCGGAGCGCGGAGTCGAAGTCCGCCTGCTCTTCGACCACCTGGGCACCCTGCGGATCAAGGGGTACCGCAAGCTGATCGCCCGGCTCAAGGCCAGCAAGATCAGCTGGCGTCCCATGCTGCCGCTGCGGCCCGTCCACGGTCAGTGGCGCCGGCCCGACCTGCGCAACCACCGCAAGATCATGGTGATCGACGGCGAAGTCGCCTTCACCGGTTCGCAGAACCTGATCGAGCCGTCGTACAACAACCCGCGGCACCGGAAGGTCGGCCGGGAGTGGGTGGAGCTGATGGCCTGCCTGCGCGGACCGATCGTGAACACCCTCAACGTTGTTTTCGCTACTGACTGGCTCAGCGAAACCGACGAGTCGCTCGAGCACCAGCTGGGGCACCGGCCCGAGCTGCATGCGGGCGACATCACGGCGCAGGTGGTCCCCAGCGGTCCCGGCTTCATCACCGAGAACAATCTGCGGCTTTTCAACACGCTGATCTACTCGGCGCAGCACAAGGTGTCGATCTGCAGCCCGTACTTCGTTCCCGACGACTCGTTGCTTTATGCGGTGACGACGGCGGCGCAGCGCGGCGTCGACGTCGAACTGTTCGTCTCCGAAAAGGGGGACCAGTTCCTGGTCCACCACGCCCAGCAGTCGTACTACCAGGCCCTGCTGGAGGCCGGTGTGCGGATCTACCTGTACAGGGCACCGTTCGTGCTGCACGCGAAGCACTTTACGATCGATGATGAAGTGGCCGTGTTGGGCTCCAGCAATATGGACATGCGCTCGTTCTCGCTCAACCTGGAGGTCTCGGTGATGCTTCTGGGCGACGACATCGTGCAGAGGCTGCGTGCAGTGGAGGACACCTACCGGGACATCTCGCACGAGCTCGTCCTTGAGGACTGGATGCAGCGTCCGATGCTCGTCAAGTACGTGGACAACGTCGCCCGCCTGACGGCAACCCTGCAGTAGCCGCCCCCCGCGGACCCGGGCTCAGCCGGCAGGGAAAGCGGCGCCGAGGGCCGAGAGTACGCCGAACGCCTTGGTCCGCACCTCCTCGTACTCCTCCTCGGGGGAGGAGTCCGCGGTGATTGCCCCTCCGACGCCGAGGCTCAGCCGCGCTCCGCCGTCCCCGCCGGCGGACTCGCTGACTACCAGCGTACGGATCGCCACGGCGAGGTCCGTGGCCCCGGTGAGCGAGAAGTACCCGATCGCGCCCGAGTACACGCCCCGCGGCACGCGTTCCAGCCGGTCCAGAATGGCCATCGTGCTGACCTTCGGCGCCCCGGTCATGGACCCCGCGGGGAAGCACGCCGCCACGGCTTCCGCCCGCGGCATGCCGGGCCGGAGCCGCGCATCGATGGTGCTGACCATCTGGTGGACGGTGGCGTAACTTTCGACGGCGCACAGTCGGCTGACCGATACGGAACCGGGCACGGCGAAGTGGCTCAGGTCGTTGCGCAGCAGGTCCACGATCATGATGTTCTCGGCCCGGTCCTTGGGCGATGCTTCGAGCTCACGTTTCAGCCCCGCATCCAGGACGGTGTCCGTGTCCCGTCGCCTGGTGCCCTTGATCGGCTCGGCGCGCATGCCGCCGTCTGCCGCGATGCGCAGGAAGCGCTCCGGCGAGGTGCTGGCCACCGTGAGGTCCCCGAAGCGCAGGTAACTGGCGAACGGCGCCGGATTGCGGCGGCGCAGCGCCAGGTAGGCCTGCCAGGGATCCAGGCCGCCCGCCGGCACGCGCGCCGTCAGGGCCGTGGTGAGGCAGACCTCGTAACTGTTGCCTTCGGCGATCTGGTACTGCGCCTCTGAAACCTTGGCCTTGTAGGCGATCTGCGTGTCCCGCGCGGCAAAAACCGGACCGGCAGGCAGCCCGGCGGCGCCGCCGCCGCCCGCCGTCGCCCGCGCCGCAGCAGGGCCGGCGCCGGCGTGCTCTCCGTTCTCAGCCGCGGGCTCCGCCTCAGCGTCCGCTACGGCCGACCGGGCAGCAGCGAGCCAGTCCCCGGCGTCGGGGGCGTCCAGGGCGAGCAGCCACACCACGCCCTCCAGATGGTCCAGCACGACGCCGCGTCCGGCGAAGAGCAGGCAGGCGTCGGGAGTCTCGGAGCGGATGTCGCTGCCGCCGGTCTCACGCTTGAGCTCGTAGCCGAGGTATCCAAGCCAGCCCAGCACGAACTCGCCCGGATAGCCCTGCGGAGCCTCCACAGCACTGCGGCCCCACGCGTCGTCGAGCCAGCGGAAAAACGGTCCCTCGGTCTTGACCGTGGCGCCGCCCACGCTCACGGAGGTCTCGCCTGAACTGTGCCGGACCGTCTGGCCGAACCGGCCCCCGTCGTCGGCCAGAATGCTGAACCGGCTCCTCTCGGCAGCGGGCGCCGGCCGGTCCGTGCCGTCTCGGTCCTCGGGCGCTGGCTGAAGGGAATGCGGATCGAGGGAGGAGTCCAGCCATACCGCATTGGCGGAGCCGCCGAAGAGGCGCTCGAACAGTCTGGCGGCATCCGGCGCGGCATCGATTCGTTCGGTCCGGAGCTGCAGCCCGTGGCGAGCCGCGAGCTCGGGGCTCAGTGCCGGGGCCAGCGCGGGCAGGTGCTGCAGGGCCTCCAGCACGTGCTCCGGGGCGGCGCCGTCAGCGAGGTTCAGGACGCGCACGTCGACATGTGCCTGGACGTCGTCCGCGGCCAGCCATTCCTGCTCCTGTGCGGCCCACTGGTCCCAGTAGGGTTCGTAACTTGCGCCGTCGCGCCCGAGTGCCCGGCGGCGGCGGTCCTGTTCTGGAGCCTCCGCCCAGACGGCGGCGTGCAGGAATGGCCGGGCGGCCGCGGCTGCCGCCCCTACGCCTTCCACCAGCACTATCTCGGCGGGCAGGGTGGTGCGGGTTGCGCCGTCATAGTGGCGGTTCCAGTCCCAGCTCACCCATTCGGCGGGCTGCCCGCGCCGCAGTGGTTCCAGGACGGTGGAGACGTACTGTTCGATGCCGGCCGCAAGTCCGTTCCAGCCGGGATAGATGTCCTCGAGGTGGAACAGCGAGACCTTGTGGTGTTCCCGCAGCCGCGCGGCGAGTTCGATCGCCAGGGTGGTCTTTCCTGCACCGGACCGGCCGTCGATGGCGATGATCACGGGCGCAGGGGTCATGAAATAGAGCGTACCCGCTGCTCCGGGCGCTGCGTTTGGTCCGCGCCCGCTTGGTCCGGGCCCGGTTGGTCCAGCTGGGCCCGGACGTGCTCCACGATGCCGGGAACGGCGGCGCGGATGAGGCTCCAGGTCAGCTCGAAGTCCGAGTGGCCGCCGTACCAAGGGTCCTCGATGCCCTGATCCAGGGGATCCTCGCCCGCCACGGCCGGATCAAAGCTGCGCAGCATCCGGATCTTGGACAGGGAACCGCGGTCCGGCGCTCCCTGCCGGAGCCAGCCGTAGTGGTCTACGTCCAGGGCCAGGATCAACTCACGGCTCTGGAACCATTCCGGCCGCCACTCACGCGCCACGTGGCGGTCGGAGTTGATGCCGTACGCCAGAAGCGTCCGGGCGGCGCGGTGATCAATCGGGCGCCCGACCTCATAGCCCGTGGTGCCGGCGGAGTCCACGACGACGCCGGCAAGGCCCTCTGCGTCGAAAGCCTCCGTGAGCATCAGCGCGGCCATCGGGGACCGGCAGATGTTTCCGGTGCAGACCGTGATGATCCGGAACGGGCTGGGCGGACTCGACAATGAGGTCATGCTGCTAAGCATGGATGACCGGACCGTCTCTTGGCTAGCTGGCTCGCCTTGAAGTGTGACTGAAGCTGTCAACGGCTGTAACTTTTTGTCATACCCGACGTTGCCGGGTGCTGCCCAAGGACGTTGGGAGCCGGCGGGGCGGCGTTGGGAGCGTTGCCGCCGTCGTACGTTCTAGGCGGCAGCCTCACGGCGGAAGGCCAGACGGAGGGACTGGCGGAGCGTCAGTTCATTCCGCCGCGCCACCGCAATCACGGCTGCGATTCCGGTGAGGAGTACCACGATGCCGCCGCTGGCGACGCACCAGCGGGCGCCGAACTGGCTGCCGATCCAGCCCATCAGGGGTGCGCCCAGGGCTGTGCCACCTTGCAGGATGGCCAGGTACAAGGCCAGCACACGGCCGCGGAACTGCGGCTCCACCGAGAGCTGGATGCTGGTGTTGCAGCTGTTCAGGAACGTGATGGAGGCCAGGCCCACCGGGATCAGGACCGCCGCGTAGATCCAGAATGACGGCGAGACGCTGCAGACGAGTGTGAAGATCCCGAGGCCCAGCGCCCCGGCGAGCATGAACCGCAGCCTGGGGCCGGCCCGGCGCGCTGCCAGCAGCGCGCCCGCCAGGGTACCCACGGCCATGATGGAGCCGAGGAGCCCGAATTCGCCCGGGCCCACCCGGAATTCGGTAGTGGCCATGAGGGAGTTAGTGACGGCGAAATTCAGACCGAAGGCGCCTACCACTCCCACCAGGACCATGATCAGCATCAAATCCGGGCGGCCGCGCACGTAGTTCACGCCCTCGGCCACCTGGTGCTTGCCGCGGGTCGCTGGAGCCGGAGGAGCCGGCTGGGACGTGCGGATCCGGAACAGCGCGATGAGGACCGCGGCGAAGCTGGCGGCGTTGAGCAGGAAGACCGCGCCGGTGCCCACCCAGGCAATCAGTGCGCCCGCGATGGCGGGGCCGGTGAGCCTGGCGGTATTGAAGGAGGCGGAATTCAGCGCCACGGCGTTCGCAATGTTGTCCTGGCCGACGAGTTCGGAGACGAAGGCCTGCCGGGCCGGGGCGTCGATGGCACTGGCGATGCCGAGGCAGACGGCGGCCAGGTAGGCGTGCCACAGGTGAGCGGTCCCGGTGACCACCAGGAGTCCCAGCCCGAGTGCCGTCAGGCCCATGGCCAGCTGGGTCCAGAGCAGGATGACGCGCTTGCGGTACCGGTCTGCCAGCACGCCCCCGTAGGGCCCCAGCAGCAGCATGGGCAGGAACTGGAGCCCGGTGGTGAGGCCGACGGCGGCGCCCGAGTGGTCCGTGAGGACTGTCAGGACCAGCCAGTCCTGGGCTACCCGCTGCATCCAGGTGCCGATATTGGACACCAGTGCTCCGGCGGCCCAGGTCCGGTAGTTGGGGTTCTCAAGGGCGCGGAACATGGCGCTCATTTGCCGCTCATATCCTGCATCAGCTGGGCCGCGCGGCTGAGGATGAGGCGGTCCGCGTCATTGAGGCCGGCCACGCGTTGGGCCAGCCAGGCGGTGCGCTGGTTCCTCGCTTCCTCGAGGACCGTCTTGCCGGCGGGGGTGATGTCCACCCGGATCTGGCGGCCGTCGTCGGGGTGCGTCGTCCGGGTGACGAAACCTTGGTCGGCGAGGGCGTTGACGATGCGGGTCATGGACGGGGCCTGAACGTGTTCCTGTTCCGCCAGTTCCCGCAGGGTGCGCGGACCGCTGCCGTTGAGCTGGGCCAGGACGGTGTACTGCCCGGGGGTGATGGTCTCGCCGGTGGCCTCGACCCGGAGGCGGCGCGATGTTCGCATGACGGCGGTGCGGAGGTCGATGGCCAGGGTGTCCGGGGCCGAGGGGTCGGGTGTGGGCTGCTTCGTTGTGGGGGTGGGGGTCATATGGGCGGGTGCGCCTCCAGCAGGATTGGTTAGCATTGCTAATTAGCTCTGCTAACTATTATGCTCCCGTCCGGGTTTGCTGTCGACCCGTGGGGCGGATCCGGACCCGCCTGGCTGGACGGAAAGGCACAGCGAAAGCAGCAACGGCCGGGCTGGAAGCCCGGGACGTTGCTGCTTTCGCGTGCATCTGAGTTGTACCTGTGCGGTGGATGTCCCGCGGCCTGCGGGTACTGGGCCGAATGGCAGCCCAGGGACCACCTCGGCTAGTGGATGAGGGCGAGCAGGATGCCGACGCCGACAAACAAGACGCCGAATGTCCGGTTCAAGATGAGCTGCCCCCGCGCGTCGTGCGTGAAGCGCTGGAAGGACTTGGCCGCCGCCGCGAAGAAGAACCACATGACGAGGATGTCGATCGCGATCACGGTGGCGGACAGGACCAGGTACTGCGGCGCCAGCGGCTGCTGCGGGCGGATGAACTGCGGCATGAACGCCAGGAAGAAGACGACTGCTTTGGGATTGAGCAGGTTCACCCAGAGTCCGCGGCGGAACATCGACAACGCCGGCTCGTTGCGCAGGGCCACGGCCCGTTCCTGGTCCAGGTCGGGCTTGTGCAGGAACTGGCGGACGCCCAGGTAGACCAGATAGGCGGCGCCGGCATAGCGGATGACGTTGAATGCCACGGGCGAGCTGGCAACGAGCACCCCGACGCCCAGGGCCACGATGAGGATGTGCACCACGAGCGCGGCCTGCTGGCCCAGGATGCCCCAGATGGAGCGGCGGAAGCCCGAATTGAGGGAGTTGCTCATGGTGTTGATGGCCCCGGCTCCGGGGGTGAAACTGATCAGGGCGCCGGCGCCGGCCAGGGCCAGCCAAAGGGAGGGTTGCACTGATCCAGTTTACGGCGGGAAGAAGTCCGTTTTTCCCGTGCGCTTAGCCCGGAGCCGCGGCACCTCCGGCCGGAAGCGACGGTTCAGCTGCTCCGCACGCCGTAGCTCAGGACCATGTTTCCCTTGCTGGTCCGTTCTGATTCCTGCAATTCCAGCCGGGTCAGCGGGTCGCCGTCGTTGAACAGCCGCCTGCCGCTGCCGGCGATGACGGGGTGGACCATGAGCATCAAGGAATCGAGCAAGCCGGCGAACAGCAGCTGGCGGACCAGTGAGATGCTGCTGAAGATGCCGATGTCGCCGCCGTCGCTGTTCTTGAGGTCAACCACAAAGTCCTCCAGCGGCCCCTCGATCAGGTGCGAGTTCTGCCACTCGAGCTCGCCGCTAAGGGTCCTGGAGGCGACGAACTTAGGCAGGGGATTGATGAACCCCGCGAATTCCGCGTCCCTTTCGGCCTTCGGCCAGTACTCTGCCCACTGCTGGTATCCGATCCGGCCCATCAGGGCGGTGTCTATCCTGCCCATCATCACGCCCATGCCGGCGCCCAGCTCCTCGTCGAAACTGTCGAACTGCCATTTGAACGGGTCTTCAACCACCCCGTCCACGGAGCAGAAAAGGCCGGCCGTCAGTTTGCGCATGGGTTCTCCTCGTTCGGGTCCTCCGTGCACAATAACCGCGGATAAGCGCGTTGGGAATGGCTGGCGGCGGTGCGCTCGCGGAAGTGGTCCGGGAACCGCCCCGACGGCGGTACTGCCCGCTGCGTGTGTGCACGACGCCGGACGACGGCGGTGCCGCCGCCCGGCGTCGTGCCCGGCAGCCCGAAGGAACGGTCCTGTGGTGGTCAGCCGGCGGAGGTGGAGCTGTCCGCAGCGGCACCTCCGGAGCCGCCGTGGCCCCGGCCTCCACCGCCGCCGCCCTGGCCCTGGTCCTGGGTGCCGGTGACGGTGAAGTTCGCATCCAGCAGGACCGTGGCGTGCGTGCCGTCGGCCTTGGTGATGTGTGCTTCGTAGGTGGCGCCGTCGGCGTCGGTTTCCATCCTTTCGATCGTTGCGCCCGGCTGGGCCGCCCTGACGGCCGCCTCGACCTTCGCCGCGGTATCGCCGGTGAGGATCTCCTCGGTCTTGCCGTTGGCCTGGTGCGGCCCGCGGGCGGCTCCAGTGCCGTAGCCATCGGTGGGCTGGGTCGAGGACGAACCGGTGGCGGAGTCGGCAGCCATCGCCGGGATGGCCGAAGCACCGATGGCGCCGCCACCGATCACCGCAGCGAGCATGATGCCCGCGGTTACCTTGTTGATCTTTGCCATTGTGTTACTCCTTTGCTGGGGCCCGAAGACCGGGCCGGCCGGGGGTTCGGCCTGGAACCAGCTTCGGGTCCGTAGATAGGGGGCGACTTTGGCATGGCTGTGGCGGGGCTGTGAGTGCTGAACGCGCCCGCTGCGCGCCCTAGCCCGGGGATCCGTCCAAAGGGCCGCAATGACACCGCCCGTTTGCCGCAAAGGGCCGCAAAGCAACCGCCCGTTTGCCGCAAAGGGCCGCAATGACGTCACCTTTTCCGGCCATTATTGGCAAACGGGCAATGGACCTAGGGCAAACGGCGTACGGGCAAGCGGCCAACGGGGCAAACCTGCGGATGGCCTCAGGCCCGGGCGATGATCTCGCCGTTGGGAATGAGGAACCAGCCGTCGTCGGTGGAGCCCCAGCGGTGCCATCCCGCGGAGATCCGGGCCAGTTCGGCAGGGGTGGCGAAGCCGTACTCGAGGGCTTGCTCCGCGAAGGCCGAGTGCAGAACCCGTTCGCCCCAGACGCGGGCCTGCCACCGCCGCTCCTGGCCCGTGGCGTAGAGCCAGTTGCTGCTGGTCGGTGCGACGTCCGTGAACCCGGCGGACTGCGCCCAGGAGACCAGGCGCCGGCCGGCGTCGGGCTCCGCCCCGTTCCGGCGGGCAATCCGCTGGTAGAGCTCCATCCATTCGTCGAGTTCAGGGAGTGCCGGGTACCAGCTCATGCCGTGGAAGTCGGCGTCGCGGACGGCGACGATTCCGCCGGGCTGGGCGACCCGGCGCATTTCCCGTAGAGCGGCGACCGGCTCGGTGAGATGCTGCAGCACCTGGTGCGCGTAGACGACGTCGAACGTCTCATCCTCATAGTCGAGGTCGTAGATGTTGCCGGCCACGAACTCGACATTAGGCACTTCCCGCTCGGCCGCAAGCGTGGTGGCCTGGGCAATGACCTCGGGGGAGCGGTCCAGGCCGGTGACCTTGCCCGGGGCGACGAGGGCGGCGAAATCGCAAGTGATGCTGCCGGGCCCGCAGCCGACGTCGAGGACCGATACACCCGGAGTGAGGTACGGGACCACGAACGCACCAGAGTTCTCCGCGGTCCGTGAGGCATGGGCTCGGACCACCGATTCATGGTGGCCATGGCTGTACACGTCGTCGGGCTGTTGGGCGGTCATAAGGAAAAACTACGCCCGCCACGCCCGGAATCGGCGCATCTGACTGGCACTAGTTGTCGTTTTGAGCCCGCAAAACGACAACTAGTGCGAGCTGGTTGGGGGAGGGGTCCCCTGGGCCGCTTCCTCGCCGGCCCGGACGGTGGCCTCGATCATCGCGTTCAGAAAGCGGGTGGCGACCAGGAGTTCGTCGGGAGTGAAGTCCTGCATTGCAACCCCCATCTGCTGCGCGAGCGGGCGGAACATGGCGCCGCCGTCGTGGTAGGCCTTCGGCGTCATCCGCAGCTGCACCTGACGGCGGTCCGTCCCCTGGCGTTCCCGCACCACGTGCCCCGACTTGTCCAGCCGGTCGATCAGGGCGGTGGTGGCGGGTGAGCTGAGGTGTAGTTCCTTGCGCAGCAGGCCGGGGGTGACCACCTGGTTCCTGGCGGTGTGCTGCATGATCACGGACAGGGCGTTGAGGTCGGTGCGGTGCATGTCATTCCTCCCGCCTGCCGCGTCGGCGTAGCGGTTGGCTTCGAGGCTGAATTCCTGCAGCAGCCGGACCAGCGGCGGCACCGCCGGCGGTTCCGGCTCGACTGCGTGGTCCGGCTCGACTGCGTGGTCCGGCTTCACTGTGTGGTCCGGCTTGCCGGAGGGGCCCCGTGATCCCGGTGCTTCAGCTGCCACGGCCAACCTCCTGTTCCTCGCCTCTGGACATGTGGCGCCGAGTGCGCCTTCCGGAGTTTACTGCAGCGGCCGGTCATGGGTCCCGATTCCGCTAACCAAAGAAACAGCGGGAAACGCATATCTCCATGATGGAGATAGTCTATGATGGATAAAATTTTACTCCTCTGACGCGCGTACCTGAAGGACCCATGACTACGACACCAGACCGCACGGCCCGCGTCCCCTTCTGGCTGCGCTGGCTGGTTCCCGCGCTGCTCGTCACCATCTGGCTGGCCGTCGCCGGCATAGGAGGTCCGACCTTCGGCAGGTTGGACGAGGTCTCCTCGAATGACCAGGCGTCCTTCCTACCGGCTGGAGCCGAGGCCACCGCCGCGCAGAACTGGCAGGCGAAGTTCCGGGACTCCCGCGAGGTCCCTGCCATCGTCGTGATCGAAAACGGCTCCGCCTTCACCCAGGCACAGCTAGGCCAGGCTGCCGCGCTCGCGGGCAGACTGGAGGCCCTGGGCGCCGGCAGTACCGTCATCGGCCCGATCCCGTCCCGGGACGCAAAAGCCGTCCAGTTCGTGGTCCCCATCGACTCCTCCCGCGAGGTGAAGGACATCGTCAAGGAGCTCCGGGACGAGATGCGCGCTTCTGCCCCGGCGGGGATGCAGACCTTCGTCACCGGCCCGGCGGGGCTGGCGGCGGACCTCGCAAGCTCCTTCTCCGGCATCGACGGGATCCTGCTGCTCGTGGCCCTCGGAGCGGTGTTCCTTATCCTGCTGATTGTCTACCGTTCCGTGCTGCTGCCGGTCGCTGTGCTCCTCACCGCAGTGTTCGCCCTGTGCGCCGCCATCCTGCTGGTGTTCGGCATGGCCAAACTGGGCTGGATCCAGCTCAACGGGCAGAGCCAGGGCATCCTCTCCATCCTGGTGATCGGGGCCGCGACGGACTATGCCCTCCTGTACGTGGCGAGGTTCCGGGAGGCGCTGACTCACACCCGCGACCGGACGGGGGCGGCGCTGACCGCGTGGAAGGCCTCGTGGGAGCCCATCCTCGCATCAGGGGCCACGGTCATCATCGCCCTGCTCTGCTTGCTGTTTTCCGATCTCAACTCCAACAAGGCCCTCGGCCCGGTGGCAGCCGCCGGAATCCTGTGTTCACTCTTCGCGGGCCTGACCCTGCTGCCGGCCATGATGGCCTTGCTGGGCCGCGCGGCCTTCTGGCCCTTCCGGCCCGGACTTCTCCCGCCAGCCGAGCGCGAGCCGGAGCTGGCCACGGGGCTGGAAGGCCAGAAAGGACTCTGGCGGGCCACAGGCAACCTCATTTCGCGCCGGCCGAGGACCGTCTGGACGGCGTCCGTCCTGCTGCTCGTCGTTGCCTCCGCCGGGGTCCTGCAGCTTAAGGCCCACGGTGTGCCGCAGACGGACGTCATTCTCGCCGCCTCCGACGCCGTGGACGGCCAGGACGCACTGGCCCGGCATTTCAACGCCGGCTCCGGCAGTCCGGTTGTGATCGTCGCGGACGAAACGAAAGCCCGGGCCGTGTTGGACCTCGTGAAGGCGAGCGACGGCGTCGGGGACGCCAACCTGCTCGCAGCGGAAGGGGTGCCCGTCCCCACCGGCGAACCCGGGGCACCATTAGCTGCCGGCGCACCCGCCGTGGCGCGTGGCGCCGCCGTCGTGCCGGCCGTCCGGGATGGCAAGGTTCTGATCAACGCGACGCTGGACTACGCCGCCGATTCCAGCGAAGCCGAGGGCGTCGTGGACGTCCTCCGGTGGGAGGTCAGGAAAATCGACGGCGGCGCGCTCGTGGGCGGCGTGACGGCCACGGCGCTGGACACCAACACCACCGCCCAGCGCGACCTCGTCACCATCATTCCGTTGGTCCTCGCCGTCATCCTCGGAATACTGATGCTGCTGCTGCGCTCCGTGCTGGCGCCGGTCCTGCTGGTTGCCTCGGTGGTGCTGTCCTACGGTGCGGCCATGGGAGTGTCCGCAGTGGTGTTCAACCACGTCCTCGGATTCCCCGGAGCGGACGCCACGGTGCCGCTCTTCGGCTTCGTCTTCCTCGTGGCGCTGGGCGTGGACTACAACATCTTCCTGATGAGCAGGGTCCGCGAGGAATCCCTCAAACACGGCACCCGTGCGGGGATCCTCCGGGGGCTCGGGGTGACGGGCGGGGTGATCACCTCCGCCGGCGTGGTCCTGGCCGCCACGTTCGCCGCCCTGGGGGTCATCCCCATCATGTTCCTCGTGCAGCTGGCCTTCATCGTGGCGTTCGGCGTCCTGCTGGACACCGTGCTGGTCCGTTCGCTGCTGGTCCCTGCTCTGGCCTATGACATCGGACCGCGCATCTGGTGGCCGAGCCCGTTGGGACGGCCCGGAGCAGGGCCAGCTGGCCGCCCGGCGCCGAGCGCCGAGGAGCTGGAAGCCCGGAACGTCGGGGCGGGCTAGCGCCACTCGACCGACGCCGGCCCGAAGGACTCGCCAACTCGGCCGACGCGCCGCAGAACACGGACGTCGATCGAGCGCCCGCAGTCAGCGGGCCTGGTTCCGCCACCATGCCACGGTCGCAGCCGCTGCCTCCGGAAGCGGCGTCGGCTGCAGCCCCAGCGCCGCCTCACTGGCCCGGGAGTCCATCACGAAAGGCTGCTCGAACTGGTAAACGGTTTCGGCCAGTTCCCGGAAGGCGGGGGCGAGCAACCCCATGGCCCGCAACGCCCAGCCCGGTAGCGCTGCCACACGGGGTGCCCGCACGCCCGCGGCGGAGGCGAATGCTGCGGCGAGCTGGCGCTGGCTGAGTGCGGGGCCTGTCGGGGTATGCCACACACGGTTCCACAGCGAGCCGTCCTGCGCGATGCGGATCATGGCGGCCGCAAGATCCGGTACGTAGCTGAAGGAGTGCGGCTGGTCGGTGCCGCCGATCACCACGAAGGGTTTGCCGGCAAGGACCGGCTTCAGCATGCGCTCGCCGGCGTGCGCAGCGCGGACGCGCGGCCCGAAAAAATCACCTGCCACAACGCTCGCGTTGTCCGTCGCCGACGCCGCCCGGGCCGTGAGCAGGGCCGTACGGATGCCCCGCTTCCCGCCCTGCGCCTCCCGTGGACTGTCCTCGCGCATGGGCAGATCCGGCTCGCTGTAGGAGTAAAGGCTTTCAGGGAAGACGACGACGGCGCCCGCCTCGCCAGCCGCGGCCAGGACGGTCTGCTCGGCGCGGGGTAGCTCGGTCTCCCAGGCCCTGGTGCTGTACTCGGAACCGTGGATGCAGTGGAACACGGCCGCAGCACCCGCGAAGAGGCCGCCGAGACGGGCTGGATCGGACACGTCGGCCGGCACCCTTTCGATGAGCGGGTGGGACGGGCCGCTGCCGGACCGGGTCAGGATGCGGACGCTGTGGCCCGCCGTGGCGAGCTGTTCCGCGACAGTCCAGCCGACGGGCCCTGCTCCCGTGACGGCGTACAGCGCCCGGGCTTCCCGGGGCTCAGGCACGTGCGGCTCGGTCATCTGGATCTCCCTGGGTCAGGCGGGGGCAGCTCTCGGTGGATCCAGCATGCCGGGCCGGGGGCTTAAAGTCTCGCAGCCGCGGGAGACGCATTCTGCAGCGAGGCCGGCAGCGCCGCCCGGCCAGGCGGAGGATCCGTCCCCCGCCTCTGTTGCCTCCCCGGGCCGCTCGATAGACTGCCCGTGCGCCCGTCCGGGCCCACCCGATGCTTCCAGGAAGGATCCAACGATGTCCGAGAACAACGAGTTTGATCGAGCGGCCGCGGAAGCCGAGGTCGAGGCGGATCGAGGCGAGCTTTCTGAAGGGCAGTATGTCGAAGGTGACTACGGCGAAGCAGGCACTGCAGGCGAGAATCCGGCCACGGCCGAAGAGGGAGAATACGCGGCCGGTGACTACGGCGACGCCGGGACGGCCGGTGCATCGACGGTCGGCGCCGAGGAAGGCGACTATCCCGAGGGTGACTACGGCGCTGCCGGTGCGGTGGGCGGGGAGCCCCTCGCCACGGAGGAGGGCGACTACCCCGAGGGAGACTACGGCACCGGTGGCACGGCCGGCGAGGGTGGCACGGCCGGCGAGGGTGGCACGGCCGGAGCCGATGGCACGGCCGGCGAGGCTGGCGAGGCGGGCACCGGTGGCGCCTCAGCGCGCCCGGCTTCCAGCGGCGGGCAGGCCGGGAACCGGGGCGCCGTCGAGGATGACACCCGCGAGGACCGCTGATTCCGGAAGGACTTCGCGCAGAGCGAAATGCCCGGCGGGACACGCGCATTTCTCCCGGAAAGCAGCGGAGTTGGCGCCTGCGGACCCGCGCTCACGGCTGTCCTCAATCCAAACTTGAGCGCACACGGCTCAACTTTGGATTGACATTCAAACCGGCCTGAGTAAGGTTGAGTGCAGAACGCTCAACCAAAGCGGGGCCCTC
Source organism: Arthrobacter sp. B3I9 (assembly GCF_030816935.1). NCBI lineage: Bacteria > Bacillati > Actinomycetota > Actinomycetes > Micrococcales > Micrococcaceae > Arthrobacter > Arthrobacter sp. B3I9. The sequence goes on from NZ_JAUSYO010000001.1 coordinate 588,105, forward strand.
GCGGCCTGCAGCCCACTCGGTATGTTTCTCCGGAAAGAAGGAAGCAACACATGTCACGTGCAGTAGGTATCGACCTCGGAACCACCAACTCCGTCGTCTCCGTTCTCGAAGGTGGCGAGCCCACCGTCATTGCCAACGCCGAGGGTGGCCGCACCACGCCGTCGGTCGTTGCATTCTCCAAGTCCGGCGAGGTCCTCGTCGGCGAGATCGCCAAGCGCCAGGCCGTCAACAACATCGACCGCACCATCGCCTCGGTCAAGCGCCACATGGGCACCGACTGGTCCGTCGCCATCGACGACAAGAAGTACACGGCGCAGGAAATCTCCGCCCGCATCCTGATGAAGCTGAAGAACGACGCCGAGTCGTACCTGGGCGAAAAGGTGACCGACGCCGTCGTCACCGTGCCGGCGTACTTCAACGACGCCCAGCGCCAGGCCACCAAGGAAGCCGGCGAAATCGCCGGCCTGAACGTCCTGCGCATCGTCAACGAGCCGACCGCGGCCGCCCTGGCCTACGGCCTGGACAAGGGCAAGGAAGACGAGCTCATCCTCGTCTTCGACCTCGGCGGCGGAACCTTCGACGTCTCCCTGCTGGAAGTCGGCAAGGACGAGGACAACTTCTCCACCATCCAGGTCCGCGCCACCGCCGGTGACAACCACCTCGGCGGCGACGACTGGGACCAGCGCGTCGTCAGCTACCTGCTGAACCAGCTCAAGGTCAAGGGCATCGACCTGTCCAAGGACAAGATCGCCCTGCAGCGCCTGCGTGAGGCCGCCGAGCAGGCGAAGAAGGAACTCTCCTCCTCCACGAGCACCAACGTCTCGCTGCAGTACCTCTCCGTCACCCCCGACGGCCCCGTCCACCTGGACGAGCAGCTGACGCGCGCCAAGTTCCAGGACCTCACCAAGGACCTGCTGGATCGCACCAAGAAGCCGTTCCAGGACGTCATCAAGGAAGCCGGCATCAAGCTCTCCGAGATCGACCACATCGTGCTTGTCGGCGGTTCCACCCGCATGCCGGCCGTGTACGAACTCGTGAAGGAACTCGCCGGCGGCAAGGAGCCGAACAAGGGCGTCAACCCGGACGAGGTCGTCGCCGTCGGTGCCGCCCTGCAGGCCGGTGTCCTCAAGGGCGAGCGCAAGGACGTGCTGCTGATCGACGTCACCCCGCTTTCCCTCGGCATCGAGACCAAGGGCGGCGTCATGACGCACCTGATCGAGCGCAACACGGCCATCCCGACGAAGCGGTCCGAGACCTTCACCACGGCCGATGACAACCAGCCGTCCGTGGCCATCCAGGTCTTCCAGGGCGAGCGTGAGTTCACCCGCGACAACAAGCCGCTGGGCACGTTCGAGCTGACCGGCATCGCCCCCGCACCGCGCGGCGTCCCGCAGGTCGAGGTCACCTTCGACATCGACGCCAACGGCATCGTGCACGTCTCCGCGAAGGACAAGGGCACCGGCAAGGAACAGTCCATGACCATCACCGGCGGCACCGCGCTCTCCAAGGAAGACATCGACCGCATGGTCCGGGACGCCGAGGAGCACGCAGCCGAGGACAAGGCCCGCCGCGAGGCAACCGACACCCGCAACACCGCCGAGCAGCTGGCCTACTCCGTGGACAAGCTGATTGCCGACAACGCCGACAAGCTGCCCGAAGAGGTCAAGACCGAGGTCAAGGCCGACGTCGACGCCCTCAAGGCAGCCCTTGAAGGTACCGATGACGCCGCCGTGAAGACCGCGTTCGAGAAGCTCCAGGCTTCCCAGACCAAGCTCGGCGAAGCCATCTACGCCCAGGCCGGTTCCCCGGACGGCGCCACCGGTGCCCAGGGTGCCCCGGCCGGCGAGCACTCCGCCGCATCCGATGAGGACATCGTCGACGCCGAGATCGTTGACGAAGACGAGAAGAAGTAATCATGCCGCATCACGGTAACGAAGAAGAGCACGGTTCTTCGGAGAACCGGGGCCCGGGCAGGGAGCAGGAGAACGAGCCGCAGAAGCCCGTTGTCCACGACAACCGCAAGGTTGACCCGAAGACCGGCCAGGCCCGCCACCCTGACCAGGAGCACGCTGAATCCGGGGACGCACTGTCCCAGGCGGAGGACATCCTGAACAGTGTGGAGGTCCCCGCGGAGGAATCCGTGGCCCAGGGCGTGGAACGGGCGGAAGCGGAGGAGCTGCGGAATGACCTCCAGCGCTTGCAGGCCGAGTACGTCAACTACCGCAAGCGTGTGGAGCGCGACCGCGCCGTGGCGGGGGAGATGGCCGTCATCGGCGTCCTGAACTCCCTGCTCCCGGTGCTGGACGACGTCGACGCCGCACGCCAGCACGGTGACCTGAGCGACGGCCCGTTCGCCGCCATTGCCGCCAAGCTGGAAAATGCGCTGAAGACGTACGGCCTGACCCGCATCGATGAGACCGGCGTGGAGTTCGACCCCACTGTCCACGAGGCCCTCATCCAGCAGCCCGGCGACGTCGAGCTGGACACGGTCAGCCAGGTCCTGCGTTCCGGCTACAAGGCAGGCGACCGCGTCCTCCGGGCAGCACAGGTCATCGTCGCGGTTCCGGCCTAGTTGCCTTCTGGCGCTACGCCGGATAGGGGGCGGTGCCCGCTCCGCGGTGCCCTCCACACCGCCGCCCCCTATCCGGCCTCCGCGCCAGCGTGTTGCTCGCCTAAAGTGAGTGGACAAACAGCTGCGAAGCGCACTCTGCACGACTTTTGAAAGGAAACGCCATTGGCTAGCCAGGATTGGGTGGACAAGGACTTTTACAAGATCCTTGGTGTTGCCAAGGACGCTTCCGACGCCGACATCAAGAAGGCCTACCGGAAGCTCGCGCGGCAACACCACCCGGACACGAACGCGGGGGACACCGCCTCGGAGAAGAAGTTCAAGGACATCTCCGAGGCTTATTCGGTGCTCTCCGACCCCGACGAGCGCCAGCAGTATGACGCCATCCGGGCCATGGGTGGAGCCCGCTTCGCCCCGCGTGGGGCAAGCGGCGCGGCCGGCGGCGCCGGCGGGTTCGATGATCTCTTCGGCGGCCTCTTCACCGGCGGAGGCGGCCGGCAATCCGGCGGCTATGGCACCTCCGGCGGCATCCCGCCCGAGTTCGCGGACCTGTTCGGCGGCGGCGGCTTCGGCGGCGGTCAGTCATTCCAGCGGGCTCCGCAGAAGGGCGCGGACCGCACGGCGTCCACCAGCATCTCCTTTGCCGGGGCGATCCGCGGCACCACCATCGGGCTGCGCGAGCCGGATGGCGAAGTGATTGACGTCCGCATCCCGGCCGGCATCAAGGATGGCCAGAAGGTCCGCGTACGCGGCAAGGGCCAGTACGGCCCTGCCGGCAACGGTGACCTGATGGTCACCGTCTCCGTGAAGCCGCACGATTTTTACGTCCGCGACGGCGACAATCTCCGCATCCACGTCCCCGTCAGTTTTCCGGAAGCGGCCCTGGGGGCCGACATCGAGGTCCCGACGATCGAGGGCGACACCGTCAGGGTGCGTGTTCCGGCCGGCACGCCCTCGGGCCGCACCCTCCGGGTCAAAGGCCGTGGCGTCAAGCACGCGAAGGCAACCGGGGACCTGCTCGTGACCGTCGACGTCGCCGTTCCCCGGAAGCTCAACCACGAAGCGGAGGAAGCCGTGAAGGCCTTTGCGGCCGCCACCACGGGCGAGGACGTGCGCGCCGGCCTGGCAGCCAGGGCCCGGCTCTAGGAACGGGGTCCTGGAATGGACATCGAGTTCGACCAGCCCATCTTCGTCATCTCCGTCGCCGCGGAACTGGCGGACATGCACCCGCAGACCCTGCGGCAGTATGACCGGCTGGGCATCGTCTCGCCGAGCCGCGCCCCGGGGAAATCCCGGCGGTACTCCCAGCGGGATGTCACCATGCTTCGCGAAGTGCAGCGGCTCTCGCAGGAGGGCGTCTCCCTCGAGGGCATCAGGCGGATCCTCCAGCTCGAGAACCAGGTGGCGGCGCTCCAGCGCCGGGTCACCGAACTGACGGAGGAGCTCGGGCGCCGCCGCCAGCCGCTGGATGCCCGCGTTTTCGCGGCCGGCACCGCCGGCGACGTCGTCAGCCTGGCCCGCGGCAAACGGCCCCGGCCGCGGTCCCAGGCCCTTGTGGTGTGGAGGCCGCGGACGCCGGAATAGCCGCCCTTGTCCGCACCCCCCGCGGCGACCAGACTTGTCGTAGCAGCCTGTCCGGCTGCCAAGCGCCGTCGGAGGAGGAACAATGGGCAGCGCGGATGAACTGGGCCTGGCCTACAGGCGGCTGATCGCAGCCGTCGTTGCAAACGACGAGGTTGCGCTGGCCCGGGTCGTCAGCGCGGACATTGTGGACCACAGCCCCGTTCCCGGCCAACAGCCGGGCTTGGCCGGAATTGTCTTCTGGATGCAGGGAATCCATGCCGGGCTGTCCGGCCTCACCGGAAGCGTCGAGGACACTGTCGCGGAGGGCGACAAAGTCGCCGGCCGGGTGACGTGGCAGGGGACGCACTCAGGACCCTTCATGGGCCTGGCGGCCACCGGCTTGCCCGTAACGGTGGCAGCCATCCACATCCTCCGCTTTGAGGACGGCCTCGCTGTCGACTGGTGGGGCGTACCCGACCTGTATGGAGCGCTGACCAGGATGGGCGCCCGTTTCGATATCCCGCCCGACTGACCGTAACCCTCCCATCCCGTCGAGCCAGGCCTGCCTCCTCGCTGCGTCACGGGCGTCGCATCCGCCGAGGCCTGGACTGCGAACTACACGACCCAGCCGTTGCAAACCGACGGCGTTCACCCAATAGTCGGAACGTAGGGAATACGCTCTCCATGGGGAAGATTGCTGCCGCACGTTCCGCGAATGCTCACGTCGTTCGGGGGTACGTGCCCAGTGAGCCAAGGATTTATGGGCACCGGCGGCACCGAAGAAAGCTTGTGGAAGGGGAATTGGTGAGGAAAGACAGTATCAGCGAGAGCATTGCAGGGTCCGAGGCAGCTGCCGACGGAGACGGGAAGACGGCTTCGGCAGCCGCTGAACCAGCGGTGGACGCGGACATCAGTTACGACGAGCAGTTTTATCCCGCCCGCCCCAAGGCGCTGCGGCCGATAGCACGCCGGCGGCAGTACCTTGCCACCAGGCCGTCCTTCGAATTCGACGGACGCAATGCGGCCTACGTGGAATGGCTGCGGAACCAGGCGATGCTCGGAGACGCCAACGTGCTGGCCCGGCAACTCTCGGGGCAAGCCAGCATGTGGCAGAACTCCTACGCGCATCCGAACCCCAGGGCAGCCGTCGAACGCGCACCGGTGTGGTTCACCGCCTACCCCTTGTCCTTCATCACCAGGTCCAACCAGTCCTTCCTTTCCGCTCTGGGTGACCCGGGCATGTGGGAAGCCTTCCGGGAAATAGGCATCCGTGCGATCCACACGGGACCCGTGAAGCTGGCAGGCGGCATCAGCGGCTGGTCCCAGACGCCGAGCGTGGACGGGCACTTCGACAGGATCAGCATGGCGATCGATCCGGCCTTTGGCACCGAGGACGAGTTCCGCCGGATGTGTGAAGTCGCCGCGGAGCACGGCGGAACGATTATTGACGACATCGTTCCCGGCCACACCGGCAAGGGAGCCGACTTCCGCCTCGCCGAGATGAACTTCAGGGACTACCCGGGGATCTATCACATGGTGGATATCCCGGAGGAGGACTGGCACCTGTTGCCGGATGTGCCCGAAGGGCAGGACTCGGTGAACCTGAGTCCTGACTCCGAACAGGCATTGCAAAAAGCCGGGTACATCATTGGCCGGCTGCAGCGGGTCATCTTCTACGAGCCCGGCGTCAAGGAAACCAACTGGAGCGCCACCCGGCCCGTCGTGGACACCACGGGAAAGACCCGCCGCTGGGTCTACCTCCACTACTTCAAAGCAGGCCAGCCGTCCATCAACTGGCTGGATCCCACGTTCGCCGGGATGCGCCTTGTGGTCGGCGACGCTTTGCATTCCTTGGTGGACCTCGGCACCGGCGCACTCCGGCTGGATGCGAACGGCTTCCTCGGAGTGGAGAAGAGCGCTGAAGAAGAGCCCGGCTGGTCTGAGGGGCATCCGCTCTCTGAAGCTGCCAACCAGCTCATTGGTTCCATGATCCGCAAGGTGGGCGGGTTCTCGTTCCAGGAGCTGAACCTGACCATCGACGACATCAAGGCGACCTCGGAAGCTGGCCCTGACCTTTCCTACGACTTCATCACCCGGCCTGCGTATCACTACGCCGTGGTCACCGCCGACACGGAGTTCCTGCGCCTGACGCTCCGCCTCTCGATGGAGATCGGCGTGGATCAGGCCTCGCTGGTTCACGCGCTGCAGAATCATGACGAACTCACCTACGAACTGATGCACTTCGCCGCCGGGCACAGGGACGAGGTGTTTGAGCTGGGCGGCCAGGAACTGACCGGGGCGCAGCTCGCCGAGCACGTTCAACGCACTATGCAGGAGCGCCTGACCGGGGAGAACGCGCCGTACAACGCGCTGTTCACCACCAACGGCATCGCCTGCACAACGGTGAGCTTCATCATGGCAGCGCTGGGAATCCGGGAACCGGACGCGATAACACCGGAAGAGGAGGCGCGAATCCAGGATGTACACATCCTCATGTCCATGTACAACGCCCTCCAGCCCGGAGTTTTCGCGCTTTCCGGCTGGGATCTGGCCGGCATAACGGCACTCGACCGTAAGAGTGTCGCAGAACTTACCGCCCAGGGTGACACCCGCTGGATCAACCGGGGGGCACACGACATCATGGGCACCAGTCCGGACGCCGAAACCTCCTCCTCCGGCATGCCGAGAGCCCGTAGCCTGTACGGGCCGCTCCCCGAGCAGCTGCAGAACCCGGACTCGTTCGCCCGGAGGCTTCAGCGGATCCTCACCGTAAGGGAAGAGAACGGCATCGCCACCGGCACGCTGCTGGATGTGCCGGATGTTTCGCACCGCGGCCTGCTGGTGCTGTGCATGCGCCTGGGCAGCGGCGCACTCCAGGTCACGGTGCTGAACTTCTCGGACCAGGACGTCGCCGGCAGCATCCAGTCAAGCCATCTGCTGCCTGGTGCGAGCGTGCACGATCTGTTCAGCGGCGCTGAAATCGGGCAGGTGGACGACCTCCACAGTTTCTTCCTGGAGTTGCCGGCCTACCAAGGAACGGCCCTGCTGCTCACCCATGAGGATCTCGGGGACGAGGAATCGCAGGCATCATGAGGCTGGGCGCGCACGAACCCTCAGCTGAGAAGTAGCGGCTGAACGTGGAAAAGGCTGGCCGGGGCACACCATGAGAGGTGGGCCCCGGCCAGCCGGCGGGCATGCTTGCGGTCAGGCGCCGGTCAGACGCTGGTTGCCGCCTTGGCCCCGGCAGAATCCTGCCCGCGCCGTTTGTCAAAGACCGTGGCACCGACTTCCTGCTCGGCCTGGTTTCCAATGCCCAGATCGATGCCCCGGCGTTCCCGAATGACCAGGACCGCTCCCGTCGAGATGAGAGCCATGACGAGCAGGTACACGGAAACGGACGTCGTGGTCCCTGTGGCCTGCACCAGCGCGGTGGCGATCGTTGGAGCGAAGGCGCCGCCGATGATGGCGCCCAGGGCGTAGGAGATGGCAACCCCGGAGAACCGGACGGACGCCGGGAACAGCTCACTGTAGAGGGCCGCCTGCGGCCCGTAGGTCAGGCCCAGGCCGACACTGAACAGCGACAGGCCCAGAAGCATGGCCCAGATGTTGCCGGTGTTGATGAGCCAGAACAGCGGGAAGAACGTGACAATCAGGCAGGCATAGCCGATGAGGTAGGTCTTCTTGCGGCCAAGGCTGTCGGCGAGGTAGCCGGAGATCAGCGTAAAGACGAACCAAAGCGCGGCGGAGACCGTCACGGCCAGGAGCACCTGCGTGCGGTCCATGGCGAGTCCCTTGGGTGCGGTGGCGTAGCTGAGGATGTAGCCGCCGGTGGTCATGTAGCCGGCGGCGTTGTTGCCTGCGAAGACCAGGGCCGCAAGGATCACGAGCAGCCAGTGCTTCTTGAACAGCTCCACAATCGGAACGCGGGTCTGCTGCTTCCGGGTGGCGATTTCGGCAAAGACGGGGCTCTCCTCCACACTCCGGCGGACGATGAAACCCACGATGATCAGGACGAAGCTGAGCAGGAACGGCACACGCCAGCCCCACTCCACAAATGCCTCCCCGGGAGAGACCACGCCGGACATCAGGCTGAGGACGCCGGAGGCAAGGAGCATGCCCAGGGGGACTCCGAGCTGCGGAAAGGAGCCGAACAGGCCCCGCCGGGAGCGGGTTGCGTGTTCCACGGCCATGAGGACGGCCCCGCCCCATTCACCGCCTGCCGAAATGCCCTGCAGGATGCGCAGCAGCAGCAACAGGACGGGAGCGGCAAGGCCGGCGGTCTCGTAAGTGGGCAGGACGCCGATCAAGGTGGTTGCGGCACCCATCAGGATAAGCGTGAGGACCAGCATGGCCCTCCGCCCCAGCCGGTCACCGAAGTGTCCGGCCAGGAACGCTCCAAGGGGCCGGAACAGGAAGCTCAGGCCCACCGACGCGAACGAGATCAGCAGCGCGATGTCGTTGCCCGCCGGTTCGAAGAAGAGCTTGGCGAACACCAGGCCGGCGGCATTGGCGTAAATGAAGAAGTCGTACCACTCGATGGTGGTTCCGATGATGGTGGCAAACGCGACCCGGCGGTTTTCCCGCGCAGAATTGCGATGTTCGTGCGACAGAGCGCTCATGGTGTCTCTTTTCCCGTGGCCACATCAGTGTGGCCCGCCGTCGGAGTGATGGATGGTAACGAAAACTCAGGATGCGTAGGGGTCGGCGATGCCGATGTATTGGGTGGTGGTGTATTCGGCGATGCCCTCGGAGCCGCCTTCGCGGCCGAGCCCGGACTGCTTCACTCCGCCGAACGGTGCGGCGGCGTTGGAGATGATGCCGGCGTTGAACCCGACCATGCCGAATTCAATCTGTTCGGCCACCCGCAACAGCCGGTTGAAGTCCTTGCTGTAGATGTAGGAGGCCAGGCCGTACTCGGTGGCGTTGGCCAGCCGGATGGCCTCTTCCTCGGTGGCGAAGGTGGTCACGGGTGCCACCGGCCCGAAGATCTCCTGGCCCAGGATCGCGGCGTCGTTCGGCACGTTGCCCAGCACCGTGGGCTGGTAGAAGTAGCCGGGTCCGTCCACGGGCGCGCCTCCGGTGAGGATAGTGGCTCCGGCGTCAACCGCGGCGGCCACCAGGGCGTGGACGTCGTCACGGGCGGCCGCGCCGATCAGCGGACCCACCTGGGTGGCCGGGTCGGTGCCGCGCCCGGTGGCCAGGGCACCCATCGCGGCGGCGAACCTGGCTGTGAAGTCGGCCGCGACGGAGTCCTGGACCAGGAACCGGTTGGCCGCGGTGCAGGCCTCGCCCATGTTCCGCATCTTGGCGGCCATGGCCCCCTCGACGGCGGCATCGAGGTCGGCGTCGTCGAACACGATGAACGGGGCATTTCCGCCGAGCTCCATGGAGGTCCGCAGCACGTTCTGCGCGGCGTCCGCGATGAGCCGCTTGCCGACGGGAGTGGAACCGGTGAAGGAGACCTTCCGCAGGCGCGGGTCGGCCAGCAGCGGCCCGGAAACCCCGGAAGCTGAAGACGAGGACACGACGTTCAGCACCCCGGCAGGCAGGCCGGCATCGAGCATGGTCTGCGCGAAGTACTGGGCGGTGAGTGGGGTGAGCTTGGCGGGCTTGAGGACCATGGTGCACCCTGCCGCCACGGCGGGGGCGACCTTGCGGGTGGCCATCGCCAGCGGGAAGTTCCACGGCGTGATCAGCAGGCAGGGCCCGACGGGTTTGTGCTGGACGAGGATCCTGTTCTTGCCCTCGGGCGTGGTGAGGTAGCGGCCGTAGTCGCGGACCGTTTCCTCCGCGAACCAGCGCAGGAATTCGGCCCCGTAGGCCACCTCGCCGCGGGCTTCGGCCAGCGGCTTGCCCATCTCCAGGGTCATTAGCAGCGCAAAGTCTTCGGTGCGTGCGGCGACCAGGTCAAAGGCACGGCGGAGAATTTCGGCCCGTACCCGCGGTGCCGTCCGCGCCCAGGAGGCCTGGACCGCATCGGCCGCGTCCAGCGCCGCCACGGCGTCCTCGCTGGTGGCCGAGGCGAGGGTGGCGAGCACCTCCCCGGTGGCGGGGTCGTTCACGTCAAAGCTGCCGCCGTCGGACGCGTCCCGCCACTGCCCGCCAATCAGCAGGCCAGTGGGAACGGATGCGAGGAGGGAAGCCTCACGTTCCGGCAAAATGGCAGGGAAAAGCCCAGAGGTAACTGTCATCGGGAAGTCCTTAGGAAGTGTCAGTAGCTGGCCGGGGTGCCGCCGTCGGCAGGCCGGATGAATTGCGCGGCGAGGGCTTCGGAGCCTCGTGCGAGGAGGGCGACGTCGGCCCCCACCAGGATGAAGCCGGCGCCGTTGGCGAGGTAATGCTGTGCCGTGGCGGGATTGAAGGCGTTGACGCCGGCAGGTTTTCCGGCCGCTTCTGCGGCGGAAAGGCAGTGCTCGACGGCGGCGCGTACGTCCGGGTGTTCCTGCTGGCCCAGCAGGCCCATGGAGGCGGCGAGATCGGACGGGCCGATGAAGACGGCATCCACGCCGTCCACCTTGAGAATGTCCTCCACGGCCTCGACAGCCGCGGTGGATTCGATCTGCACCGTGACGCTGACGGTCTCGCCGGCGCGGACCAGGTAGTCCGGCACCCGGTTCCAGCGCGCGGCCCGGGCCAGGGCCGAGCCGACGCCGCGGACGCCCTCGGGCGGGTAACGGGTGGCCGCCACCGCAGCTTCCGCCTCCGCCACGGAGTTCACCATGGGAATGAGCAGGTTCTGCACGCCCAGGTCCAGGTACTGCTTGATCACCACGGTGTCGTTCACGGGCGGCCGGACCATCGTGTGGACCGGGTAGCCGTTGACGGCCTGAAGCTGGGACAGGATGGACTCGAGCCCGTTCGGGCTGTGCTCGGCGTCCACCAGCAACCAGTCCAGGCCGGATCCCGCGCAGAGTTCGGCGATGAGCGGGCTGCCGGAGCACACCCACATTCCTGCCAGCGCCCGACCGGCCTCGCCGTGTTCACTGCGAAGGGCGTCGCGGAAGGTGTCTTCTACTCGAAGCGGCATGTCACAGCTCCCAGCGGGCCGTAGTCGGCGTGCACGGTGTCACCCTTGAAGACCCAGAGCGGGCGGGTGAAGGAGCCGGCCAGGATGATGTCCCCGGCCTTCAAAGAGTCCCCGTGGGCGGCGATCTTGTTGGCCAGCCAATGGACGCCGTTGGCCGGGTGGTCCAGGACGCCGGCCGCCACGCCGGTCTCTTCCACCGTCTGGTTCTTGTACAGGATGGCGGACACCCAGCGGAGGTCGACGGCGTCCGGCTTCACCGGGTTGCCGCCCACAACCATGGCACCCATCGCCGCGTTGTCCGAGATGGTGTCCACGATGGTCCTGCCCTCCATCTCGATCCTCGAATCCAGGATCTCGAGGGCCGGAACCACGTAGTCGGTGGCCTTCAGGACGTCGAAGATAGTGCAGCCGGGGCCCTTAAGCCCGTCCTTGAGGACGAACGCCAGCTCCACCTCCACCCGCGGGTGGGTGTACTTGTCCCACTCCACGGAGCAGCCGGTCTCCAGCACCATGTCATCGAAGATGGCGCCGTAGTCCGGTTCAGTGATTCCTGTGGCTGCCTGCATGGCCTTGGACGTGAGGCCGATCTTGCGCCCCACCAGGGTCCGGCCGGCTTCCTCGTTGCGGCGGCGCCACAGCTGCTGGACGGCGTAGGAGTCCTCCACCGTCATGTCCGGGTAGCGGGCCGTCAGGCGGGGAACAGGGGTACGGTTCCGGCCGGCTTCCACCAGTTCATCCGCAATGGCCTCAATCGTCGTGGCATCCAGCATGGCTACAGCTGCGCTCCCAGCTTGAACCCTGTCTTTTCGCCGGCGGAGCCGTTTTCTTCGCCCTCCGGCTTGCGGGTGTAGGAGAAGCCGTCGGCGCCGACGGTGACTGCCATTTCGCTCTTTTCCTCGCGGACGATGACCGGCTGGGGGTTGCCGTCGAGGTCCAGGACCAGGGAGGCCTCGGTGTACCAGGACGGGACCACGGGGTTGCCCCACCAGTCCCGGCGCTGGTTGTCATGGACGTCCCAGGTGATGGTGGGGTTGTCCGGGTCGCCGGTGTAGTAGTCCTGGGTGTAGATCTCGATGCGGTGGCCGTCCGGGTCCAGGATGTAAAGGTAGAACGCGTTGGAGACACCGTGGCGGCCGGGACCACGCTCGATCCGGTCGCTGATGCGCAGGGCGCCCATCTTGTCGCAGATCTGGATGATGTTGTGCTTCTCGTGCGTGGCGAAGGCGACGTGGTGCATGCGCGGGCCGTTGCCGCCGGTGAGGGCGGTGTCATGCACCGTCTGCTTGCGGTGCATCCAGGCGGCGTACGTGACGCCGTCGGCGTCCTTGATGTCCTCCGAGACGCGGAAGCCGAGGTCCTCCAAGTAGGCACGGCCGCGCGGGACGTCCGGGGTGACCTGGTTGAAGTGGTCGAGGCGGACCAGCTCACCGGCGGAGTAGAGGTCGTAGCGCTGGGTGAGGCGCTCCACGTGCTCCACGTCGTAGAAGAACTCGTAGGGGAAGCCGAGCGGGTCCTCGACGCGGACGGAGTCGCCGATGCCCTTGGTGAAGCCGTCCCTGCGGCGTTCGGTGCGGCAGCCCAGTTCCTTGTAGTAGGCCTCGGCGGCGTCCACCTCGGCCGGGGACTTCACCCGGTAGGCGAAGGCAGCCACCGCGGCGATGGGGCCCTTGCGCAGCACCAGATTGTGGTGGATGAACTCCTCGAGGGAGCGGAGGTAGATGTTGTTCTCGTCCTCCTCGGTGACGTGCAGGCCCAGGACGTCCACATAGAACTCGCGCGACTTGGCGAGGTCAGTGACCACGATTTCCATGTAGGCGCAGCGGACAATGTCCGGTGCCGGGACGGTGGGGGTGGGAACGAAGTTGGTCATCGTGTTCTCTCTTCTTTGAAAGGGGGTCTGTGGGAACCCAACTGACTCGCAGTAGGTGTCGTTTTGAAGCCTCAAAACGACAACAAATGCGAGCTAGTTGGGCGGCTCGCGCCTGGTTGGCGCTCAGCCTTCGTTGGCGGCAGCGGCTTCGATGCTGCCGAACTTCGGGGTGTGGACACTGCCGAGCGTGATGTGCACGGCCTGCTGGTCGGTGTAGAAGTCGATGGAGCGGTACCCGCCCTCGTGGCCCAGGCCGGACGCCTTCACGCCGCCGAAAGGGGTGCGCAGGTCGCGGACGTTGTGGCTGTTGAGCCACACCATGCCGGCTTCGACGTTCTGTGAGAAGTTGTGCGCTCGGGTCAGGTTCTGCGTCCAGATGTAGGCCGCCAGGCCGTACTTGGTGTTGTTCGCCAGGGCGAGGGCCTCGTCGTCGTTCTCGAACGGGGTGATGGCCACGACGGGACCGAAGATCTCCTCCTGGAAGATCCGGGCGTCAGGAGCGACGTCGGCAAACACCGTGGGGGCGATGTAGTTGCCGTCCGGAAGGCCTTCCGGCCGGCCGCCGCCGGCCAGCAGCCGGCCTTCGGACTTGCCGATCTCCACGTAGGAGGCCACCTTTTCGTAGTGCTCCGGGTGGACGAGGGCGCCCACCTGGGTCTTGGGATCGTGGGGGTCGCCCACCACGATGTTCTTGGCGCGGGCGGCGTACTTCTCGCAGAACTCGTCGTAGATGGCGCGTTCCACCAGGATGCGGGAACCGGCCGTGCAGCGCTCGCCGTTGAGGGAGAAGACGCCGAACAGTGCGGAGTCGATGGCGGCGTCCAGGTCGGCGTCGGCAAAGACGACGCAGGGGGACTTGCCGCCGAGCTCCATGGAGAGGCCCTTGAGGTTGGCGGCCGCGTTGCGGAAGATGGTCTGGCCCGTGGTGGTCTCGCCGGTGAAGGAGATCAGCGGGACGTCGGGGTGCTTCACCAGTGCGTCGCCGGCTTCCTCGCCGAGGCCGTTGACCAGGTTGAACACGCCGTCGGGCAGGCCGGCTTCCTTGAAGATGGTGGCCCACAGCGAGGCGGACAGCGGGGTGAACTCGGCGGGCTTCAGGACCACGGTGTTGCCCGTAGCCAGTGCCGGTGCGAGCTTCCACGACTCCAGCATGAACGGGGTGTTCCACGGTGTGATCAGGCCCGCGACGCCGATCGGCTTGCGGTTCACGTAGTTGATTTGCGAGCCGGGGACCTTCATGGCGTCGTCGAACTGCGCCACGATCAGGTCCGCGAAGAAGCGGAAGTTCTCAGCCGCCCGGAGCGCCTGGCCCTTGGCCTGGGTGATGGGCAGCCCGGTGTCGAAGGTTTCCAGCTCGGCCAGCCGCGCCTCCTGGGCTTCGACGGCGTCAGCGATCCTGTTCAGGATGCGGGCGCGTTCGCGGGGCTTCATTTTCGGCCACGGGCCGTTGACGAACGCTTCGCGGGCGGCGGCGACAGCGAGGTCGACGTCTTCCTTCTGGCCCGCGGCGGCGGTGGCGTAGTTGGTGTTGGAGACCGGGTCCAGGACATCGAAGGTCTTGCCGCCCACGGAGTCAACGAATTCGCCGTTGATGTAGTGCTGGATGTGGGTGGGCAGGTTCTCCGGGACGTAATGCGTTGCTGCGGTTTCTACAGGGGTCGTCATCGTTGAGGTCCTAACTGTGGTCTCGGGCATTGGGGGTCTTAGGCGTTGGGGTCTTTGGAGGTGGCCTGGGCGAGGTAGGCGTCCAGGGTGGCGGAGCGGTGGAGCCGCGCCGCCTTTTCGATCGTGTCGGCGTCGGCGCCTGTTTCGATGAGCCTGAGCAGGTTCTCATGTTCATCAACGGACGAACGGGCCCGGCCGGGGACAAAGCGGAACGTGGAGGACCGCAGGGATGCCAGCCGGTTCCAGCCGCGGTGGACCAGGTCCAGGATGTGCGGGTTGGGGCAATGCTCGAACAGGACGCTGTGGAAGTCCTGGTTGAGCCGGGTGAACCGGACGGGGTCGAAGTGCTCGAGGCACTCACGCATCTCGGCGTTCACCGCGCGGGCCCGGGCGATGTCCGCCGGACCGACCAGGGGTGCGGACAACGCGGTGGCCGCTCCTTCCACAATGCTGAGCGTCTGCATGGTGTAGAGGTACTCCGTGGGATCGATGCCCGAGACGGTGGCCCCGACGTTGCGCTGGAACTTCACGAGGCCCTCGGCCTCAAGCCGGCGGATCGCTTCCCGTACAGGGACCACGCTGACCCCGAGGTCCTTGGCAATGGCGGCCAGGACCAGCCGGTAGCCGGGCGTGTAGGTGCCTTCCACAATCCGTGCCTTGACGGCCTGGTAGGCCTGTTCGGCCTTGCTGCCGGTGCTGCCGGCCGTGACGTCGGCGGTGCTGTCCGTGGTGCTGTCCGTGGTGTTGCCGGGCGCGGTGGCCGTTTCAGTCATCTTTGCCTGCTTCCCATTCCTCATACTTCGCGCGCCATTCAGCGTTGAGCGGGTAGAGCCCGTCGACGCTGTGGCCCTGCTCCACCATCTCGGCGATGAAGACCTCTTCGCGCTCCTGGATGATGGAGTCGTCCGCCACTTCCTCGGCCAGGGCCGGCGGGATCACGAGGATTCCGTCCGAGTCGGCCACGATGATGTCCCCGGGTTGCACCGTGGTGCCACCGCAGGCGATAGTGATGTCCGTGTCCCACGGGATGTGCCGGCGTCCGAGCACTGCCGGGTGCGGGTTGGAATAGTAGGTGGGCATGTCCATCGCTGCGACGGCGGAGAAGTCGCGGACGCCGCCGTCGGTGATGATGGCCGCGGCACCGCGCACCTGCGCCCGCAGGGCGAGGATGTCGCCGATGGTGCCGGTGCCTTTCTCCCCGCGGGCTTCCATGACCAGGATTTCGCCTTCATTGACCGAGTCGATGGCGCGCTTCTGGGCGTTGAAGCCACTGCCGTGGGTTTTGAAGAGGTCCTCCCGGTTGGGCACGTAGCGCAGGGTCCGGGCCAGGCCCACTACTTTCTTTTCCGGCCGGGTGGCGGCGAGGCCGTCGATGCTGACGTTGTTGAGGCCGCGCTTGCGCAGCTGGGAGGACAGGGTTGCCGTGCAGACGCTTTCGAGCTTCGCCTTCAGTTCCGGCGTCAGGACGGAAACCGGCGCTTCTGCTGCCTGGGCCGGAAGACCCGCCGCTTCCCGTGACCCGTACGCCTCTTCCCGCTGCAGGTCATCGACCTGGGGCAGTGCGCCGAAGCCGGCGAACGGCGTCGTACCTTCCTCCACCCGTGTCACCAGGCGGCCGGTGGTGAGTTCCGCGCCGGCAGCGCCCGCCGCCGTCGTGCTGACTTCCACCTCGAGGACGTCCCCCGGCACGGCGACGGGAAGCCCCGGCGGGGGTGCCCGTGAGGATGACGTCCCCTTCTTCGAGGGTGAGCAGCTGGGACAGATCCGCCACCAGCCGTGCGAAGGGAAAGAGGAGGTCCTCGGTGGTGTCGTCCTGCACCAGGTCGCCGTTGTGCCAGGTGCGGATGCGCAGCCCGGCCGGGTCGACGGCGTCTGCCGGGAGAAGTGCCGGGCCCAACGGCGTGAAGCCGTCGCCACCCTTGGACCGGAGGTTGGATCCCTTGTCCGCGGAGCGCAGGTCGTAGACGCCGAGGTCGTTGCTGGCGGTGACCGCGGCGACGTGGCTCCAGGCGTCGTCGATCGTGACGCGCCGTGCGCTCTTTCCGATGATCAGCGCGATCTCGCCTTCGTAACCGAGCAGTTCGCACCCCGCGGGGCGTTCCACCGGGTGGCCGCTCAGCGCCAGCGAGCTCGAGGGCTTGAGGAAGTAGGAGGGCTGTGCAGGGGTCCGGCCGCGCTGGGCCGCACGGCTGGGGTAATTGATATGGACAGCGATCACCTTTCGCGCTGCCGCCAGGGTGTCGTCGTTGACGTGCTCCAAAGCTGTCTCCTCATCAAGTACGAAATCGTATACGAAGACTATGGCGCATCCGTTGGGGTGGGTCAACCCCTCAAATGCGCGGAATTCCGCCGCTCGGAAAGTGCGGGTTGTCGGCCGCATCACATTTATCGTACAGTTGACGCAATCATTTTGATTCGATTATCGAATTTCCTGTTCAGGTATAGAACAACCTTTTAGCGACAGCCGCCCACAACGAAGTGAGGAAAGCCCGTGCAGTTCCACCACCACGGTTACGTATCCGGTGACCCGCGAATCCAACCACCGGCAGGCGTCGGCATCAACCGCCCCGCGGAACTTCCCGACGAAGTCGACGTGCTCATCGTGGGATCCGGACCTGCCGGCATGCTCGCGGCCGCCCAGCTGTCCCAGTTCCCGGGCGTCACCACACGCATGGTCGAGCGCCGTCCCGGAAGGCTTGCCATCGGGCAGGCCGACGGCATCCAGGCCCGGAGCGTGGAGACCTTCCAGGCCTTCGGCTTCGCCGAGCGGATCATCGCCGAGGCGTACCGCATCACCGAGATGGCGTTCTGGAAGCCGGACCCTGAGGACCACTCCCGCATCATCCGGACCGCCCGCGCCGTGGACGACGAAATGGGCATCAGCGAGTTCCCGCACCTGATCGTCAACCAGGCCCGGGTGCTGGACTACTTCGCCGAGGTCATGGCAAATTCACCCACCCGGATGGTTCCGGACTACGGCTTCGAGTTCCGCAGCCTCGAAGTCACGGACGAGGGGGAGTACCCCGTCACCGTGACGCTTCTGCACACCGCGGGCCCCAACCAAGGCCAGGAACGCATCGTCCGGGCCAAGTACGTCATCGGGGCGGACGGCGCCCGCAGCAAGGTGCGCGAGTCGATCGGCTGCCACCTCGCCGGCGACCAGGCGAACCACGCCTGGGGCGTCATGGATGCCCTCGCCGTCACGGACTTCCCTGATATCCGCACCAAGTGCGCCATCCAGTCAGGCTCCGGCGGCAGCATCCTGCTCATACCGCGCGAAGGCGGTTACCTCTTCCGGATGTACGTGGACCTCGGCGAGGTGGACCCCGAGAACAAGGGCGCCGTGCGCAACACCACTATCGAGGAGATCATCGCCAAGGCGAACGCGATCCTCCACCCGTACACGCTGGATGTCCGCAACGTCGCCTGGCACAGCGTCTATGAAGTCGGACACCGCCTGACGGACCGGTTCGACGACGTCCTGCCGGAGCAGCGCGGCACCCGGACGCCGCGGGTGTTCATCACCGGCGACGCATGCCACACGCACAGCGCCAAGGCCGGCCAGGGCATGAACGTCTCCATGCAGGACGGCTTCAACCTGGCCTGGAAGCTGGGGCATGTGCTTGAGGGCCGCAGCCCGGAGAGCCTCCTGTCCACGTACTCGGCCGAGCGTCAGGTGGTCGCGAAGGACCTGATTGAGTTCGACAAGGTGTGGTCCACGCTCATGGCGAAGAAGCCCGAGGAGTTCGAGGACCCCTCGGAGCTCGAGGACTTCTACGTCCGCACTGCCGAGTTCCCCGCCGGTTTCATGACCGAGTACGCGCCGTCCATGCTGATTGGGGCCCCCGAGCACCAGGGCCTGGCCACCGGCTTCACCATCGGCAAGCGCTTCAAGTCTGCGCCCGTGGTGCGGGTGGGCGACACCAACCCCATGCAGCTTGGCCACCACGCGAGGGCCGACGGACGGTGGCGGATCTACGTTTTCGCTGACGGTGCCCTGCCCCGCACGGGTTCGGCCACCGACCGGTTTGCCGAGTGGATCGCCACTTCACCGGACTCACCCCTCGCAGCCACCCCTGAGGGGTCCGACGCCGATGCCTGGTTTGATGTGAAGGTCATCTACCAGCAGCCCCACACCGCCATCGACATCGGCGCCGTCCCCGCGGCATTCAAGCCCGAGGTGGGGCCCTTCAGGCTCACGGACTACGAGAAGGTCTACGCCACCGATCAGAACGCGGACATTTTCGTACAGCGCGGCCTGGACCGCGGCGGCGTCGTGGTGGTGGTCCGCCCGGACCAGTACGTGGCCAACGTCCTGCCGTTGACTGCCACCGAGGAGCTCGCGGAGTTTTTTGCGCCGCTGCTTCCGGTCCGCAGGCCTCTCGTCAGCAAGGGGGCCTAGAACCCTGCGGGCGCCGGCGGCCTACGGGCCGCCGGCGGCCTACGGGCCGCCGGCGGCCTACGGGCCGCCGGCGGCCTTTCGCTACGTCTGCCGTTCCACCGCCTCGGCGATCCTGGCGGCAGCACGGACTACCAGCTCGCCGAAGTCCCGGCCCGGGGACCCGGACACCCGGGCCAGGGGCATGGCCAGGCAGACGGCCGCGACAATCCCCTCGTCGGTCCGGACCGGGGCGCTGACGGAGCCCAAGCCCGGTGTCCGAGCCCCGACAGACTCAACCCAACCCGTGGAGGCCAGCTCCGCCAGGGCGTCCTCCTCGGCTGCGAGAAGACGGCCGCTGGACCCCTGCGGCAGGGGCAGCCTGGAGCCAGGAGGCAGGGTGGCGCGGAGTTCGTGCCGGCTGTCGGCACTGACAAGGCACACCCGTTCATCACTGCGCCGGACCCAGAGCTGCGCCGTCTCGCCGGTGTGGTCGCGCAGTTCCCGGAGGACAGGCATGCCAGCATTTTCCAGTGAGGAGCGGACGAACCGGTCACCAAGCCTGAAGGCGCTGGTTTCCGTGCGGCGCAGGAATCCGTAGTCAACCATCTGCAGGGCCAGGCGGTGTGCCGTGGACAGCGACAGGCCGGTCCGTCGTGACAGCTCGCTTGCTGAAACGGCGGATCGACCCACGGCGTCGAGGATGGCGGCGGCACGTTCGAGGGTGCGGTTGCTTCCGTTGGTGTCTGTAGAAGGCATGTGGACAGCCTATGACGTGGCCTATCCCTTCGCGGCGACGGACTCTGTCATGTATTCGGCCACCACTTTCTGCGAGATTGCAACGTCCAACACGAAGACCCCTTCCTCATGCGTGACGAGCCAGTCCTGAAGTTTCTCCAGGTCCGCCATGGTGCGCGCCTTGATCCCCTGGGCGCCAAGCGCGCGGCCCACGGCGGCGAAGTCGACTTCATCGATGAGCATCGCCTGGTTGTGCAGCCCCTTGACGGCATACTGGTGCAGCTCCGCGCCGTAGGCGGAGTCGTTGAGTACCACCACCACGCCCTTGCGCGTGGCCCGGAGGAACGTCTCGAAGTCGGCCAGGCCCATCAGCCCGCCCCCGTCACCGCTGACCAGGACTGTCGTGCGGTCGGGGCGGGCCACCGAGACTCCCGCGGCGGAGCCGAAGCCCAGGCCGATGGACTGGAAGGCGGTTCCCACCAGGATCATGGCGTGCGGGTCCGGGACCGAAAGGTACATGGGGGCCCAGCCGATGAAGTGGCCGCCGTCCATGACCACGGAGCGTTCAGCCGGCAGGATCCGGTCCAGGGCGGCGACGACGGCGCGCGGGTTCAGCCGTCCGTCGGGGCCGAACTCGGCGGGGTCCTCGCTGGGACGGGATGAGCGGAAGTCCGCTTGCGCGACCTCCGGGGTGCGGTCGCGCCAGGTGGAGGTGGCGGTGGGGAGGCGTTCGAGGATGCCTTCGATGAAGGGCCGGATGTCCGCGCGGATGTACTCCGCGGATCCCGGGATTCCGGTGTCGGGCTCGTTGTCGATCCGGATGATGGTGGTGTCGGCGGGAAACAGCGTTCCGTAGCGGGTCTGGAAGATGTTCTGGCTGGCGCCGACCACCAGGACGAGGTCCGCCTGACGTGCGATGTCGAGGCGGTGGCGGCGGGTGAAGCCGCCCGCGATGCCCAGGTCCCAGGGGCTGTTGAAGGCGTTGGCTGCCATGACCGACGTCATGAAAAGTGCGCCCAGCCGGTCTCCCACTTCCTTTAGCGGGGCGGTCGCACCGGCCAGAAGCACGCCGCGTCCGGCCAGAATCAACGGCCGTCGGGCGGCGGCGAGGAAGCCAGCTACCCGGTCGAGGTCGCCGGCAGCTGCGGGCCAGACGGACTTTGCCGGCAGCGGTTCGAGAGATTCCGGGTCAGAGGGCTGGGCGGTGGCGAGGTCGTAGGGAATCGCCAGCACCACCGGCTGGACGGTTTGCACCGCGAGGTCGAAGGCCCGGTGGGTCATGGCGGCAGCGTTGCCCGGACCAGCCACCAGCGTCACCACTCCGGCTGCCTCAGCGGCCTTCGCCTGGTCGATGTCGAAGGGACGGCGTCCAGTGGAGGGCCCGTCTCCCACCACGAGAACCAGCGGGATGCGGGCAATCCGTGCCTCCGCCAAGGTGGTGTAGGAGTTCGTGAAGCCGGCGCCGTAAGTGGTGGTTGCGGCTGCCACTTTCCCGGTTGCCCGGTAGTACGCGTCCGCCATGGCCACGGTGGCGGACTCGTGGCGCGCCGAGGTGAAGGG
Source organism: Arthrobacter sp. B3I9 (assembly GCF_030816935.1). Classification (NCBI taxonomy): domain Bacteria; kingdom Bacillati; phylum Actinomycetota; class Actinomycetes; order Micrococcales; family Micrococcaceae; genus Arthrobacter; species Arthrobacter sp. B3I9. Next base: position 609,475 of record NZ_JAUSYO010000001.1, read on the forward strand.
AAAACCGCTCCGGGTCAGCCGGCTGATCAGGTGGACGTTGCCGTTGCCCATCAGTCCGAACAGATGGCCCGCGCGCTCTGCCACCACATCGGCCACAATCGCTGCCACGTGGCCCTCGTCCGGAAGCGCAGGCGCCTCGCCCGGCAGAAGTTCTGTGCTGGTACTCGTCATGTGTTTTCTCTTTTTCCTAGGTTCGGGCAAGGCCCGTCGGACGGAAAGGGGAATCAGGACGGCGGCGTCCGCAGTGAACGCGGGCGCCGCCGTCGTCTTCCCTGTTGTTGGGTGGGGATCTTCGTTAGGTAAGGAACGGCACGATCAGTGACGTCACGAAGAGGACGAGCGCTCCGCCGAGGCGGTTGGTGAGGGCTGCGAACGGCATGAGATGCATGCGGTTCGCTGCGCTCAGGACTGAGACGTCGCCGCTGCCTCCGGTGTCGGCCATCACCAGGCCCGGCGTGATGGATGCCTCCACGAAGTTGAACTTCACCAGCCATCCCAGGGCCCCGGAGGTCAGGGTGGCGATGATGACTGTGCAGATGGTGAGCAGCACGAACTGCGGATTGCTCAGGGATGCGAAGACCTGGGTCATGTCGATGTAGGTGATGCTGACACCCACCAGCAGGGCCGGAACCAGCACCGCGCCGATCAGGTCTCCCCAGTCTGCAGTGGAATCCTCCACATCCTGCGGGAGCAGCTTGAAGATCTTCACCGCAGCGGCGGCGATGATGGTCCACGCGTAGGGGTGCAGCCCCGGGATGAAGGCGGCGATCAGATTTCCGAAGACAAAGAGGCTCCCGGCGATCAGCAGGCCCTTGCCGAGGGCGACGAAAGAGGACGAATCACGCTTGGGCGGCAGGGCCAGCTGGTCCGAGCGGCCGGCAATCCGCAGCAGCTGGCCGTGCCCGTTGAAGCCGACGAAGAGCTGCTTCTTGCGCTTGCCCAGGCCGTTGTAGATGCCGGCAATGAGGATGCACACCACGTTGGCCATCACGACGGCGGACATCAGGTCGCCCATGAATGCGGCAGAGTCACCGCCGGTTGCCGAGGCGTACATCTTGGACATGGGAAGGGCTCCGACGCCCAGGCCGCCGGCCATGATGGGCGCGGCGATGAACAGGATGCCTTCAACGAATCCGAAGCCGGTCAATGTGCCGAGGAGCCCGATGAGGACGAACGTGGCGATGAGGCAGCCGATCAGCGGGACCGCGAAGCGCGGTCCCGCCTTCAGCAGCAATGCCCGCGGCATGCCAAGGATTGAGCCGGCGATGATGCCCACCACGAAGAAGTCCAGGAAGCCCTGGCCGTCAACGAAGTTCTTCACCACCGTGACGATGTTCTCCGGCATCACGCCAAAGAACACCAGGGTGGCCGGGACAAACGTGCACAGGATGGTGGGGAGGCCGAAGTCCCGCACCACCGGGAAGAGGTTGCCGATCCAGATGAAGAGCCCGCCGAGCAGGATGGTGGTGGCGAAGCCCACCACCATCGTGTCCGGAAGATTGCCGGTGATGGCAGCGGCCAGGACCAGGCCTGCGAGGACGAGGTAGAGCGGGGCGGGAACACTGGCGATCTTGGACCCCTGCCGGCCGGGGTAATGGGTGCCCGGACGGGTTCCCGCTGTCCGGGCGACCGGGTGTTCGACGCCGCCGGCGGGACCGGGGGCAGCATCGCCCAGGGAGTCGCCCGCCGGGTGGCTGTCAAATTCCGTGGTGCGTGGGCCTGTAGACATCGTCGTCTCCAAAACTGTGAGTAGGAATTTCTATATGTAGCTGGGTCGTTTTTATCGAGCAGGGTCAAGCAGCCCGATCGCGGGGGAGTTCGTGACGACGTCGCGGGCCAGGCGGACCGCTTCCGCGAGGCGGGTCTCGTCAATGCCGGTGTCGTGGCCGGCGTCATGCAGGTGCCTTACGAGTTCCTCGGTGGCGATGTTGCCGTGGGCGCCCGGGGCAAAGGGACAGCCGCCGTAACCGCCGAGGGCGGCGTCGAAACGGATGATGCCGGTGTCCACCGCAGCGCTCGCGGTAGCCAGGGCTTGGCCGTGGGCGTTGTGGAGGTGCAGGTAGTAGGTGAGGTCCGGTTCTGCCTGGCGTATGTGTTCCATGCTGGCCAACACCTGCTCGGTGGGCGTGGTGCCCAGCGTGTCGGCCAGTCCGACGTCGTTAATGCCCATGTCCTTGAAGGCGCGGACCACGCGCAGGAGGTATTCGGGGTCGACGGTGCCTTCGAAGGGACACGTGAAGGCGGTGGAGATGCCGGCGACGAAGCGGGTGCCGGGGAACCTGGCCACTGCGGAGGCGAGGCTTGCCAACGCGTCCTCGATGGCTTGCCCGGCGTTCGCGTTGCTGTGGGCCTGGCTGGCGGAGGTGACCACCGCGATGTCAGTCGCGCCGGCGTCGACGGCCCGTTCAATGCCCCTGCCGTTGAGGGCCAGGCTCGTGTAGGTGACACCCGGGGCAACCGGCAGCGCAGCGATGACCTCGGCGGCGTCGGCCATCTGCGGGACCCGCTTCGGGTTCACAAAGGAAGCGGCCTCGATGCGTTTCAATCCCGCTGCGATAAGAGCCTCGGCAATTTCCAGCTTGTGTGCTGTTGTGACGAGAACTGCTTCGTCCTGAAGCCCGTCGCGCAGGAAGACGTCGGTGATTTCCACCTTCATTTAGCCCACCTCCTGCATTCCGAGGCCGGCGATTTCTGCAGCATCCATGCCGGCAAGCTCCTGCAGGACCTCCTGGGTGTGCTCGCCCAGTTCCGGGCCCACCCACTTGACGCGGCCTTCGTGGCCGGGGATCTTGGGCACAACGCCGGGGAAGCGTATGAGCTCCGGCTCCTTCTCGATGACCACTTCGTGGGTCTGGATCATGTCGCGTGCCAGGTAATGCTTGTCGACGGCGATGCTCGGGGCGTCGTAGACCGGGCCGGCGGGCACACCGGCGTCGTCCAGCTTGTCCAGCACTTCGGTGAGGGGCATGCTGCCGGTCCAGGCCGAAATGGCGCCGTTGAGCTCCTCCTCGCGGGCGCCCCGGGCCTCGGTGGCCAGGAGGGTTTCGTCCTCGGCGAGGTCCTCGCGGCCAATGGCTCGCATGAGGCGGACGAACACGGAGTTCGAGTTCCCGCCGATCACCACCTCGAGGTCGTCCTGGCAGAGGTAGGAGCCTGTGGGCACGACGCCCGGCAGGGCGCCGCCGGTGCGTTGCCGGATCATGCCGTACGCGTCATAGTCGGGCACGAGTGACTCGAGGAGGCTGAAGACCCCTTCGTAGAGGGCGACGTCGACCACCTGCGAGCCCGCTGTCTGGACGCCGCGGGCCTTCTGCAGCATCAGCATCAGGGCCCCGATAACCCCGTAAAGGCCAGCCACGGTGTCACCCATGCTGGCAGCCGCACGGCCGGCGGGGCGGTCTGGTTCGCCGGTGATGTAGCGCAGCCCGGCAAAGGACTCGGCAGAACTGCCGAAACCGGCGCGGTTCTTGTAGGGGCCGGTCTGGCCGTAGCCGGAGATCCGCACCATCACCAGCTCAGGGTTGAGTTCATGGAGGACGTCCGGGCCCAAACCCCACTTCTCGAGGGTGCCGGGGCGGAAGTTCTCGATTACCACGTCGCACTGGGCTGCGATCTTCTTGACGGCTTCGCGGCCGGTCTCGGACCGCAGGTCAAGAACAACCGACTTCTTGTTGCGGCCAATGGTGCGGAAAAGCATGGACGTTGTGCCGCGGGTCTTGCGCCAGTCGCGCAGCTCGTCGCCACCCTGGGGCTTCTCGATTTTGATGACTTCAGCGCCGAAGTCACCAAAGAGGCGGGCCGCGAAGGGCGCAGCGATGAAGCTGCCTAGCTCCAGAACGCGTATGCCCTGGAGAGGGAGAGTGTTTCCCTCGAGATGAAGTTCCTGTGTCATGTCATTCCTGCCTGCGTCGTCGGCTTACTGCCGGGCTTCCCACTGGATGGGAGAGCCTTGTCATTGGGCGGAGAGACTGTAGCAGGGCGGTGTGATCTGCGCAACAAGTCATAGGGTTTTCGGCGTGGCTGGGTACGGGAACGTGCATGCCAGCGGCGGCCGCCGGAACTGACGTTTAGACAGCGGCTGCCTGCCGCGTCCTGTATTCGGCGGCGGCGTAGACGCCGAGGATACGAACCTCTGTGGTGAAGAACTCCAGTTCCTCCAGCGCCAGGCTGAGCGGCAAGTCCTCCGGGTGCCCCTCGACGTCGGCCATGAACATGGTGGCGGCGAATTCGTTGCCCACCATGTAGCTTTCCAGCCGGGTCATGTTCACGCCGTTCGTAGCGAAGCCGCCCAGCGCCTTGTACAGGGCGGAAGGGACGTTCCTGACCCGGAACACGAAGCTGGTGACGGCGGGCCCGGGCAGTTCACCCCGGGCCGGTAGTTCCTTTTCCCGGGCCAGGACCACGAAGCGGGTGGTGTTGGAGGGATCGTCCTCGACGGCGGACGCCAGCACCTCCAGCCCGTACAGCTGCGCGGCGAGCGGGGGAGCGAGGGACAGTTTCGTGGGGTCATTCCAGTCCCGGACCTCGCGGGCGGACCCGGCAGTGTCACCGGCGATGACCGGGCGGAGACCGGCGTCGCGGATCAGCCGGCGGCACTGCCCCAAGGCGTGGATGTGGCTGTGGACCTCGGTGGCCGCCTCGATGGTGCTGCCCGGAATGCCCAGCAGGTCGAAGTGGATGGGCAGGAAGAACTCGCCCACGATCTGCAGGTGCGACTGCGGCAGCAGGATGTGGATGTCGGCTACCCGGCCGGCGATGGAATTCTCGATCGGGATCATGGCCAGTTCGGCGTCACCGCTGGACACCAGTTCGAAGGCGTCCTCGAAGCTGGCGCAGGGGACGCTTTCCATCCCGGGGTACATCTGCTCGCAAGCGATATTGGAGTTGGCGCCGGGCTCACCCTGGTACGCAATCTTCTGGGCCATGCTCCGTATGGTTTCACGGCTTGGCGCCGCCCGCCCAAGTAAGTCGCAGCAGGTGTCGTTTTGAGGGCTAAAACGACACCTGCTGCTGGTCAGTTGGGTGGCCGGGCGCAGCCTGACCCGGAGCGGGTCAGCCGTTGATCACCTGGGGAACGCCCACGGCCTTCAGGCCTTCAACGCCGAATTCCAGGCCGTAACCGGACTGCTTGGCGCCGCCGAACGGGACGCGCGGGTCAACGGCACCGTGCTTGTTGATCCACACGGTGCCGGCTTGGATCCGGGCGGCGACCTCGCGGGCTGCGGGCAGGTCGGAGGACCAGACGGAGGCGCCCAGTCCCACGTCGAGACCGTTGGCGTGCGCGACGGCCTCGTCCACGGTGCTGTACCGGATGATCGGCAGGGCCGGGCCGAACTGTTCCTCGGCCACGAGGGGGTTGTCATTGTGGATGTCGGCCACGAGTGTGGCGGGGTAGAAGTAGCCGGGCTGCTCCGGGTCGGGGTTCCCGCCGAGCAGGATGCGGGCACCGGAGTCCCGGGCGGACTCTACCAGGCGGGCGACGACGTCGAACTGCGCCTTGTTCTGCAGCGGACCGAGGACGTTGTTCTCGTCCAGCCCGACACCCATCGGCATTGCCTTCGCCACGGCAGTCAGCTCGTCGCAAACGGCGTCATAGATGTCGTCGTGGACGTAGAGGCGCTTGAGGGCCGCGCAGGTCTGGCCGGTGTTGATGAAGGCGCCCCAGAAGAGGTCTTGAGCGATGGCCTTGGGGTCGGCGTCGGGCAGGACGATGCCGGCGTCATTGCCGCCGAGCTCAAGAGTGAGCCGCTTGACGGTGTCAGCGGAGGATCTGATGATCGAACGGCCGGCGTCGGTGGAACCGGTGAACATGACCTTGCCGATGGCGGGGTGCTCGGCCAGGCGCGCACCCACACCGCGGTCACCGGAGACCACACTGAGGAGGCCTTCGGGCAGTTCCTCGTTGAGGACTTTGGCCAGCGCCAGCACGGACAGCGGGGTCATTTTGGACGGCTTGACCACTACGGCGTTGCCCATCCGGAGGGCGGGGGCGATCTGCCAGATGGTGATCATCATGGGCCAGTTCCAGGGGCCGATGGCCCCAACGACGCCGATGGGGCGGTAGCGCAGTTCGGCATACGTTTCGCCGTCGTCAACCACCACTTCGGAGTCCAGCGGCGTCGTAGCGGCGGCACGGATCCAGGCAGCACAGGCGCCGACTTCGAAACGCGCGTTCGGGCCGTTCAGCGGCTTGCCCTGCTCGCGGGAGAGCAGTCTGGCAAGTTCCTCGGCGGAACGCTCGACGGCGTCGGCGGCCTTGAGGAGCGCCGCGGACCGTCCGTCGTGGCCCAGGGCGGCCCAGGCCGGCTGGGCTCCGGCGGCAGCGGCCACGGCGGCTTCGAGGTCCTCAACGGTGTGGACAGGAGCTTCGCCGACGACGGTGCCGGTGGCGGGGTCAAGGATGGTCCGGGTTTCGCCGGAGACCGGGGTGATCGAGGCCAGCAGGGCGTCGTAAGTTTCCAAGGAGTACTCCACTTCGAGTTGGCGATGCACACGGCCGGCGTGGCCTGAGGCTATGTCTCGAGTCTGCCGGGATGCCCTAAAGGTGTCTTGTGTTTCCGCGAACGCCCCTTGACACCAGGCGAACAGATGCCGTGGGCTGTGCCTAAACCGTGCCGGTACCACTCCGAAGGAGCAGCACGGCGTGACTGCGCTCACGCGCAACAACTGAGCGCTCCACGACAAGTCGCATCCGCGGCAGACTGCCATGCTGAATTTACGGTGCCATCCACCTGCAGGCACCCCCAACACCTTTCAGCACTCATGACCGTTAGAAGGATCCAATGAGTATTCCGAATCCCGAATCCCGGACCGCGGAACCCGGTTCCCGCCAGGAACACTCCACCGCCCTGCGCGCAGGCAGCATTGGAGTCCTGGGCATTCTGTTCTTTGTCCTGTCCGCTCAGGCGCCGCTGACCGGAATCGTCGGAGCAGCGCCGCTCGCTGCCGCGCTTGGCAACGGTGCCGGCGCTCCGGGCGCCTACCTCGTCGTCGGCGTCGTAATAATTATTTTCGCCGTAGGCTTCGTGGCCATGAGCCGGAAGGTTCAGACCAACGGCGCTTTCTACGCCTACGTCACGGCAGCGTTCGGACGCAAAGTAGGCGCCGGGGCAGCATGGTTAGCGCTGCTGGCCTACAGCACCGTGCAGGCGGCAATGTACGGACTGTACGGCGCGGCGTTCTCCGGAGTCCTGGCAGGCGCCGGGATTACCGTCCCATGGTGGCTGCTCGCCGTCGTTACGATGGCCGGAGTCCAGGCCCTGGGATCGATGAACATCGAGCTAGGCGCCCGGGTTCTTGCCGTGCTGGTTGGCCTGGAAGTCGCCATCCTGCTCATGTTCGGATTGTCCGTCCTGTTCCAAGGCGGTGGCCCCGAGGGGCTGAACATCGCAGCCTCGTTCGCGCCCGAAGCCATCGCCAGCGGCGCTCCCGGCGTCGCCATCATGTTCGCCGTCGCCTCGATGTTCGGTTTCGAATCGACCGCCATCTACTCCGCGGAGGCCAAGGATCCACACCGGACCGTCGCCCGCGCCACGTATCTCTCAGTGGGCATCATCGCCATCTTCTTCTCCTTCATCACCTGGATGCTGGTCAGCTTCTACGGACCGTCGCATGTGGCCGAAGCGGCCGGAGCGGCACTGGCATCCGGCGACGCGACCTCATTCGTGATCGGCCCGCTGGTGGAGTTGTTCGGCCCCTGGGCAGGTGTCACCGCCGGGATCCTGCTGGTGACGTCCCTCTTGGCAGGGATCATCGCCTTCCACAACGGCATCAACCGCTACCTGCACTCACTGGCGTTGCGTGGGTCCCTGCCCTCCGTCATTGCACGCACCAACAAGCACCGCGCCCCGGCCATGGCCGCATGGATCCAGACGGCGGTCGCGTTACTTCTCGTGGCACCCTTTGCGCTGCTGGGACTGGACCCCGTGCTGACCCTCTTCTCGTGGTTCAGCGGCCTGGCCGTCGCGGCCCTGCTGGTGCTGTACATGCTCTCGTCCCTCGCCGTCGTTGGCTATTTCCGCCGGGAACCGGTGGCAGGACACCACTGGCAGACGTTGATCGCTCCGGTGCTCGCGTCCGTGTTGCTGGGATGGGTGCTCTACCTGGTGGTCAGCAACTTCACCGCCCTCATCGGGGGAAGCGCCGAAACGGCCGCGGGGCTGCTGGCGGCTGTGCCCGTCATTTTCCTGGCCGGGGTGCTGGTGGAAGTCCGGGTGGAGAAGCTGGCCCGGATTCCGGAACCAGTGCTGGCCGGGTAGCAAACCTTCGACGGCGGCGGCAGGTGCCGCCGCCGCGGGCAGCCTCGCTGTGCGGAGCCGCCCGCAAGCAGCAGAAAGCCGCCGGGCAGCCTATGGGCACGCCGGCGGCTTTCGCAAGATCAGGCGCCGCGCCGCCAGTCGCTGGGGGAGACACCGAAGGCATCCCGGAACGTGCGGCTGAAATGCGCAGCGTCCAGGAACCCCCACCGGCCGGCTACAGCGCCGACGGACGAGCCGTTGTGCAGCGGGTCTCGAAGGTCACGGCGGATGCGTTCCAGCCGCTGGCTCCGGATCCAACTGGCAACGGTGCTGCCAGTCTCGTGGAAGACGTTGTGCAGGTGGCGGGTGGAGATGAAGTGTGCCGCGGCAATGCTGGCCGGCGAAAGCTGCGGATCGGCGAGGTTGGCTTCGATGTACTCGCGCACCGACGTGGCCAGCAGGACCTGGGGCTTCATGCTGTCCCGTGCCATGTCCAGTTCCGAGTGCAGCATGGTTGCCACGAGATCGAGGGCGTTAGTAGCCAGCCGCGAACCGCTCGGGCCGCTGAGGGCCTCGAACCGCTCCGCCAGCTGGGAAAGGAATGGTCCCACGATGCCGGCCAAGCCGCCGCCCCCGGCGAGGCGGACCGCGGAGAGCTGCCCCACGTAGTCGGGCGGCAGCGATAGTGCATCGTGCGGGAACATGACCACCATCATCCGGGCCTGCTCCTCGAACGCCAGTGTGTAAGGCCGGTTGGTGTCATAGATGGCCAGGTCGCCGGGGCGCAGCACGGCTTCGCGGTTGTCCTGGATGAGGAGCTCGGATCCCTCCAGCTGAAGGTTGAGCTTGAAATAGCGCTGGTCCGACTGCGCCAGGAGGGCGGGCGTACGGTGGACGCGGTGACCGGAGGCTGATATTTCCACCAGGCACATGCGGTCCAGTACACGCGACCGCATCCGGCCGCGGAAGGCGTCGGGGTGGTCCGTGTCGACGGACAGCGGCACAAACGACTGCGCCACCAGGTGCCGCCAATGGTCAAAGGAAGCGGCCGCAGTGGAGGTGAGGTCCTGTCCGGCAGGACGGGCTGTTGTTGCTGCAGACATGGATATTCCTGACGATGGATGGCCACGTGGCGTGAGGTCCCCCAGAGCTGTGTCCTGCGACACAGTCATTTCAGGTTAGCGTCGAACTCCCTCGCTGTCATCTTTTTTCAACAGACGTCGAATAAAGGTTTACGGGCGGGTCAGCAGGGCAAGGAAGCTCTCGAGCTGCCGGGGCAGGCCGAGTTCTGTCTGGCTCTCCGGGAGCAGTGCGGCGGCGATCTGGGCGCCCAGCAGCATGTTGAGGAGCTGGCCGGCCAGGCTCGCATCGTCCACGACGGCGGTTACGTCGCCGCTGTCGCGCGCCTCCGCGAGGTAGCCCGAAATGGCTTCCAGCCACTGCTGCATGGAGTCCCGGTGGATCCGGGCCTTTTCGGGGTCATTGATCGCCTTTTGCCAGAAGGGGATGACGATACGGGCCTCATTGATCCGTTCTTCATCCAGGGGAAGCACTTCGCCGCAGAATGCCCGGAGGGCCGCCAGCCCCGAGAGGCCGGCTGTGACATCGGCAATGCGCTGGTTGGTCCGGTTGAAGACGTGGCCGAAGGCAAACGTCAGCAGCGTGTCCTTGGTCGAAAAGTACGGCTTCAGTGCGCCGTTCGCGAACCCTGCCTCCAATGCGATCTCCCGCATGGTGGCACTTTCGATGCCCAGTCGGGCGATGATCCGCCAGGTTGCATCAACCAGCTCCAAGCGGCGTTCGTCGTGGTCAACAATCTTTGGCACGCTGCCGCTCCCCGTGAATATTTTCGCCCCGACCCTTGTGAGCTATCTTACGTTCGCTTATTATCTACAACTATAGAAAATAAAACCGGACCTGCCAAGGTCACGAACCAAAAGGCCATCATGCTCCCCTCAATAGCCGACACGACTACCCCGTACCGCATGGCGTCGGGTGTTGAAATCACCGACGTCCAAGCCATTCTGCGCGCCGAGGGGCTCCTGGGCCCGGAGAAGCGAATCGCTTACCTTGGCCTGCTGGACCCGCCCCGGGGTTCAGCCCGGGACGCCGAGGACCGTCGTTTCCGGATCTTTATCCACGATGTGTCCGGCGGGCGGCCGTTGGACGTCACCGTTTCCACGACGAACGCCACGGTGACCTCCGCCGTCGAGCTCGATACCGCCGCAACGGGCGAGCTGCCCGTCCTTGAGGAGGAATTTGGAATCGTCGAGGAGTTGCTCGCGGCTGATGCCCGGTGGCTCAAGGCCCTTGCGGAGCGTGGGCTGGACGTCGAAAAGGTACGCGTTGCCCCGCTTTCGGCCGGTGTATTTGAGTATCCGGAGGAAAGTGGCCGTCGCATCCTCCGCGGGCTGGCTTTCGTGCAGGAGTTTCCAGAGGACAGCGCCTGGGCGCATCCTGTGGACGGTCTTGTGGCCTACGTCGACGTCGTCAGCAAGGAAGTCACGCAGGTCATCGACCTCGGGGCTGTGCCGGTTCCCTCGGAGCACGGCAACTACACCGATCCGAAGCTCACCGGCCCGTTGCGCGACACGCAAAAACCCATCAGCATCACCCAGCCGGAAGGCCCCAGCTTCACGGTGACCGGCGGAAACCACGTCGAGTGGGAAAAGTGGAGCCTGGACGTCGGCTTCGACGTCCGCGAGGGCGTGGTGCTGCACAACCTTGCCTTCCAGGACGGCTCGAAAAAGCGCCCCATCATCAAGCGCGCATCCATCGCTGAGATGGTGGTTCCCTACGGTGACCCTTCGCCCGTCCGTTCGTGGCAGAACTACTTCGACACGGGCGAGTACCTCGTGGGCCAGTATGCCAATTCCCTGGAACTGGGCTGTGACTGCCTCGGTGACATCACCTACCTCAGCCCCGTCATCAGCGACGCCTTCGGCAATCCCCGTGAGATCCGCAACGGCATCTGCATGCACGAGGAGGACTGGGGCATCCTGGCCAAGCACTCCGATCTGTGGTCCGGCATCAATTACACGCGCCGCAACCGGCGCATGGTGATTTCCTTTTTCACCACCATCGGCAATTACGATTACGGCTTCTACTGGTACCTCTACCTGGACGGCACCATCGAGTTCGAGGCCAAGGCCACCGGAGTCGTGTTTACCAGCGCTTTCCCCGACGGCGGTTCGGACAACATCTCCCAACTCGCCCCGGGGCTGGGTGCACCGTTCCACCAGCACCTCTTCAGCGCACGGCTGGACATGGCGATTGACGGCTTCACGAACCGGGTCGAGGAAGAAGACGTGGTCCGGCAGCCCATGGGCCCGGGCAATGAACGCGGTAACGCCTTCTCCCGGAAGCGGACCGTGCTGGCCCGCGAATCGGAGGCGGTCCGCCAAAGTGACGCCAAGGCTGGCCGGACGTGGATCATTTCCAACCCGGAATCCCTCAACCGGCTGGGTGAACCCGTGGGCTACAAGCTCCATGGCCAGGGCATGCCCACGCTGCTCGCGGACCCGGATTCCTCCATTGCCCGGCGCGCGGCCTTCGCTGCCAAGGACCTCTGGGTCACCCGGTTCGCCGAGGACGAGCGCTACCCCACCGGCGACTTCGTCAACCAACATGGCGGGGGAGCGGGCCTGCCGGGCTACATTTCGCAGGACCGCGACATTGACGGCCACGACATCGTCGTCTGGCACACTTTCGGCCTGACGCACTTCCCGCGAGTGGAGGACTGGCCCATCATGCCGGTGGACACCGTTGGCTTCAAGCTGCGGCCGGAAGGGTTCTTCGACCGCAGCCCGGTGCTGGACGTGCCGCCGAACTCCAGAGAGGCCTCCGGTTGCCACAGCGGGCCCGCCGCCGGCGAGCATTGCCACGGCTAGGCGCACGACGTGACAGCCCTGCAGGGATGGGGCCGCGCCTCCGGCCCCATCCTTCATACCCGGACGTGCGCCGCAGTGACCGCCGCTTCGTGCGTCCTCCACGTGTGGTTTGTGATCGCCAACCAGCACGGCCCCTGGCTCAACATCCTCATGCTGGCCATGGTGGCCCTCTGCCTTCCGTGCGCCCTGCACATCTGGCGTTACAGCCGTGCCAACGCCCTTCGCCAGGTAATGGCTTCCGCGCTGGCCATGGCCCTGGTGCACACGCTGTTGCTGGTCGGCAGCCGTTCCTCGGCTCACGGTCACCATGGAACAGCCGCCGGCGCAATCCACTCCCGGACCGAAGTGTCCCTGGCTGTCATTGCACTGGAGATGGCCACGGCCCTGCTAGCTTCAACCCTGCTGGCCCGGTTGCGGATGCGTACTTCCGGACGTAGCGCCGAGCCTGCCTGACGTTCCTGAAGTAGCCGGGCGCGGCCTGACCCCGGGGCGGCACGCCACAAGTAGTGGCCTGCCGGAAAAGACAGGTAGCGCCTGCCGGTGACTTTCGTACTTCCCGGCCGTTGGATTGCCTTCTAAACAGTTCCATTGGGGGGCAAGGGATGTTCGACTCGGCCGCTATGTACTCTGGCGGAACCTGTCCGCGGCTGCCGGCGGACCGGCCATGAGTTCCGGGCTGCAGGCAGCCGTGGTCTTCGCAGGATCCGTGCCAGGCTCGCTCCTCATATCGCTGGGGCAGGCCCTCGTGGTGGTTTGTGCCTGCTCCGACATGGTGCGTGCGGTCTCGGTGCCGCGGTCCCACCGCCGGTACATGGCGAACAGCCTCTTCCTGGCTCTCGCCTGGCCCTCGATTCTGATCAGCGGGGCCGTCGTGCTGCTCGATGCAGCCCGGGGTGACTGGCAAAAAGTCGCGGCCGGGGTTTTCGTCCTGGTTTTCGTGATCTTCCGGTGGCACTCCGCCGGCGATGAGGACAGCTGGTGGAAAGGCAAGGGGAAGGCACTGGGCCGCTGGCTCAGGAGGCAGACCGCCGCGCGTTCCTTGCGTCTCCCTGTTGCTACGGGCACGGTGTCGGCGTTTCTAGGCGCCCGGTCCTGAACACCGTCAGTCGTTGAACAGCCCGGCCAGGTCCTCCGTCGTCAACGCGCCCCCGGAAAGCGCATCGCCCTGCAGAACATCCGCGAACAGCTGGGACTTTCTGGCCTTGAGCGCCATGACCTTTTCCTCGATCGTGTCCTTGGCCACCAGCCGGTAGACCATCACGTTCCGGGCCTGGCCGATGCGGTGCGTGCGGTCAACCGCCTGCGCCTCCGAGGCGGGGTTCCACCAGGGATCGAGCAGGAACACGTAGTCCGCCTCGGTGAGGTTCAGGCCGAAGCCGCCGGCCTTGAGGCTGATCAGGAACACGGGAGCCGCGCCGTTTTTGAATTCATTGACGACGTCGGTACGGTTCCGGGTGCTCCCGTCGAGGTAGCAGAACTCGATGTTCTCCTCGACGAGCCGGTCGCGCACCTTGCCCAGGAACCCCGTGAACTGGCTGAAGATCAGCGCCCGGTGTCCCTCCGCCACAAGGTCCCCGAGCTGTTCGAAGAGCACGTCGAGCTTGCTGGACCGCACTCCCGAGAGGGACGGATCAACCAGCGAAGGATCCAGGCTGAGCTGGCGCAGCAGGGTCAGCGACTGGAAGATGGTGAAGCGGTTCTTGTTGACGTCATCGATCAGGCCGAGGATCTTCTGGCGCTCCCGCTGCAGGTGCGTCTGGTAGACCTTCTGGTGTCGAGGATTGAGCACCACCTCCAGGACCTGTTCCTGCTTGGGCGGGAGGTCCTGGATGACCTGTTCCTTGGTGCGGCGGATCATCAACGGCCGTACCCGGCGCCGCAGCTTTTCCAGCTGCGCCTTGTCGCCGTTCTTTTCCACCGGCTTCTGGTAGTTCTCGGCGAACCGGCTGGGGCTGGAAAAGAGGCCCGGGGCCACGATCGACGTCAGTGCCCAGAACTCCATCAGGTTGTTCTCCAGCGGGGTGCCGGTGATGGCGAGTTTGAAACCTGCCGGAAGTTTCCGGGCGCACTGGTAGGCCTTGGACTGGTGGTTCTTCACAAACTGCGCCTCGTCCAGCACAAAGCCGGACCACTGCCTGGAGGCGTACGAGTCGTAGTCGATGCGGAACAACGCGTAGGAAGTGATCACGATGTCCGCCCCGGCCATCGCTTCCGCCGGATCCTGGCCGCTTTTCGCGAACGTTTCACTGATGGCGCGCACGGTCAGGCCCGGCGCGAAGCGCGCGCTTTCCGCCGCCCAGTTCCCGACGACGCTGGTGGGGGCGACCACCAGGAACGGCGCCTCCCCGGCCGGTGCCGCGGCGGCCTCCCCGGCGGCCTCTGCCGCCTCCTTGGCCGCGCAGATCAGTGCCAGCGCCTGGACGGTTTTGCCCAGGCCCATGTCATCGGCCAGCACCCCGCCCAGCCCGTGCCGGTACAGGAAGCTGAGCCAGTTGTACCCCTCAAGCTGGTAGGGGCGCAGTTCGGCGTTGAGGGTCGGCGGCAGGGGCAGGCCCTGCGCCCCGCCTTCCAGGAGGCCGCCCACGGCCTGGCGCCACGCGGCGGCCTGCTCCTCGACGATCCCGAGCTGGGCCAGTTCATCCCAGAGGCCCGCCTGGAAGCGGCTGATCTGCAGCGGCGCGTCCTTGTTGTCCTGCAGCGAGCGGGCTTCGTCGATGAGCGCCCGGAGCTGGTGGAGTTCGGGCAGGTCGAGGGAGAAGTACGCCCCGCTGGGCAGCAGCATGCGGGTCTGACCGGCGGCCAGGGCGGAGAACAGGGCCGCGAAGGAGACCGGCTGGCCCTCCAACGTGATGACAATGCCGAGGTCGAACCAGTCCCGGTTGTCGGTGGCTTTGGTCGAAATCGCCACCACGGGCGCTTCCTCCGCCTCGCGGTAGTCGGCGATCTCGCCGGCCGTGTCCACCGTGACGCCAGGCAGCTCGCGGAGCCGGGGCAGGACCTCCTCGGTGAAGGCCAGCGTGTCCAGGCCGCTGAGCTCGGCGGAGGCGGCCAGGCGCGGCGTCCCCCATCCGCCGGTGGCAGATTCGCCGAGGGCGGGAACCACGTCCCAGGGCTGGCCCACAGTTTCCAGGATGGCCGCTTCCGCGGGGTCATCGCGGTACCCGTGGTCGCCGGGGTGGCGCCACAGCGGCTGGGCCGTGACGAGCGTTCCGGACGTGTAGTGCCATTCCCAGTGCAGCCTTACCCGGTGGTCCGCGCCGTAGTTGGCCAACAACGACAGGGTGGGGACCGCCAGGGCCGGCAGCTCCACGGATTCGTCGGAGGCCGTGACCCGGGCGGTCTGCTTCAGCTTGGGATAGAAGCCCGTGAGGAAGCGGGTTTCATCCCGGGCGGGGATGTGCAGGGTGGTCCCGGCGGTCACGAAGGTCAGCAGTTCCTCGCTGAGCCCGCCTTCAAGGGGGGCAAGGGTGATGGTGGGGTCCGACGGCGCGACGCCGGGCAGGGCGTCTCCGTCCGAGGTCAGGAAGATCCCGTGCGCCGGACGTCCGATGGTGCCGACCTGGGCGGGGTCGACCACGGCGCCTTCTACCGTGATGGTGGGCGCGAGCGACAACCCTCCGCCGTGCTCGCCGGCGGCATCAGCGGCTGCGGCTCCGCGGGCACCGGAGGTGTCCCCGCTCGGCGCATCGCCGAAGCGGGTGAGGTTGAGCCCGGCGGCGGCGGGGGCGTCCACCACGCGGACCGGCTCCTGGCCGCGGCCGTGGACCAGGGCGACGCCGATCTTGGAGGCCTGGGCCAGGAGGCTCCAGAGGTTCTTGCCGGCGTAGGTGTTCAGGCCCAGCCAGGGCGCGGTGCCCGAGTGCTGGCGGTTGGCAAGGGCGGTATGCGAGGCGAGGAACTCCTGCATCCACTCGACATGGGCCTCGTTGCACTCCCGGCGGTAGTTCAGGTAGCTCAGCGTGTTCCACGAAACGTCGCCCCGGATCCACTTGCCTTTGGCGCCCATGATCACAGGCCGGGCCTTCAGCTGCCGGACGCTGCGCAGCGGGTCCCGGCGGCCGGTGTAGGAGAAATGCGGGGCCGGTTCCTCAATTTCGAACTGGAGCGCGAGCGGAATCCCGTTGGAGGACTGCGTAATGCCCGGGCGGGCGATCAGCGGGCTGAGGGCCTGTTCCCAGTCCGGCAGTTCCAGGGCCGGCGCCTGGCGGGACAGCCTGGACGCCTCGGCGGGGGCCAGCAGCTGCACCCGCGTTGCGGGGTTGTCTTCGGCTGCAAAAAGCAGGGCCGCCACGTGCTTGCAATCCTTCCGGACCGGGCAGGTGCAGACCCCGACGGTGCAGCTCCAGCCGCCCGCTTTCCGGACCAGCTTCGCCGTCGTCGAATAGGGCGCATCCGAGCCGCCCCGCACTTTGCCGAGCATCAACCCGGTAGCGGCGTCGAAGGAGATACCGGAAACCCGGCTGCCCATAGCGTAGGCAAGCCCGGCCGCGAGGGAGCGGTCGTTGATCGCAGGTGTCTGTATAGCCAGCGCCGCACTCTCGTCCGGATGGGATGGCATGTGCGTACAACTTTCAGCAGGTGGTCATCTGATCCATCTTAGCGAGCCTTGGGGACCTGCTGATCCTGCCTGCATTTACAGCGTCCGCCTGCCGGTGCTGGCTGTTTCGTTGCCGGATCCGCCGCCCCCCAGCGGCGGCAGGAACCCGGCGGGCCCGGCACCTTTACAACACAACACAGGACCTTTACGATCCGGCGGCGGTGGTGATCATTTCGCCCGACGGCGCCACGAGGTACCAGACGCTGTTAACGCCCTGGCCCGTGATGTCCCCTGCGGCCTTGTCCTTGGCGTAGTAGTAGATGG
Source organism: Arthrobacter sp. B3I9 (assembly GCF_030816935.1). NCBI lineage: Bacteria > Bacillati > Actinomycetota > Actinomycetes > Micrococcales > Micrococcaceae > Arthrobacter > Arthrobacter sp. B3I9. The sequence continues at coordinate 626,463 of NZ_JAUSYO010000001.1, forward strand.
GCATGCCGTTGATGGTCACCTGCTTCTTGCCGTCGGGGGTTGTGATGGTGCCGAGGGCGCCCATGACGCCTTGGACGGACGGTGTGGCGGAGGTGGTGGTGACGGGCGGCCAGGCGGTGAGGCATCCACCGGTGCACGCGCTTGTCCCGGAGTCCTTGGTGTCCTTGGTGTAGTAGTACACGCTCATGCCTTTGCCGTCGACCACAATCTGACCGACCTTGGACTCCGCGACCTTCAGCTCTGACGCGGCGGCCGGGGCGGACATCGAACTGGCCGGTGCGGATGAGGTAGGAGCCGAAGTTGCCGCCGCGCTGGAGGGCGCCGTGGTTGTGCCGCCGCCTCCGCCCGCGCAACCGGAAAGTAGTGCGGCAACTGCGAAAGCGGACAGGCCAATGCTGAGGTGCTTTTTCATCTGTTGCTCCTAGACTCATACCGGCCAACTCGTCAGGCCAGGCCTAACCGTTAAGACGCCTCCCGGGAAAGAATGGTTCACGCCGGGGAAGTGAACGTTTGGCCGATTCTGTACGTCGTAGGGGGCACGAGGCCAGAGGGGCGGAGGGTACAAAGGCGCAGGGTACAAAACGGGGAGGCATCGCATGTCGCTGGACGAAGACGTGGTGGCCGCGATCTACCGCGACCACGGCACGGCCCTCAAACGCTTTGTCCTCAGCGCCTGCCGGGACCCGCAGCTGACGGAGGACGTGGTCCAGGAGACTGTCCTGCGCGTCTGGCAGCAGGCGCCGGAGATTACCGGCAGCCTGCGCAGCTACCTGTTCAGGACAGCCCGCAACATCATGATCGACAACTACCGCAAAGCCCAACGCCGGCCACTCGAGGCCGCGGCGCACGATGCGGCGGAGTTCGCCGACCCGACCGAACGCGTCGACGAACTCCTCAACCGGGTTCTCATCGAGGAGGCGCTGCTGCGGCTGAGCTCCGAGCACCGGGACGTCCTGGTCGCCCTCCACTACCGCCGCTACACCGTCCAGGAGGCATCGCAACAGTTGAACATTCCGAGTGGAACAGTGAAATCCAGGGCGTTCTACGCGGTCCGTGCTCTTCGGACCATCCTTGACGAAATGGGGGTGCAGCGGTGAACAGCATGGAGCTACACCAGCTGCTCGGCGCCTATCTGCTGGGCGGACTCGACGCTGCAGACGGTGCGGCCTTCGAACGGCATCTGGAGTCCTGCGCGGAGTGCCGGAAGGAACTGGACGAACTGGCCAGCCTCCCTGCGCTGCTGGATGCGGTGCCGGTAGGGGACGCGGTCGCGCTCACCGGCGCCGCCGCTGCCGGTCCGGCGCAGGCGCGGCAGGAAGCCATTGCCGTTCCCGTCCCCAAACGGCTGCTGGATGAGCTGGCTGTCCGGCGCCGCAGGGTGCGCCGCCGCTGGTCGGTGGCGGTGGCGGCTGTAGCCGTGGCCTGCCTCGGCGCCGGCGTGCTGGCCGGCCCGCTGCTCAACCCGCTGCTCAACCCGCCGGCCAAGCCGGACGCGAGCTACTCGGTGCAGACCGGCGAGGGGCTGCAGTTCACGGTGGGGCTGGTCAAGAAGACCTGGGGCACGGAGCTCGCCGTGGACGGCCGGAGCCTGCCGGTCGACGGCAGGTTCTCGCTCTGGGTCAAGGACCGCGACGGCGGCGAAGACCGCGCGTGCGCGTGGACGGCCACACCGAGCGGCCGGGTCAGGATCACCGGCGCCACGCCGGTTCAGCTCACCAGTATCGCCAGCGTCGAAATGCGGGACGCCAAGCAGCAGACGGTGGCCGTCGTCGCGGTTCCCCGGGGGTAAAGGGGGCCGTTCCGGCGGCCCCGGGCCGCGCATGCACGCTACATCTTCCCGAGTTTGGAGCGCACCATCATGTAAATGCCGTAGCAAATCAGCCCGACGCCGACGGCGGCCAGCATGTACATCCCGAACGGCTGCTCGCGCAGGCCCTTCAGGCCGCCGTCGATTCCGGTTGACTGCTCGGGGTGCGCCGTCACGGTGGCGATGAGAATCAGCAGGCCTGCCAGGAGCAGGGCGATGCCTTTTGCGGCATAGCCGGCAACACCAAGGACCGTCACCGCCGTACGGGCCCTGGGCGAGGGCGGAAGCCGAAGGTACTTAACAAAGGACTGACGGATGCCGCGGACAACGTAGATGATCCCGGTGATTGCGACGGCGGCGCCGATGGCGAGCAGAAGCCCAAAGCCTCCGGGTGCTTCCATCATGGAAACCGTGAGGTCACTCGTGGAGGTGGAGTGGTCCTTGCCCGCGCCGTTGGCAAACGACAGCAGTGTCACGGCGAGACCGGCGTACACCGCGGCCTGAAGCGCGGCCTTGGATTTCTTTCCCAGCTTTTTCTTGCCCGGGAGGTGCTCGTAATCGAAGACGGCATCGCTGGCCTGCCATAGCGCCAGGGCGATGCAGGCCGCGAAGGAAACCCAGAGGAGCGCCGGGCCGGCGGGCTGGTTGGCGAGCTGCGCCACCGCCCCGCTCACATCCGCCTCGCCCTCGCCCCCCATGGCGAGCCGGATGGCGACCACACCGATCAGGAAATGCAGGATCCCGCTTACTGCGAAGCCGGCCCGCGCCACCAGTTCGAGGGGACGGGCGTTGGTCACGTCCTCCGTCGCCTCCACGACGTTCTTCAGTTCCATGTGATCCCGGACCCCCAGCTGACTCGATTCCGCTCCGGACGCAACCCGGCCCGGTGTATGCCGTCGAGTAATCGTGCCATGGCGGGAATTCCGGGAACAGCATGGTGGAGCCCGGTTCGGACCCCGTCTAGCGGCGCCGGTACCTGAGATCGAAGATCAGCCGCCCCGCCTCGTGCGCCTTGTTCTCGAAACTGGTCAGGATTCTGCCTTCGAACCTCGGTGCCCAGCCACCGGTCTCATCGGTGCCTTCGTTGGGGCCCGTATGTTCGGTGCTCACCGGTGGCCGGCCTTCTTTGACGGGCGCCCCGCCAACCAGGGCTTCGACGCCGGATTCCCAGACCTGGGTCAGTGGGCTGTCCGCGCCGCTGCGCTCGCCCTCGTGCAGGTTCTCGAAGTCGGGGGAGCCGGCCAGCACGTCACGCACGTGGACCGCATAGTTGGACCAGTCCGTCGCGATCCGCCAGATACCGCCCGGCTTCAGGGCGCGGGCGACGAGATCGGCGAACTCCGGCTGGATGAGCCGGCGTTTGTGGTGCCGGGACTTGTGCCACGGGTCCGGGAAGAACACCCACACCTCTGTGACCGAGCCTGCCGGGAGCATCGTGGCCAGCACTTCGGGGGCGTTCGCCTCCACCACCCGGACGTTCGTGAGTCCCCGGCTGTTGATCTTGATCAGGGTGTTGGCCAGGCCCGGGGTGTACACCTCGACAGCGAGGAAGTCCTTGTCCGGATTCTCCTCGGCGGCATGGCAGACCGCGTCGCCGAGGCCTGAACCGATTTCCACGATCAACGGGGCCTTGCGCCCGAATTCGGCTTCCGCATCAAACTCGTACTCCGGGTGCACGGAAGTGTTGGCGACGTGGCGGGGCACCTCCACGGCCCAGCGGTCAGCGTGCTCTTCCCACGCGGCCTGGCGCCGGCCCTGCAGCCGGGTGCCGCGTCGCACGAAGCTCACCGGCCGGCCGCCGTAGGTGCCGAACGAGGCCTGGCTGCCGGGGGTCACCGGGCGGGAGGGCTGCGGCGCCTCGGGTATTTCTGGGGTTTCACTCATCCCTTCCAGAATAGTGGAGTCGCGCCGGATGCCGGATCCCTTGGCGGGGGCGCGGAGAAGCCTGCCAGAATAGGTCGGGTGACGTCACCGCAGAACGCCCAGGACTCCGCGCTCCAGCGCATCCCCGCCGGCGGGGACCGGCGCAGCACGCTCGTGGACGCGGAGATCGACGAAGTTCCTGCGGCCGCGCCCACCCACGTCGGCAGCCGGCGCGGGCTCGTCTATCTGGGACTCTGCCTGGTCCTGATCGCGCTGAACCTCCGCTCCGTTTTCTCCAGTTTTCCCGCGGTGCTTCCCGAGGTGACGGCCGACGCCGGACTGCCGGGCTGGGCGGTCACGGTGCTCACCACGGTGCCCGTCACACTGCTCGGGCTGTTTGCCCCGCTGGCACCCGTGCTTGCCCGCCGCTTCGGCGCCGAACGCGTGCTGCTCGGCGCCATGGCGGTACTGACGGCCGGGCTGCTGCTGCGTCCTGTGCACGTCGGGGGCGCCGGGCACCTTCCCGCCCTGCTCGCCGGCACGGCCGCCTGCGGGGCCGCCATCTCGCTCTGCAACGTCCTGCTGCCCGGCCTGGTCAAGCGTGACTTCCCGCACCGGCTGGGCCTGATGGGCGGTCTCTACACGACGGCGATCTGCGCCTCCGCGGCGCTCGGCGCCGGCTTCACCTACCCCATTTTCACCGTGACGGGGGAATGGACGGCGGCGCTTTGGTTCTGGGCGCTGCCTGCCGGCGTCGTCCTTGTGCTGTTCCTTCCGCTCGCCGTCCGGCAGCACCCTGGCCGGCACCAGCTGGCGGCCGACGGCGTGAACGTATGGCGCTCGGCCATCGCCTGGCAGCTCACTATCTTCATGGTCCTGCAGGCCATGATGTCCTTCAGCGTCTTTGCCTGGCTGGCACCCATCCTGCGCGAGCGCGGCATGGACGGAGGCACGGCCGGGCTGATTGTTTCCGCCTCGATCGTGCTGCAGATGCTTGGGTCCCTCTTCGCTCCTGCCCTGGCTGCCCGCTTGCGTGACCAGCGCGTCATCAGCGCGGTCGTGGCCCTGATGACGGGGAGCGGATTTGCCCTCAGCATCTTCGGGCCGCTGGAACTGACCTGGCTGTGGACCGGTCTCCTCGGCCTGGGCCAGGGCAGCATGACCGCCGTCGCGCTGACCATGATCATGCTCCGCACCCGCGACGGCCACACCGCGGCCCGCCTGTCCGGGATGATGCAGGGCGTGGGTTACGGCGTCGGCTCCACCGGGACACTCCTGGCCGGCCAGCTGCACCAGTCCACAGGGTCCTTCGCGGCGGCAGGTTTGTTCTTCCTTGCGGTCGGTGCGCTGGCCGCGGTGTTCGGCTACTGCGCCGGGCGGAACCGCTTCGTCGGCGGCTGACCGTAGCCCGTGTCCCGCACTGTTCCAGCCCCGGTCCCGGAATCAGCCGGCCTCTTCCACCGCAGCTACCTGCTGGTGACGCTCGGCGCCTGTGCCTTGGTGTTCCTCGCCGCCTTCGAGTCCATGGCGGTGACGACGATCATGCCGCTGGTCAGCCGTGAGCTGGGCGGAGCAGCGTTGTATGCGCTGGCTTTTGCCGGCCCTCTCGCCACCGGCGTCATCGGCATGGTGGCGGCGGGCAACTGGTCCGACCGGCACGGTCCGGCGGGTCCGCTGTTCGCGTCGGTGGCCCTGTTCGTGCTGGGCCTGGTGATCGCGGGAACGGCCGGAAGCATGGCCGCCCTGGTGGCCGGCCGGCTGGTGCAGGGCCTCGGCGGGGGTGCCATGACGGTTTCCCTCTACGTGGTTGTGGCCCGGGTATATCCGCAGGTGCTGCATCCGAAGATTTTCGCCGCATTTTCCGCTGCCTGGGTGATTCCCTCGCTTGTTGGCCCCTTCGCAGCCGGCCTGGTGGCTCAACTGGCGAGCTGGCATTGGGTTTTCCTGGGCGTGGTGGGGCTGGTGGTGCCGGCGCTGCTCATGATCGTGCCGGCAGTGCGCGGGCTGCGCGGCAGTCCGGAGCGGAAATCCCCGGAGCGGAAATCGCCGGAGCGGAAATCGCCGGAGCGGACCCGAAACGGGGAAGGGTACGTCCGGTTGGCTTGGGCTGCGCTGGCCGCGCTCGCCGTGCTGGGGCTGAATCTGTCCGTTGAATTGCCGGCCGGCGGTGGTGTGCTGGCGGCGGGTTCCGTGGCCGTGGCGCTCGTAGCCGTCCGCCCGCTCGTGCCCCGCGGAACCCTCATGGCCCGCCGCGGGCTTCCCAGCGTGATCCTCACGCGCGGGCTGGCCTCGGCGGCGTTCTTCGGTACCGAGGTCTACCTGCCGTACCTGCTGGTGGAACGCTACATGTTCTCACCGACCTTCGCCGGCCTGACCCTTACGGCGGGAGCCCTCGCGTGGGCCGCCGCCTCCGGCGTCCAGGGCAGGCTGGGACCCCGCCTGATGGACCGCCGCGCCGTGCGGACCGGGGCAGGGATGGTGCTCGGCGCCGTCGTTCTTGCTCTGGTGACTACCGTGCTCGGCTGGCCTGCAGCCGTGCCGATCGCCGGCTGGGTGTTTGCCGGCGGGGGAATGGGGCTGATGTATCCGCGCCTGAGCGTGATGACCCTGGCCCTGTCCACCAAGGACACGGAGGGCTTCAACAGCTCGGCGATGTCCATTTCCGATTCCCTCGGGGGCGCACTGGCCCTGGCCGCCACGGCCATCGTCTTTGCCGCTTACCCGGGGACTGCAGGGTCCTTCGCCGGTGTTTTCACGCTCACCGCGGCCCTCGGGGTTGCCGCCCTCGTGGTCGCGCCGCGCGTGGCCAGGGCGCCGCGCGAAGGCTGACGGACGGCCGCAGCGCCTGTTTCAGCGGGCGATGCGGGTGGCGCGCAGCACGGCATCCGTGAGCTCGGCCGCCTCGCCGTCGGGTCCGGTCGCACTCCGGACGCGGATGTCCAGGACGTCGCGGCGCCACTCGGGTGCCTCGATCCGAAGTTCCTGCGCCACCTCCTCGGCAGTAAAGTACTGCTCGTGCGAGTGGTGGTTTCCCCAGGACGGCAGTCCGTCCGGGTGGTGCCCGACAATGAGCAGAGTGCCGCCGGTGCGCACCGCTGCCGCGGCCAGCCGCAGGCCCTGCTGCCACGGCAACAGGGTCGAGTGCAGGAACTGGGCGCTGACCAGGTCGTACTGCCGGTCCGGCACCCAGGTGGCCAGATCCTGCTGCACCCACTCAATGTTGCCGTCCTGCCCCACCTCGCGGGCATGCGCAGCCGCCCTTTCGAGCGCGACGGCGGAGACGTCCAGGGCCGTCACGGTCCAGCCCTGGGTGGCCAGCCACAGGGCGTCAGCGCCCTCGCCGCAGCCCAGGTCGAGTGCGGATCCCGGCTGCAGCCCGGACGCTTCGGCCACCAGCTGAGGATTGGGCCGCCCGCTCCAGACCCTGGGCCGGCTGCGGTACCGTTCATCCCACAACTGCGCCGCCGTGCCCGCGTCCGTTCCGCCGGCGTCGTGATGGTGCTCCGTCATGAGTCTCCTCCAGTTGGTTCCCCTCATTTTGGCAGGCCAACCGCTGGATGGACACAAAGAAATCACCCGGCCGAAACGCCGTCGAAACGTTTCATCGGCAAGCTGAAGGCGTAATCGAAAGCGCTGGAACTTTAGGGGAGGAGCAGGCGATGGCTGCAGAGGAGGTCGGCAGGGTCCGAACAGGTGCGGAGTTGTCGGTCGGGGACGAAATCGAGGCCTGGCACAACGGCAAGCTGTTCCACCGGGGCTGCGTCAGCCAGACGGTTGCGTCGATGGACCTGGTGTGGATCCGGGACGCCCGGACCGGGGCCCGAAGGCTGATCGACGTCGAGGCGCTGGTCATTCTCCGCGCCCCCACGCCCGCAGACACTGCCCGGCCCGCAACGGCGACGGACTCGGCAAAAGCGGCCGCAACGCTTGGCACCGCCGGAACGGCAACGCTCCGCACCGCCGGACCGGCAACCGCGACGGCGGGAACGGCATCACCGGCAACTGTGGCGGCGGCGAAGGGCGGCGCCAGGGGAGTTCCTGCCCGGCCGGCGTCGCACGTCCCGCTGTTCCACGCACCCGGCCTCGCGACCTGACCCGGCCGGGTCAACGCCCGCCGGGCGCCCGCGGCACCTAGGACGCCGTCCCCACCCAGCTAGCTCGCACTTGATGCCGTTTCGAGCCCTCAAACGGCATCAAGTGCGAGCGGGTTGGGGGG